>NZ_CAMKXG010000007.1 GCF_946477055.1 Lonsdalea britannica | reverse complement strand
GGCTCGAAGCGCAAAGACGATATTAACTACGTCGAGAAATTCCAGCAGGCGGGTTATACGCTGGCGACGGATGCGAAGACGCTGAAGCAGAACGCCGCGACCGCCACCAAACTGTTGGGGCTGTTCCATACCGGCAACATGGATGGCGTGCTTGACCGTCGTTTCCTGAAAAACGACGTCGCCAAGAAATTCCCCAATCAGCCGGACCTGACTGACATGACGCAGGCCGCGCTGGATGTGCTGTCTAAAAATAAAGACGGCTTCTTCCTGATGGTGGAATCGGCGCTGATCGACAAAGCCTCACATCCGCTGGACTGGGAGCGCGCGTTCTATAACACCATCATGCTTGACCAGTCTGTGGCGGTGGCGAAGAAATTCGTAGAAACCCATCCGGATACGCTGATCATCGTGACCGGCGACCACACCCATGGCATTTCCATTATCGGTACGGTGGACGACGACAAACCGGGGACGGAAATGCGTGAAAAAGTCGGCGTTTATGAAGATGCGGGCTACCCGAACTATCAGGATGCCAATAAAGACGGCTATCCGGATGACGTCAACGTTTCTAAACGTCTGGCGGTCTTCTTTAACAACTACCCGGATTACTACGAAACCTTCCGTCCGAAGCTGGATGGCACGTTTGTCCCGTCGGTGAAAAATGAGAAAGATGAGTACGTCGCCAACAAGGCCTACGCCTCTGTCCCCGGCGCCGTATTGCGTGAAGGCATTCTGCCGCGTTCGGTGGATACCGGCGTTCACTCCGTGGACGACATGGTGATTCAGGCCAGCGGCCCCGGCGGCGAAGCCATCCGCGGTTATATGGATAACACGCAGCTGTTCCGGGTGATCGTCGATGCGCTCGCTATCGATGCCCGCAACACCACGAAGAAATAACGTGTTATGCCACGGTTAACACGTCTTGCGGCGGGGCTAATTGCCCCGCTGTTCCTGCTTATTTTCTCCCTGAGCGTCATGCAGCCTGTGCGTGCGGCCTCGGTGCCTGAACTCTCGTTCGACAAGCTGTATGCGTCGTTCGGCGTGCTGGGTGCCGAATTTTCCAACGACGTGAAAACGCTGGCGGGACAACGGGTGAAAATGCGGGGATTCATGGCGCCGCCGTTAAAGGCCGAGGCGCAATTCTTTGTTCTGACCAAAATGCCGATGGCGCTGTGTCCGTTTTGTTCGTCGGATGCGGACTGGCCGGAAGACATCGTCGTGGTCTATCTCGGCAAGCGGCAGACCTTCGTGCAGAACAACACCATTATCGAGGTGGACGGCGTGCTGGAATATGGATCGTGGACCGATCCGGACAGCGGTTTCGTCAGCTTGTTACGCCTGCGCGATGCGCACTTCAAAACGCCTTAGGAGCCGATGGCGATGATACAAATGACGCAGTTGCAGGTGACGTTCCCCGATCTGCCGGAGCCGGTGTTAGACATTCCGCATCTCCATATTGCGGAGGGCGAGCGGGTCGCCATCGTCGGGCCATCGGGCTCGGGCAAAACGACCCTGATTAACGTCATGACTGGGCTGGACGGACGGGCCAGCGGATCGGTGCGATGGGATCAACAGGAGTTATTGACCCTGAGCGAAGCCGGTCGCGATCGGTGGCGTGCTCGCCATGTCGGTCTGGTTATGCAGGACTTTCATTTATTTCCCGGCCTGTCGGCGTTAGAAAATGTCTTACTGCCCGCGCGTTTTCACTACTGGCGACTTCCGCGCGCGCTAAAAATGCGGGCGGCGGAGCTACTGGAGCGCGTCGGTCTGGATACCGGAAAGCGGGCGGTGGAACGGTTGTCTCGCGGTGAAAAACAGCGGGTCGCCGTGGCGCGAGCGCTGCTGGGCGAGCCTGACATGATCGTCGCCGATGAGCCGACCGCCAGTCTGGATCGTCATAACGGCCAACAGATCGCCGAGCTGTTGATCGCGTTGGCGCGGGACACTCACACGACGCTGATCACGGTCACGCACGATCGTCAGCTCTCCGAGGGGATGGCGCGCTGCATCCGGCTGGAACAGGGACGAATCGTGTCGGATGAGAAAAAGAAGGAGCAAACGGCATGATCCCCTGGACGTTATTAGGCGCCGATATGCGCAGGCTGTGGCCCGGTATGTTGGTCGTCATGCTGCTGATCGCGCTGGCGACGGCGCTGAGCATTGCGGTAAACCTGCAGGAGCGAGCGTTACAGCAAGGGAGCGCGCGCGCGGCGGATCGTTTCGATCTGGTGATCGGCGCGCCGGGTAGCGAAACGCAGCTGGTTCTGTCATCGGTCTTTCTCCAGCCGTCGGCGTTGACGCTGATCCCGGCGTCGGTGCTGGAGACGCTGGAGCATCATCCGTTGGTCGAGTGGGCCGCGCCGGTGGCATTCGGCGATTTCTATCAAGGCATGCCGGTTGTGGGGACAACGGCCCCGCTGGTCACCGATAACGGCAAGCGGGCGCTCCAGAGCGGACGGGGGTTTGAACAGGATTTCGACGCCGTAGTCGGTGCGCATACGGGCTTGAAACCTGGCGATACCTTTAGCCCGATCCACGGCCGCGTAGGCGAAAGCGGCGCGCACGCGCATGAGCATGTCCACTACACCGTTGTTGGCGTGCTGCCGGAAGACGGCAGCGCCTGGGATCGCGCCATACTGGTGCCGGTCACGGCGGTCTGGCGAGTGCATGGCATCGCCGTGCCGGGACATGAGCACGACGAAGAGGATGAACATCATCACGACGGCGATGAGGCGGAGGAGCATCACGCCGGGACGCCCGCGGGCGTCCCCGCCATCGTGGTCAAACCGAAAAGCATTGCCGGGGCTTATCAACTACGCGCCCAGTTCCGTACGGACAGCACGCTGGCGGTGTTCCCCGGCGAAGTGTTGGTAAAGCTCTACGGCATTCTGGGGGATATTCGTCTGCTGCTGGACTACGTGGCGATGGGCACGCAGGGGTTGGTGGGGGTTGCCGTCGCGATGGTCGCGGTGCTGCACCTGCATCAGCGCCGCAGACAGATTGGCGCGCTGCGCGCCTTTGGCGCACCGCGTTCCGGCATTTTTCTGCTGGTCTGGTCCGGGCTGATGGTGCTGGTGAGCGCGGGCATACTGACCGGCGTGGGTCTGGGCTATCTGGCGGCGAAAGCGATTGCCGTCGTGATGAGTGAGAAAAGCGGCTTTGTGCTGCCGGTCACGCTCGGCGAGGAGGACATTCAGTTCTCGCTGCTACTACTGGTCATCGCGGCGGTGGTATTGACCGTTCCTGCGATGCTGTCTTGGCGACACTCTCCGGCGCAGGCGCTGCGGGAAGCGTAATTCGCCTTTCACGATCGCCCGTGTGGGCCGCATCGCTTTTCAGAAGGAGGCGAGCGCTCGCCGGGCGATGTTTTCTCATCTGACGTTCGCCTCTTTCTCACCGAAACCGACTCGTTCAACGGGCACGTTCAGGAAAACCTTCACATGCTGACGTACTCGCCGCCATCTCCGGGATATTGTTTTGATAACGGCACGATCATCATGTCTCTGAAAGGCGGCCTGACGAGCAGTATGGTGCGAGCGGGAATGAACCGATGCAGCGTGTTGCTACTGTGCGGGTTTGGATAGGGCATTTGGCATTGTCGCCGGCGAGCTGAAGCCGCCTTGCGTGATGGAAATCAGGGGGTATTCACGACCTCTGAACGCAGAGGGAGAACGCCTGTCGCGCTCTCCCTCTTGGTCGCGTTAGCGTTTTTTGAACGCCGCCGCCAGCGCGTCGCTCATCGCGCTGTTGCCAGCCGATGTGCTGGCTGCACGCGGACGCGGTTTATTGGCGGACGGTTTGCGCGGCTGCGCCGAGTCTTGACCGCCGCGACGCGCGCCGGTTTCTCCCGGCTGCTCATCCAGACGCATTGTCAGCGCAATGCGTTTACGCTGCAAATCCACTTCCAGCACCTTCACTTTGACGATATCGCCCGCCTTGACCACCGTATGCGGATCTTCCACATAGCGGTTCGCTAGCGAGGAGATATGCACCAGCCCATCCTGATGGACGCCGATGTCCACGAAGGCGCCGAAGTTGGTGACGTTGGTGACGGCGCCTTCCAAAATCATGCCCGGCAGCAGGTCGTTCATCGTCTCTACGCCTTCGGCAAAGCTGGCGGTTTTGAACTCAGGACGAGGATCGCGTCCCGGTTTTTCCAGCTCTTTAATGATGTCGGTCACCGTGGGGATACCAAAGCGTTCGTCGGTGAATTCGCTGGCTTTCAGCGAGCGCAGCGCCGTGGAGTCGCCCATCAGCTCCTGCAGTTTCTGCTCGGTGGCGGCCAGAATGCGTTCCACCACCGGATACGCTTCTGGGTGAACCGTGGAGGCATCCAGCGGGTTATCGCCGTGGTTGATGCGCAGGAACCCGGCGCACTGTTCAAAAGCTTTAGGGCCGAGACGGCTGACTTTCAACAGCTGCGCACGGTTAAGGAAGCGGCCGTTCTCGTCGCGCCAGTTGACGATGTTTTGCGCCATCATCCGGGTCAGGCCCGCGACGCGGGTCAACAGCGGTACGGAGGCGGTGTTCAGATCCACCCCGACGGCGTTCACGCAGTCTTCCACCACGGCATCCAGCTTTTTAGCCAGCAGCGTTTGGCTGACGTCGTGCTGGTACTGGCCGACGCCGATGGATTTCGGTTCAATCTTCACCAGCTCGGACAGCGGGTCTTGCAGTCGGCGGGCGATAGAGACCGCGCCGCGCAGCGAGACATCGAGATTCGGGAATTCCAGCGCGGCGAGCTCGGAGGCGGAGTACACCGAAGCGCCCGCTTCGCTGACGATTACCTTCTGTGCGTTGATGGCCGGGAACTGCTTCTGGGTATCAAGGAAGAAACGCTCGGTTTCGCGCGAGGCGGTGCCGTTACCGATGGCGACCAGTTCCACCTGATGCTTTATGCAGAGCGCCGCGACGCTGGCGGCGGCTTTCGCGGCCTGACCGGTATGCGGATAGATGGTGTCGGTCGCGACCAGTTTGCCGGTGGCGTCCACGACCGCGACTTTAACGCCGGTGCGCAGGCCGGGGTCCAGCCCCATGGTGGCGCGCATTCCGGCAGGCGCAGCCATCAACAGATCGTTCAGGTTGCGGGCGAACACGTTGATGGCTTCGTCTTCGGCTTTTTCGCGCACGCTGCTCATCAGTTCGGTTTCCAGATGCATCAGCACCTTGATACGCCAGGTCCAGTTGACGACCGCGCGACGCCAGCCGTCGGCAGGGGCGTTGTTCAGCCGCAGGCCCAGATGGTCGATGATGATCTGCTCGCAGTAGCTTTCGCGGGGCGGTTCATCGAACTGCGGATCGGCGTTGAGCGCCAGTTGCAGGATGCCTTCGTTGCGACCGCGAAACATTGCCAGTGCGCGGTGGGACGGCACCTGCGCGATAGGCTCGTGATGGTCGAAATAGTCGCGGAACTTCGCGCCTTCTTCCTCTTTGCCTTCCGCCATGCGGGAGACCAGATGCGCGTTTTTCCACAGGTAGTCACGTACCTTCGCCAGCAGGGCGGCGTCTTCAGAGAAACGCTCCATCAGGATGTAACGTGCGCCGTCCAGCGCGGCTTTGACGTCGGCCACGCCTTTGTCGGCGTCAATATAGGCTTCAGCGGCGTTTTCCGGCGTCTGGGACGGGTCGTTCCATAGGCTGTCCGCCAACGGCTCAAGGCCCGCCTCGATAGCAATCTGACCGCGCGTGCGGCGCTTGGGTTTATACGGCAGGTAGAGATCTTCCAGCTCGGTTTTGCTGAGCGTGGTGCGAATGGACTGCGCCAAATCGTCGGTGAGTTTTCCCTGATCGTCGATGGATTTCAGAATAGTCTGGCGACGATCTTCCAGCTCGCGCAGATAACCCAGTCGGGCTTCCAGCTGACGCAGCTGCGTATCATCCAGCCCGCCGGTCACTTCTTTACGATAACGGGCGATGAAAGGGACGGTGTTTCCTTCGTCCAACAGTTGAACCGCGGCGCTGACCTGCTCGGTGCGGGCGCTCAGCTCCTGGGCGATGATATGGCTTAATGAGGCATTCATGAGGTTGATATCACTCGTCTTCAATTAAGGGGTGTAAAAGCTTGCGATAGTTATACGGATTGACGGCGAAAAATGCCAGCCGACGCAGACGCGGCGCGTAAGCGGGCTGCGGCGAAAGTTTACCTGCATCAAAATTCCGCCAGATTGTTGTGACTTAACGCTGAATTAGCGTATTAATTGAACAAGGGGCAGCGATGCCATGATGATTTTAGACCGCCTACGCCAGTATGACGGGGTAAGTGCGTTCATTCGGTCGGGAGATTGAGGCATGACAGTAAAAACATCCACGCTGACGATGAGCGGGCAGGAAGAGATCACGCTGGATATTCGCCGCGGCGTGATGGGAAGGGAGGCGGTGGATGTCCGTCCGTTGGGCGATAAAAATCTGTGCAGCTTCGATCCCGGCTTCGCCAACACGGCGGGCTGCGAGTCCGCGATTACCTATATCGATCCTGTCGACAGCGTGCTGCTGCATCGTGGTTTCCCCGTTGAACAGCTGGCGGAACAGTGCGATTTCCTTGAGGTCTGCTTTATCCTGCTGCACGGCGAAGCGCCTTCACGGAAGGAGTACGATGCCTTTTCGGAGACGATCACCCGCCACACGCTGATCCACGAGCAGATTAGCCGAATGTGCAGCGGCTTCCGTCGGGATTCTCATCCGATGGCGCTGATGTGCGCCGTCGTCGGGGCGCTGGCGGCGTTCTATCACGATGTGCTGAACGTGGAAGAACCCGAACACCGGGAACTGGCGGCCGTGCGGCTGCTCTCGAAGATGCCGACGCTGGCCGCCATGAGCTACAAATATTCCATTGAGCAGCCTGCGGTTTATCCACGGAATTCTCTTTCTTACACCGCGAATTTCATGCACATGCTGTTCTCCATTCCGGCGGAAACCTATGAGGTGAATCCTGTCCTCGAACGGGCGATGAACCGTATTCTGATCCTGCATGCCGACCACGGACAGTGCCCGTCAACGATGGCGGTCCGGGCTTCTGGATCGTCCGGCGCCAACCCGTTCGCCTGTATTGCGGCGGGGCTGGCGTCCATGTGGGGGCCGCGGCACGGCGGCGCGAATGAGGCCTGCATGCGAATGTTAGGCGAGATCAAAACGGTGGATCGCGTTCCTGAGTTTGTGCGTCGGGCGAAGGAGGGCGGTAGCGCAATGCAGCTGATGGGATTCGGCAATTCCGTGTATCACCATTTTGATCCCCGCGCGGCGATCCTGCGTAAAACCTGCTACGAAGTGCTGAATGAACTGGGTATGGGGGACGACTTGCTGCAGGTGGCGATGGAACTGGAGCATGTGGCGCTGACCGACGCCTATTTCCTTGAGCATCGGCTTTACCCCAGCGCCGATTTTTATACGGCGGTGATCCTCAAGGCGATGAAGCTTCCGCCAGCGATGTTCCCGGTCATTGCCGCCGTGGGGCGCACCAGCGGTTGGATCGCCCACTGGAAGGAGATGCATGAGCAGGGGCTGACCCTCTATCGCCCCCGTCAGGTGTATAACGGCCAGCCGTTGCGGGACTTCCGTTCCGCCTTAAACGACTGACCGTCTTGCGCTAGCGGTCGGCTAGCGCAGCCAGTTGGTTTTCGCCAGATCGAGCACCTCGTCACCGCGGCCGTTGATGATGGCGCGCAGCATGTACAGGCTAAAGCCCTTGGCCTGTTCCAGTTTGATTTCCGGCGGCATCACCAGTTCGTCCGTGGCGGTGACGACATCCAGCAGCACCGGGCCGTCGTGGGCGAAGGTCTCTTCCAGCGCGGCGTTCAGCTCGGAGGCTTTCTCCACACGGATGCCCTTGATGCCGCAGGCGTTGGCAATATCCGCGAAGTTGGGATTGTGCAGCTCGGTGCCGTCCGTCAGGTAGCCGCCGGCCTTCATCTCCATCGCCACGAATCCCAGCACGCTGTTATTGAACACCACGATTTTCACCGGCAGCTTGAGCTGCGCGACAGACAGAAAATCGCCCATCAGCATGGTAAATCCGCCGTCGCCGCTGAATGAGACCACCTGCCGGTTAATATCGACCGACTGCGCGCCCAGCGCCTGGGGCATCGCGCTGGCCATTGAACCGTGGCTGAACGAACCGATGAGACGGCGTTTGCCGTTCATCTTCAGGTAACGCGCCGCCCAAACGGTCGGTGTGCCGACGTCGCAGGTGAAGATGGCGTCTTCGCTGGCATAGTGGCTGATTTGCTGGGCGAGATACTGGGGATGAATGTTCTGTTTATCGTTCGGCGTCGCCAGATCGTCCAGCCCCTTACGCGCCTCGGCGTAGTGTTTCAGCGCTTTATCAAGGAAGTGGCGGTCGTCTTTCTGATCCAGCCGCGGCAGTAGTGCCGTTAGGGTCGATTTGATGTCGCCCTGCAGCGCCATATCCACATGGCAGTGGGAGCCGATGCTGCCGGGATTGATGTCGATCTGGATAATGTTGGCGTCGGTCGGATAGAACGCGCGGTAGGGGAATTGGGTTCCCAGCAGCAACACCGTGTCGGCGTTCATCATCGCGTGGTAGCCGGATGAAAAGCCGATGAGCCCGGTCATGCCAACGCTGTAAGGATTGTCGTACTCGATGTGCTCTTTGCCCCGCAGCGCGTGGACGACTGGCGCTTGTAGCGTGGCGGCCAATTGCACGACGTCATCGTGCGCATCCGCGCAGCCGTTGCCGCACATCAGGGTGATGTTTTTGGATTCGTTCAACAGTTCGGCCAGCTTGTACAGCTCGCTGTCCTCCGGCAGCACGCGCGGCGCCGGAATAGGATACCAGTCCGTCGATGCGCCTTCGGGCGCAGGTTTCAGGGCGACGTCGCCGGGCAGCACAATCACTGACACCCCACGATTGAGGATCGCTTTGCGCATGGCGATCGCCAGAACTTGCGGAAGCTGTTCAGGATTGGAAATCAGTTCGCAGTAGTGGCTGCACTCGCGGAACAGCTCCTGCGGGTGCGTTTCCTGAAAATAGTTGCTGCCGATCTCGCTGGAAGGAATGTGCGCCGCGATGGCGAGCACCGGGACGTGGTTTCGGTGGCAGTCGAACAGTCCGTTAATCAGATGAAGATTACCGGGACCACAGGAGCCTGCGCAGACGGCCAGCTCTCCGGTCAATTGCGCTTCGGCGCCAGCGGCGAAAGCGGCGACCTCTTCGTGACGGGTCGGCATCCATTCGAGGGTGCCCATGCGGTTCAGGCTGTCGCTAAGTCCGTTCAATGAATCTCCGGTGACTCCCCAAATTCGTTTTACTCCGGCGCTTTCCAGCGTTTTTGCTACGAAATCGGCAACGGTTTGCTTCATAGGCTTTCGCTCCTTACGACGACGTGGGCATCTCTTTGATGGTGAGTTTCTGTACAAAAAGCGTAGCTGAATAACGCGCCGCACGGGCGCGCTGGGGCGGTGAAAATTGTGAACTGATGTTGTGAGCGTAAGCCGGGCGTGGGGGGAAAGCGCGGGAAGCGGCCGAAAGAAACGGGACGGAAAGGGTATCGATCCCTTCCGTCCGGCGTTGTCTTGATTAGCCGAGGGCGTCGGCTTTATCGCTTTCTGGCGCGTTGTGGGGCGCGGGATCCGCCGCGAACGGCGCGATATAGCGTTGGTAACGAGAGGGCTTGAGCTGCTGTAGGTCTACCAGCACCAGTCCGTCGATACAGTTGTTGAAGTCCGGGTCGATACCGAAATCGATGAACTGTACGCCGCCGGTTTCACTGAGTTCGGAATACTGCTTGTAAAGCGTGGGGATCGCGCAGCCGAGGTTGTTAAGCATACTCTTCAGGCGCGTGAGATCTTGCTGGTAGTCGTTCCCCTCGAACTGCTTCAGCACATCCGGCAACGATGCCGGATAAGGGCGTCGGGAGCGAGCCAGCGGCTGACGCGGCGGGAAATACAGCCGATAGAACGCCACCAGCAGATCCCGGGCGGCAATGGGCAGCGTGCCGGAGAGCGATACCGGGCCGAACAGATAACGGTACTGCGGATAGCGCGCCACATAGGCGCCGATGCCCAGCCACAGATATTCCAGTCCGCGCTTGCCCCAATACTTGGGCTGAATGAAGCTGCGTCCCAGCTCAATGCCGTTGGCCAGTATCGTCTCCATTTCGCTGCCGTACTGAAACAGGCTGTGGCTGTACAGCTGTTGCGGATCCCGGTGGGCGGTGGTGGTGAAACGGTAGGCCCCCACGATATCCAGCTTCTCTTCGTCCCAAAGCACCAAATGGAGATAGTGGTCGTCGAAGTGGTCCAGATCGCGTCTCAGCCCGCAGCCCTCGCCGACGGCGCGGAACGCGATTTCGCGCAGACGTCCCAGTTCGCGCAGAATCGGCGAATAGTCTTCGTCTTTGCGCTGATAGAGATAAATCGTTTTACCGTCCGGGGTGGTGCCCAGCACGTCGCATTCGGCCAGAGCCTGTTTCAGCCGCGAGCGGTCTTCCGGCAGCGCGATTGGCTTCTCTCCGGCGAAGCAGCCCGGCTTGCCCTGACCTAAGCGGTAGACATGGCGACGGAAGCGAGCCGCCATATCGTTGGCCTGCCACTCACCCTGACTCCAGGTCGCGTAAGGGATTTGCGGGCCGATGCGCAGACTTAATTTATTGCCGCGCTGATGAAACATCTCTCTTACCAGCAGCAGCGTGGATAACGGGCGATAAATCAGGGATGAAAGGTAAAACAGTCCGCTGTTGCGGCCCTTGATGTGAATCGGAACGATCGGCGCGCGCGCTTTGGCCGCCATCCGGACAAATCCGCTGTGCCAGTGGCCGTCGCGAATGCCATGCAAACTGATGCGCGATACTTCTCCCGCGGGGAATAGAATGACGGCGCCATCCTGATTGAGATGATTTTGGATGTTGGCGATTTGCTGGCGGTTGGTGCGGTTACTGAAGTTGTCGACGGAGAAGAACAGCGACTTCAGCGGTTCTACGTAGGAAAGCAGCTGGCTGGCGACGATACGGACATCCGGTCTCACGCTGGCGACGTGGCGCAGCAGGGCGAGTCCGTCCAGTGAGCCGATGGGATGATTCGCCACCAGAACCACCGGACCGTGGCTGGGGATGTTTTCCAAATCGCCTTCGACCATTTCACAGTTAAGGTCGAAATAGTCCAGTACTTCTTCAACCAGATCGAGCCCCCGCAGGTGGGGATTGCGTTGGGCGAACTGCTGCATTTCCTGCTCAAATAACAGCGTTCGTAATACCGTGCGTTGCCAGGTTGGCGTGTGTCTATGCGGAGCCAGATCCTGCAATAAGGTGTCTAAGCTGAACATATTCAGATCTCCATGATCAACAAGAGTCACGGTAAGTGATAAAAATGACACATATATTTCAGACTAGATTAAACCGGTGATATTGCTTTTTCTGCGGCGCGTCGGGCGTGCTTCCATTGCCGAAAAAATAACGCTATTCAGCGCCGCAATATTGCGCGTTTTATTTCGCTGTCAGCGTAAATAGCAGGTGTCGACGGGGTTGAAAAAATAACGTTTTTACGCGGGGATAAGATTATTTCCTGACGTGAGACGCGCGGCGGGGAATTAAGCGTTCAGGTGTTTATCGTTGGCGATAACGATGTATTTTTACGCATCCGCCCGACCAGAAAATGTGGCAAGCGGACGCGTGATTATGGCGCTATGGGGCTGTCGTACCGTAGGCGATTTTATTGATGTACCAGGTTTTTCTCCCTGTTGGCGTTGGGACGTCCGCCTCTTCGTCGACGCTTTTTTTCAGCAGCGCCCGCGCCATCGGCGCATCGATAGAGATGTAGTCCTTGCGGCCGTAGATTTCGTCCGGACCGACAATGCGGAACAGCTTCACGTCGCCGTCCTCGTTTTCTACCTCGACCCACGCGCCGAAAAAGACCTTGCCGTCCTGCTGCGGCGAGTAATCCACCACTCGCACCACTTGCAGGCGTTTGCGCAGGTAGCGGACGCGTCGGTCGATCTCACGCAGTAGACGTTTGTTGTACTGGTAGTCGGCGTTTTCGCTACGGTCGCCCAGACTGGCGGCCCAGGCGACTTTTTCTGTGATTTCCGGTCGGCGCTCTTTCCACAGGTAATTGAGCTCCTGATGCAGGGACTCATATCCTTCACGGGTAATAAGATCGGTTTTCATACGTCTCGGTTAAAAATCTATGTTATTAAATCTCGGTGTTACGACGAATCGTCTATCAACGATAACGGAATTCATGTTGTCTATATGTCATTATCTTCGAATATGGACAAAGGAAATGTTTGATTACAACGTATTTTTATATGGTTTGTAACAATTATGATTAGAATATATACCAGAAAAGATTGTCCAGTGTTTAACAAGTTTTGAACAATATCAACATAGGCGTTCATCCCGTCTTTGGAGCATAAAATGCAAGAGAATTACAAAATTCTGGTCGTTGATGACGATATGCGTCTGCGTGCGTTATTGGAACGTTATCTGACGGAACAAGGGTTTCAGGTCCGCAGCGTCGCCAACGCGGAACAGATGGATCGTCTGCTGACGCGTGAGTCCTTCCACCTCATGGTGCTGGACCTGATGCTGCCGGGCGAAGACGGCCTGTCTATTTGCCGCCGCCTGCGTAGTCAGAGCAACCCGATGCCGATCATCATGGTGACCGCGAAAGGGGAAGAGGTGGATCGTATCGTTGGGCTGGAAATCGGCGCGGACGACTATATTCCGAAACCGTTCAACCCGCGTGAGCTGCTAGCCCGTATTCGTGCAGTGTTGCGTCGTCAGGCTAACGAACTGCCGGGCGCGCCGTCTCAGGAAGAAGCGATTGTCGCTTTCGGCAAATTCAAACTGAACCTGGGGACGCGCGAAATGTTCCGCGACGACGAGCCGATGCCGCTGACCAGCGGTGAGTTTGCCGTACTAAAAGCGCTGGTCAGCCATCCGCGTGAGCCTCTGTCTCGCGATAAGCTGATGAATCTGGCCCGTGGTCGTGAATACAGCGCGATGGAGCGCTCCATCGACGTACAGATCTCACGTCTGCGCCGCATGGTCGAGGAAGATCCGGCGCACCCGCGTTATATTCAGACCGTTTGGGGTCTGGGCTACGTCTTCGTCCCGGACGGCAGTAAGGCATGAGACGCTGGCGCTTCTCTCCGCGTAGCTCCTTCGCCCGTACGCTGTTGCTGATTGTCACCTTGCTGTTCGTCAGCCTGGTGACCACCTATCTTGTGGTGCTGAACTTCGCGATCCTGCCGAGTTTGCAGCAGTTCAACAAGGTACTGGCCTATGAGGTCAGGATGCTGATGACCGACAAGCTGCAGCTGGAAGACGGTTCTACGCTGGAAGTGCCGCCGGCCTTTCGGCGTGAGATCTACCGGGAGCTGGGCATTTCGCTGTACACCAATGCCGCCGCGGAAGAGAGCGGATTGCGCTGGGCGCAGCACTATCAGTTTCTGAGCCAGCAGATGGCGCAGCAGCTGGGCGGCCCGACGGAAGTGCGTGTCGAAGTCAGTAAAAATACCCCGGTCGTGTGGCTGAAAACCTGGCTGTCTCCCGACATCTGGGTGCGCGTGCCGCTGACCGAAATTCATCAGGGCGATTTCTCGCCGCTCTTCCGTTATACCCTGGCGATTATGCTGTTGGTGATCGGCGGCGCCTGGCTGTTTATCCGGGTGCAGAACCGACCGTTGGTGGAACTGGAACACGCCGCGCTGCAGGTCGGGAAAGGGATTATTCCGCCGCCGTTGCGGGAGTATGGCGCGTCCGAAGTGCGATCGGTGACCCGTGCGTTCAACCAGATGGCGGCAGGCGTCAAGCTTCTTGCGGACGACCGTACCTTGCTGATGGCGGGCGTTAGTCACGATTTGCGAACGCCGCTCACCCGTATTCGTCTGGCGACGGAGATGATGGACAAAGAAGATGAATATCTGGCGGAGTCGATCAATAAGGATATCGAAGAGTGCAACGCCATCATCGAACAGTTCATCGACTATCTGCGTACCGGTCAGGAAATGCAGATGGAGATCGCCGACCTCAACAGTATTTTGGGTGAGGTGGTTGCTTCGGAAAGCGGTTATGAACGTGAGATCGACAGCGAGTTTTGGGATGGCGAACTGATGGTTAATGCCAGCCCGCTGTCTATCAAGCGCGCGGCGCTGAATCTGGTGGTCAACGCGACGCGCTACGGTAACGGCTGGATTCGTGTCAGTAGCGGCAGCGAACTTCAGCGTGCCTGGTTCCAGGTGGAGGATGATGGCGAGGGCATCGCCCCCGAAGATCTCAAACACCTGTTTCAGCCGTTTGTCCGCGGCGATAGCGCGCGCAGCACCAGCGGCACCGGTCTGGGGCTGGCCATCGTGCAGCGTATCATTGATGCGCATCATGGTTCGCTGGAAGTGGGCAGTAGCGAACGGGGGGGACTGCTGGTCAGAGTCTATCTGCCGCTGACCTACGCCAGAACGGCGCTGGAACCCACCGCCGCGTCGGATAATCTCCCCAGCGCGTAAAGTGCAGGCTTTTCCCTTTATCGCCGGTTTCCCGACCGGCGATACTTCAAGCGGATTTCGCATCGTTAGGTTCGCTTCCCGATTTATCCTTTCATTATCGTTAGGGCTTTCTTGACCTCGAGAACGCGATAACCGCAAGCGTTATCTCCTGGCATCTACTTTTCTTTTGCAAACACCATCCCGAAAACGATAAACCATAGCGAAGCTGACTCTTGCCTGCTTTCGGGCGGGTGATACGCGACGTCTTGCCGTCCGTTGAGCAAAAAAAATGCCTGCGGTTGCAGGCATTTGTGATGGTTTAGCTTATGGCGTATCAGATCTTCGGACCGGCGGCGACCAGTGCGGCACCTGCTGGGGTATCGGTGTATTTATCGAAGTTGGCGATAAACCTCTGAGCCAGATCTTCGGCATTCGCTTCCCACTGCGCGGCGCTTTCATACGTATCGCGCGGATCCAGAATCGACGGGTCCACACCGGCCAGCGCGGTTGGGATCGACAGATTGAAGATAGGCAGCGTTTTCGTTTCCGCCTCTTCGATGCTGCCATTCAGAATGGCGGCGATAATACCCCGCGTATCCTTGATGGAAATGCGTTTGCCGGTGCCGTTCCAACCGGTATTCACCAGATAAGCCTGCGCGCCGGAGGCCTGCATCCGTTTCACCAGCACTTCGGCATACTGCGTGGGATGCAGCGTGAGGAAGGCGGCGCCGAAGCAGGCGGAGAATGTCGGCGTTGGCTCTGTAATGCCGCGCTCTGTTCCAGCCAGTTTGGCGGTGAATCCGGACAGGAAGTGGTATTGCGTCTGATCGGACGTCAGGCGAGACACCGGCGGCAGCACGCCGAACGCGTCCGCGGTCAGGAAAATCACCTTGGTGGCATGACCCGCTTTGGAAACCGGTTTGACGATATTCAGAATGTGATCGATCGGGTAGGACACCCGGGTGTTTTCGGTTTTCGACCCATCGTCGAAGTCGATGCTGCCGTCTGCGCGCACGGTCACGTTTTCCAGCAGCGCGTCACGCTTGATGGCGCCGTAGATATCCGGCTCGGCTTCCTGCGAGAGTCTGATGGTTTTGGCGTAGCAGCCGCCTTCGAAGTTGAAGACGCCGTCGTCGTCCCAGCCGTGTTCGTCATCGCCGATCAGCTGGCGGTTAGGATCGGTGGATAGCGTGGTTTTACCCGTACCGGAGAGGCCGAAAAAGACCGCCACGTCGCCCGCTTCGCCGACGTTGGCGGAGCAGTGCATGGAGGCGATGCCTTTCAGCGGCAGCAGGTAGTTCATGATGGCGAACAGTCCCTTCTTCATTTCGCCGCCGTACCATGTTCCCCCGATTAGCTGAATGCCTTCGGTGAGGTTAAAGGCGACGAAGTTCTCCGAGTTCAGCCCTTGCTCCTGCCAGTGCGGATTGGTGCACTTGGCGCCGTTCAGCACGGTGAAGTCGGGGACGAAGTCGCGCAGCTCTTCTTCGCTGGGACGGATAAACATGTTTTTCACGAAGTGCGCCTGCCAGGCGACTTCGGTGATGAAACGGACTTTCAGCCGGCTGTCAGGGTTAGCGCCGCAGTAGGCATCGACGACAAAAAGGCGTTTCCCGGAGAGTTGCTCGCCGACCAGTTGCTTCAACTGTTGCCAGACGTCCTGGCTGAGCGGATGGTTGTCATTCTTGCCGGTGCCCTGATCGGCCCACCAGACGGTATCGCGGGTCACATCGTCACGGACGATATATTTATCTTTCGGTGAACGACCGGTGAAAATACCGGTGTTGACGGCGACCGCACCTAGCTCAGTTTCGATGCCGCGTTCGTAACCTTCTAATGTAGGGGATGTTTCTTCTTCAAACAGTAAATCGTAGCTCGGGTTATAGACGAGTTCGCGGATATCGTGAATGCCGTAAGCGGAAAGCGCCTGTGACATCTGGCCGTTAATCTCCATGTGGCTACTCCTCAATGGGTATTGTCCTACTGCCTAATAGTGTAGGGCCAGAGCTTATTTTAACTACGAGAACTATCATAAAATTAAATAAATTCTTTAATAACTTTGCTTATTCTTGTGACGCAAAAGTAATGAAAATGTGATATCGAGCACAGATTGAAAAGAAAGGGCGCTTTCAGGCGCCCTTTGAAGCGGTGGGATTAGTGCAGATTGGTGCGTGAGGCGGACTGACGAATGTGGTCGATGTCGGCCGCATTGAAGAGGTAATGGCTTCCGCAGTAATCGCAATGCATGTCGATGTTGCCGTCCTGCGCCAGAATATCGTCCACTTCACTTTCCGACAGCGTCAGCAAAGCATTCTCACAGCGCTCGCGCGAGCAGTGGCAATGGAAACTGACCGGCTGCGGCTCGTATACCGTCACTTCTTCCTGATGATACAGGCGGTACAGCACCTCATTCGCGGGCAGAGAGAACAGCTCCTCGCCTTTTACCGTCGTCGTCAGCTGAGAGAGATGGTCGAAGTCGTCCCGGCTGCCTTCCTGAGCTGGCAGCACCTGTAGCAGCATACCGGCGGCGCACGGTTTACCGTCGTGCTCGCCGGTACGGATAAACAGGCGCGTCGGCAGCTGTTCTGACTGCAGGAAGTAGTTTTCCAGGCAGGCTGCCAGCGTGTCGCCTTCAAGCCCGACAACGCCCTGATAGCGCTCACCTTCGGTCGGGGTGATGGTGATCACCAGATAGCCGTTGCCGATCATATCGTGCAGCGAGCTTTCAGGCGCGATATCGCCCTGCAGGCGAGCTACGCCGCGCATCTGCTGAGCATGGTTGCCGTTGATGACGGCCAGCTTCAGCGGCCCATCGCCCTGTAGCTGAACCGTAATGTCGCCATTGAATTTCAGCGTCGCGGTCAGCAGGCTGGTGGCGACCAGCAGTTCGCCGAGCAGCGTTTGCACGGGAGCCGGGTAGTCGTGATTCTCCAGGACCTGCTGGAGCGTGTCGCTGACCGTGACCAGTTCACCACGTACGGCGTGGCTTTCGAACAGGTAACGGTGTAATTGATCGTGTGTGGACATAATATTTTCTCGCGGCGACGGCGGATTATTCCGCATCGCTGTATTTAAATTTAATCAAATCCCGGCGCTCTTTTTTATCTGGGCGACGGTCGGGGTGGGGCATGGACAGCGCGTTCATTTTTCTTGCCTGCGCCATGTTTTCCCGTTTTTCGATACTGACCTCGGTTTCCTGATACATCGCCTGCGCCTGAGGTGCGGACCGGCGCTGTGCGCAGATCTCCAGAATCACGATGGTGCGTTCGTCGTTGCCCTGACGTAGTTTGAGTTCGGCATTCAGCTCGACCAGTTTGCTGGGCTTGCTGCGCTGACCGTTATAGTGAACCTTGCCGCCTTCAACCATATCGCGGGCGACGGCGCGGGTTTTGTAAATCCGTGCCGCCCACAGCCACTTGTCCAGCCGGACCGCGCTGGTGTCTTCATGCTGGCTGGCTTTGCTCATATGTGCTCCTCAAAAACCGGTGGCGCCTGTGAAGGCGGGGATCAGCGTCCGGTAATCGTTGGTCGCTGGATGGCGGTGGAACGTTTTATCCTCGGGCAGACTGGAGTCCGGGTTGCTGACGCCCAGACAGTAGCCGATCCCGAACGTCTTGGCCGCGTCCAGAATGGGTTCGCTATCATCCACAAACAAGGTCCGCGCAGGGTCGAATCCGATCTGAGCCTGCACCGCCTGCCATAAACGCTGATCTTCTTTCGGAAAGCCATAAGTATGGGTGGAAAGTAATAAATCAAGGTGCTGATCGAGCCCCGTACGTTCAATTTTAACCGACAGGCTGTGCGGATGGGCGTTCGTCAGCAAAACCGTATGGTGACCACTGTCTCTCAATGCACGGAGAAAAGGCGCGGTATCGTCCCGAAGCCGTGCGCGTGAAGCGATGTCTCGCGTCATCTGACGTATATCCAGATCCAGCTGTTGGCTCCAGTAGTCGAAGCAGTACCAGTTAAGCGTATGCTGGACGGACTGGTATTCGTGAGCCATCTGCGATTTTGCTTCTTCCAGAGAGATGCCGCGCCTTTCGCTGAGCGTTTGCGGCACCAGCTGCAGCCAAAAGTAGCTGTCGAAAGCGAGGTCAAGCAAGGTGCCATCCATGTCCAACAGCACGGTATCTATCTCATTCCAATCAAGTTCGGAAATCATTATCACTCCGGCAAAGAGGCCATTGCCGCCGGAGGCGGCCGTCAGGCTGAGGGGATTTGTCCGTCAGTATACCGGTTTAAGGCGAATGATTTCACGACGGACGAGAAGCGCTGCCGTGTAACGCAGGCGTCGCGGAGGTCTCCGGCGCCAGATATCTGGCGTAGTACTGTTGGATGTCGGCAATGCGCTGTTTGCTCCGGCGATGCTTCATGACCAGCTGTACGACGTTGATGATGAACACGCTCGTAAACAGCAGAAGCAGAATGCAGCTACCGAGGTAGCGCCACAGCGTGACCGCATCGGGTTCGCTATGAAGCGAAATATGGCGAGTGCCGTTAGCATCCAGAGAAATGGCGGTGATGACGCCGCTGGCTTCGAATGATGTGTGCAGCAACATCGCGGACAGGCGCTGCAGTTCCTGCCACTGTTCCGCCGGTCGATACTCCGGCAACGGCGTCATGGGTTCTGGATGGGTGACGAACTGGTTGCCTTCATCGCTACGGATGAGGAACCCCGCTGGCGGCGGGCTGTTCAACGTATTGGTGGCGTTGCGAAGCTCCTGCAAATAAAAATAGTCCGTGGCGTTGTTGACCAACGTATCCAGCGTTTCGGCACTCACGGGGCGCAGGATGACGCTGGTGCCTTTCAGCGCGCCGGAGCTGGCGCGTCTGACCAGCACGTTCCAGCTTTTCACGTTGCCGAGATTAATCAGCGCGTTTTTAAGACGCGTACAATCCTCTTCCTTTTCGCACAAGTCTTCGGTTTTCAGCACGATGTCGGAAAAGTCATTCAACAGAATCATGCCGGACTTCTGGATCGCGCTGGCTAACGGTGAGCTGGCTCCGTCGCCATTCGTCGAAGGATGCAGCTGGTCGTTAACCGTGGCGCGCAAGGCGATAGTTTTTTCGATGATGTCGGATTCAGGCAGCGGTAGCGGGTCGGCTTTATTCCAGTAGATGGCGGAACAGTCGAAGGGCTGGAAAGCCGATGTGCTGGGAGGCATGGGGCCATGATCTACGGGGGGGACGTAACACATGCCGGTGCCGTGTACCTGCAATGTATCGCCGACATGGAGCGGCATCCGTTCCAGTTCATCGACCTGTGTGACCTTGATGTTGTTCGCGCCCTTAATCCAGGCGAGGCTAAGCTTGAGCGGGAGATCGAGCGGCACGTAACTCAACAGCAGCAGGCTGCACAGCGCGCCGCAGGCCAGCACCAGATTCTTGCCGCGTTTCTGCAAGGGAAACTTTTTGACTTCATTGTGCAGCGACAGATATTTTCCCTGCCGTACGACCTGCCGGTTTTGATAGATGTCCACATCGGTCTTTTTCCCCAAATCGTGGCCGATGTAGGGTTGCCAGTGTGGGGGATAAATCAGATCGATGTTGCCGAGAGAGATATTGCCTAGACGGCTTTGGTTAGATTCGCCAAAAAGCCCCAGACACTGCGGCGTACCGTTCAGACAGTGGACGTCCTGCAGCTCTTTTTCTCGGGGGGAACGAAATAGCTGCCAGCAGCCCCATGCGGCCAGCAGACAGGCGGTGCCCGCCAGCCACGGCAGCACCGCCAGCGGGCTGTTGAGGCTGAAGACCAACAGAAAAAAGGCGCAACACAGCACGGCGGCGTCTTTAAGGCCGCGAGAACGATGCGTGGCGTACTCTTCCCGCGTTTCTTTGCGCACGGAAAGCAGTTCGGTATGTTCGTTTTCTTCCGGGAGGATTGACGCGTTGCCAATCGGCAGTTCGCGGTTGTTCGAGGAATCGTGGTTGTTGATGTATTCCGTGATCGAGTGTCCGTTGAGAGAAATAACCAGCGGCATAGAACGCGTGGTGATTAGCTCGATCTCGTTATTTTGCGTGATGTACTGTTCCCAACTGGGAGGCAGGTGAACTTCTTGCGTATCAATGAAGTATCGCCATTTATTTGGCGCGTCAGTGCTGAGCCCATAGCGAGTAATGCTGTGCGTGATGGGGTAAACGCGGTTGCTGAGCAGAGAACGTGTCAGACGCGGGGAAGACGCCGACGCAGTAAGCGGCAGCGTATTGTCAGCATCTTTCGACACCAAATAATGTTCTACAGCCTTGCGTTCCGTTGAGGTCAGCTGGCGATGTCCAGAGACGACGGGCAGGCGTTTGGCAAAAAGAAAACGACGATACATGCGATAGCCAATGAAACCCCCTACCGCAATCAGACAGGCTAACAATACAGACAATATGATGAGTATTGTACTCATATCATTACCATCCAACAGCGTCAGGTTTCCTCTGTTTTTTTCGGATACTAACAAAGATACATAGGCTATGTTATCCCATCTAGCTTTGCTGGCTGCCTTTGCTAACTGAATTTATACATTCTTGTCTTGATCCTTGGATGCTAACAAGGCCAGACATGAACAAAAATGAGGATAATCCTATTTTTTTTTCATCCAGGCGCCTCTCTGGTTTACATGAGTAAAGCTTATGTGTTCAAGGTGTTGCAATCTTGTTGTTTTGGTATGGTAAAGTTGCAGGCAACAACGCAATTGCCGCAAAATGCCCGTACCGATCATGCTGTGAAGCGTACCAGTATTTTTCCAACTGTGCGGTCAGCGACAGCTAATTTCCTCTGTAACCGGGGCTTCTATGGATAATAACCTGCAAAAACCCAAAATTCTCGGGGTTGAAACCGTAGCCCGCTCGCGTCTGTTTAATGTCGAATCGGTGGATCTGGAGTTCAGTAACGGCGAGCGCCGCGTGTATGAGCGGATGCGCCCTTCCGGCCGGGAAGCGGTGATGATTGTGCCGATGATTGGCGATGATTTGCTGCTGATCCGCGAATATGCGGTGGGGATTGAGCAGTATGAGCTGGGCTTTCCCAAAGGGCTGATCGATGCGGGAGAGACGGTATATGAAGCGGCTGACCGCGAATTGAAGGAAGAAGTCGGGTTTGGTGCGGAGCACTTCGAACTGCTGGCGACGTTGACGCTGGCCCCGTCCTATTTTTCCAGCCAAATGAATATCGTCATTGCCCGTGGGCTTTATCCGCAGCGCTTACAGGGCGATGAGCCGGAGCCGTTGATCCCGGTACGTTGGCCGCAGGCGCAGATGATGTCACTGTTACAGGAGCCGGATTTCCGTGAGGCGCGTAATGTCAGCGCACTGTTTCTGGCGCACGCCCACCTTTTCTCGCCGTCCTCTCAGAAATAGCCCCATTTCGATAGGCAGCAGGCGCGCTGGGTTCAGCGCACCTGCCTGTTACGTAGTTAGAATAACTCTTCGGATTGACCGCTACCGGCGTCGTACAACGTCGTACCGGAATCATGGGTCGCGTGTTCTGTCGGCTGCGTCCCGTCGATAAAGTATTCCTGACGGCTATTGCCGCCCCCGTCGGACAGCATGCCCGTGCTGCGGTCGATTGTGACGGTGGTAATGCCCGGTGGTGGGGTCATCTTCTGCTCCGGTACGCCGCTCAGTGCGACTTTCATGAAGCTATCCCAGGCTGGTTGAGCGCTCTTGGCGCCCCCTTCGTATCCGGAAATTTGATCGCGGATCGCACCTGAAAGAGTTGAGCGCCCCAGATCGCGACGATGATCGTCGAAGCCAATCCAGATGGACGTCACAATATTCGGTCCATAGCCGGAGAACCAGGCATCCTTGGAGTTGTTGGTCGTCCCCGTTTTCCCACCGATATCATGGCGTTGCAGCACTTTCCCTGCGCGCCAGCCGGTTCCCATCCAGCCCGGTTCGCCGAAGACATTACTGTTCATGGCGTCCTTGATAAGGAAGGCCAGCGGCGTGCTGATGACGTGCGGCGCATACGGCTGATTGGCCTGTCGCGCTGCTTCCGGCGGCGTAATCGGATCGGGTTGCGGCGCGGCGTTCGGCTGCGAATGCTCCTGAGACGTGGCGACATTTTCCATTGAGTCTGGAGAGAGTTCGACGGAACGTTGAGTTTCACCGTAAATGACCGGCAAATTACAGCTGTCGCAAACGATTTTCGGTGCCGCGGCGAACAGCGTATTACCGAAATCATCGACGATCTTGCTGATAAAATACGGGTCGACCAAATAGCCGCCGTTCGTCATGACCGAATAACCGCGAACCATCTGCAACGGCGTAAACGCAGCCGCCCCCAGCGCCAGCGACTCGGTGTGAACGATGTTCTGCTGCGGGAAACCAAAGCGCTCCAGATAGTCGGCCGCATAGTCCACGCCCATCGCGCGCATCGCGCGTACCATCACGACGTTTTTGGACTGTCCCAAACCCTGACGAAGTCGGATTGGGCCATCATACTGCGGCGGGGAGTTTTTCGGACTCCAGTCGGAACCGGCACCCGGATCCCAGCGGGTAATTGGGGCGTCGTTCAGCAGGGTGGCGAGCGTCAGCCCTTTGTCCATCGCCGCCGTGTAGAGGAACGGTTTAATGTTCGACCCGATCTGGCGCAAAGCCTGAGTGGCGCGGTTGAACTTGCTCTGGTTGAAGTCGAAGCCACCCACTAACGCCAGAACGGCGCCGTTATTCGGGTCTAAAGACACCATCGCGGAATTGACGTCAGGCACCTGAGCCAGCCACCAGACGTTGTCGACTTTACGCACCCAGATCTGCTGGCCCGCCTGCAGGACATCGGTCACGCGTCGCGGAATGGCGCCTTGCAGATAGTCGGTTTTAAACGGACGCGCCCAGCGTACGCTTTCCAGCGGCAGAACGACTTTTTCGCCAGAGGAGAGTGTTGCGGTGGCCTGATCGGCGGCAGAGGCCGTGACCACCGCTGGCTGCAGTGGTCCGTAGACCGGCAGTTTCTTCAGGGCTTCAATGATTTTCTTTTCGGGCCAGGCCGGCATACCGACTTTCCACAGCTCCTGGTCCGCTCCGCGGTAACCGTGGCGCATATCGTAGTCGATCACATTGTTGCGTACGGCGTCATCCGCGGCCTGCTGGAGTTTCCGGGTGATGGTGGTGTAGACCTTGTAGCCGTCGTTGTAGGCGCCGTCGCCATAACGTTTCACCATTTCCTGACGTACCATTTCCGCCATATATGGCGCGGAGAAAGCGATTTCAGGCGCGTGGTAGTCGGCCTCCAATTTCTCACTTCTTGCCTGATCGTACTGAGCTCGCGTGATGTAGTTTTCATCCAGCATACGCGATAACACTACGTTGCGGCGGGCAAGCGCGCGGTCATATGAGTAGAGCGGGTTGAAGGTCGATGGCGCTTTGGGCAGACCGGCGATCATCGCCATTTCACCCAGCGTAAGCTGATCCACCGTTCGGCCAAAGTAGACCTGCGCCGCCGCGCCGACGCCGTACGCGCGATATCCCAGATAGATCTTGTTGAGATAGAGCTCGAGGATTTCATCCTTCGTCATCATCTGCTCAATGCGGATGGCGAGAAAAACTTCCTTAACCTTACGCAACAGGGTGCGCTCCGGGCTCAAGAAGAAGTTACGCGCCAGCTGCTGAGTGATGGTACTCGCGCCCTGAGACGCATGGCCTGACATCATCGCAATCGATGCCGCACGCAGGATGCCCTGCGGGTCGATACCGTGATGTTCATAGAAGCGGCTGTCTTCCGTCGCGATAAAAGCATGCACCAGCTCGGGCGGGATCTGGGACAGTTGCAATGGAATACGGCGTTTTTCGCCGAACTGAGCGATGAGCTCGCCGTCGGCGCTGTAGACCTGCATCGGGGTTTGCAAACGGACGTCTTTGAGCGTCGCGACATCGGGTAACTGAGGCTCAATATAGCGATAAAGGCCATAGAGCGAGGCGGCTCCCAGCAGAATGCAAGTTACTGCAAGGATGAATAAATACTTTACGAGCTTCACCTGAGATTTTCCATTCAGTAGCGGTTGAATAGTTTATAAGCAATCGGGCGCTAAGTATAAAGGTAAGCCAGCAATGAGAACACGTTCTTTTAGCTGACGATAAGGAGATCGAACATGGCTTACCACATCTGGCGGGTTGGATTGGATATACAAAATGGCGTCGTGCGCGCTCTGGCGGTGCAACGTCGCCGTGATGGCTGGCAACTGCGCCACTGGTGGCAATTACCGTTGCCGGGCGATACGTTACGCGCCGGTAGTCTACATGATCCAGACTCACTTTGTGAGGTGCTTCATCAATGGCGGCGGGAATTGCCGCGCTTCATTTCTTTGCGCATCGCACTGCCGCCTGCGCTGATATTTCAACAGCGAATGGCGGCGCCCGATCCCCGATTGCGTGAGCCGGAACGTAGCGGATATATCGAAAAGATGGCGTCGCGCACGCTTCCGGTGAGTCGGGATGCGTTGGCGCTCGACTATCGAGACGACCCGCACACTCCCGATACAGTACTGGTGACGGCTGCGAGGAAGACCGCGCTAACAGCATGGTTGTCCTGTCTCGCCCGTGCCGGGCTGTATGCCGACGTAGTGGATATCAGTCCCTGCGCCCTTCGCTGTGTGGCCAGACAGGTTGGGATTTCTCCCCATGCGCCGCTGTTGCACCGCTTCGAGGACAGCTGGCTGTGGATCTCGCCAGTCGGACAACCGCTAGACTTCGGTACGTTCACATCGCAAGACTCGGGCGAGCATGCCACGCTATTCGATTATATCCGCGAGATAGACGAGCGTTTTCCGGCCTCTGCGCATTATCCGGTTTACCTGAGTTCGTCGGTTCCGAATACGGATATCGGTGACGCGGAACGCCTGATCCCGTGGTCGCCGCTGGCGGCATTCAGCTATCAGCAACCGCCGTTGCCGACGGAGCCGTCGACGTTTGCGATCGCGGCCGGATTGGCGCTGCGTCCGGGGGATGACTGATGCCAATGGTCAATCTGCTTCCCTGGCGCCGTCGGCAGCTAATTCGGCGTATGCGCCTGTGGAGCCTGCTGTTGACGGCGCAGCTTGCGATAGCGGCGTTTGTCATCGCGGGAGACTACCTGACCTCTCAACGGCAGCATGCCATGCTGGCGCAGCGCATTGCTCAATTGCAATCGGCCAGACTAGTCCATGAGGCGCAGTATCAACGCGTTCTTGAGAACACTCAGCAACAGGCGGCGGAACAGGTCCAGCAGACGTTGAGTGAACAGGGGCAACGCCACAATCGGCGCTACCAGGAGCTCTTAAAACACCTGCCCCGGCTGATGCCGGAGGCGCTATGGCTAACGGAAATCAGCGATAGCGAACACGGTCTGCTGCTGTCAGGTGTCAGCCATCACTATCAGGCGATTGTCGATTTCTCCAGACGTCTGGCCGGTCAACCGCTGGCTGCTGGTCCCGTACTTCGACAAACCCGTCGACATTCGACTGACGCGGCATTGCTGGAATTTACGCTGCAGTTGGGGAAAACAGAGAGTACCCATGGTGTGACGCCTGTTGGGAGAAAGGAAAAATGAGGCATGTCTCTCCCTTCGTTTGTCGGTGGTTCAGTACTCCAATGCGCACGCTGTTAACGACACAATGCGGGCTGGTCGCGGCGCTTTCGCTGGTGTTTTGGGGCACGGTGAACAGCGGATTACGTCAGCAAACGGCGTTATTGCAGGAATAGCGGCAAAGAGAGCAGGAGTCGGTCGTACAGTGGCAGAAAAGGCTGGCGGGGTTGCCAGCTCCGGTCGCTTTGCCATCCCGTTCAGCGGCACGGCCGTTGGAGAATCATCGTTGGCAGTCTGGCATTGGATTACCCACTGAAGCGTTACATGAGTCCGGCGGACAGCTCATCTCCTGGTCCCCGCACTCTCCTGACGGTGGTGACAGCGAGGAAAACCGATGGCTGCTGGTCTTTAATGCTGACTATGTGGGCATAAGACGGTTTATTACCCGGCTCAACGCTTCCAACGTTGTTCCCCGCATCGACCGACTGGTGATGAGGCGTACGGAGGAGGGCATTCGTACCGAACTACTACTGCATCCTCCCTCGCCTGAAAAGCGAGGACCGTAATGGCAAGGGACTCAGGCTTTTTCAACGGAAAAACGTACGTCGCGCTCGCTTGCCTGTCGCTAACGTTGATTTCGGGGGACGCAGTGCCTGCTGCGCTGACGTCGGAGGATGAGAGGGATCCGTTTCAGCCGCAGACAGCGCACTGCGTTATGCCCGCATCCACGGCGCAGTGGCGGCTGCAAGGACTGGTTGGTGATACCTCTCGCTGGGTAGGGTGGGTCAAACAGGCGGGAAATGTGTGGCTGAGGGTGAAGTATGACGAGACTGTACCGCCTACTGACGGCATCGTGGCGCAACTGGATCATGCGCATGGCATGCTGCGGCTGTCTCCTTTGCAGGGCGATTGCCCTGTTTCGGAAATTCCACTGTCTTCGCCGTTTTCCGACTGGTCACAAGGAGTTGTGCCATGATGTATTGCCGGGTTTTACGAATGCGAATAGCGATGGTTCGCGGTGTTCTGCTGGCGTGTCTCTGCGTTAATCAACCTGTCCTGGCGCAGGATGCGCTCCCCGTCTCGCTGGCTTTCGACGATGTTCCGGTCTCGCGCGTGTTGCAGGCGCTGGCGGAGCATCAGCGATTGAATCTTGTCGTTGCGCCGGGCGTGGAGGGAAATATCAGCCTTCAGTTGGATAATGTTCCCTGGCAGCAGGCGATGGATATCACGCTGAAAATGGCCGGTCTGACGGTGGAGCGGGAAGGCGATGTACTGATGGTCTATCCCCGTGGAAACCTGTCGGACATGCCGCCGGCAGAGCAAGCATCTCAGCGCGCGGAACCCCTGAAGAGTGCGTCTTTCATGCTGCACTATGCGGAGGCGAGCGACGTCGCCGCCAGTTTGCAGGGGCAGCGCGGCACGTTGTTGAGTGAACGGGGGCGAGTCGCGGCGGATAAACGCACCAACACATTACTGATAAGGGATGAAGCGGCGGCGATCACGGAGATTCAGTCCTGGATTCTTGAAATGGACAAACCGCTGGCACAGGTGCAACTGACGGCTCATATCGTGACGATAGGCAGCGAACAGCTGGAGTCGTTGGGGGTGAACTGGGGGTTGGGTGAACGCGTGGACGCGGGTAAAGCCCCTGGCGTGAATCGTTTTGCGATCGATCTGCCGGTAACGACGCCCGCCATTAAAGCGGGCTTTCATCTCGCCCGGCTTGACGGCCGACTGCTAGATCTGGAGTTGCAGGCGCTGGAACAGGAAAACGCGGTGGAGATTATCGCCAGTCCGCGGCTGTTTACCGCTCATCGCCAGACGGCCAGCATCAAGCAGGGGACCGAGATCCCTTATCAGGTGTCGAGCGGCGCGAGCGGTTCGACGTCGATAGAGTTTAAAGAAGCGGTACTAGGCATGGAAGTGACGCCGCGCGTACTACCTCAAAACCGGATCAGCCTGAATCTGCTCATCAGCCAAAACATGCCGGGAAGAGCCATAAAACAGGGCGAAGGAGAGATACTGGCGATTGATAAGCAGGAGATCCAAACGCAGGTAACGGTCACCGACGGTGAAACAATTGTATTAGGTGGTATTTTTCAGCAGCAGAAAAATCAGGCTGAAAATCGAGTACCCGGTCTGGGTAACTTACCGGTCGTGGGCGGCTTATTTAAAAACCGCAGTCAGCAAAATACGCGGCGCGAGCTGGTGATCTTCATCACGCCAACGCTTATTCACGACGCGCCACGGAGCGATTTATAGCGTTATCGGTTGTGACGAAGGAAAACTATGCAATTTATCAATAATTCCGTTCACCGTTTGACGATGCGGCGGTTTTAGCATACAAGGATTAGCGAATTGAGTACTGAAGTGTCGTTCCATCGGCGATGTCGATAACTTACATCATCCTTATTTGGATAATGTGAAATTTTATTAGGTTGCCAAACTACCCTGAGTATTGAGATAATTTTTTGTCTGATTCTCGCACTATCGCTCATGAGGTTTCAGTTTAGGTTCCGCCGCAGGTTACATGGCGGGGCGGGTTATCATTAACGAATTTCTTAGTAATACCAAAAAAATGGCAGAGAAACGCAATATCTTTCTGGTTGGGCCTATGGGTGCCGGCAAAAGCACTATTGGCCGTCAGTTAGCTCAGCAACTCAACATGGAGTTCTTCGACTCCGATCAAGAAATTGAGCGACGTACCGGGGCTGATGTGGGCTGGGTATTTGATGTGGAAGGCGAAGAAGGCTTCCGCGAGCGCGAAGAGAAAGTCATTAATGAATTGACGGAGAAACAAGGGATCGTGCTAGCAACCGGCGGCGGTTCGGTGAAAACACGCGAAACCCGCAATCGCCTTTCTGCGCGAGGCGTTGTCGTGTATCTGGAAACCACCATCGAGAAGCAGTTAGCCCGCACGCAGCGCGATAAAAAGCGCCCGTTGTTGCAGGTTGAGGCCCCTCCGCGCGAAGTACTGGAAGCGTTAGCGAGAGAACGTAATCCACTGTACGAAGAAATCGCAGACATTACGATTCGCACCGATGAACAAAGCGCCAAGGTAGTTGCCAACCAGATCATCAGCATGCTGGAAAACAACTGATTTTGTATAGCCGCCTGCACTCTACGGGCTTCCGACAGGTCATGGAACGCGCATGGAAAGAATTATCGTCACTCTCGGGGAACGCAGTTATCCCATTACGATAGCCGCTGGATTATTCAGCAACGCAGACTCTTTTTTGCCGTTAAAAGCGGGCGAACAGGTTATGTTGGTGACCAATGACACATTGGCGCCGCTCTATCTGGACGCTGTGCGGACCGTCTTGGAAGACGCAGGGGGGCGGGTTGATCAAGTGATTCTTCCCGACGGAGAGAAGTACAAATCTCTGACGGTGCTTGATCAGGTCTTCTCCGCGCTATTGGAGAAACCCCATGGCAGGGACACCACGTTGGTGGCGCTGGGCGGCGGCGTTATCGGTGATTTAACCGGTTTCGCGGCGGCCTGCTATCAGCGCGGCGTTCGCTTCATTCAGGTTCCTACCTCTCTCTTGGCTCAGGTCGATTCATCCGTCGGTGGTAAAACCGCGGTGAATCATCCTTTAGGCAAAAACATGATTGGCGCTTTCTATCAACCGGCATCCGTCGTGATAGATATCGACTGTCTGAAAACGCTGCCCGCCAACGAACTTTCCTCTGGTCTGGCCGAAGTCATCAAATACGGCATCGTATTCGACAGCGACTTTTTTGCCTGGCTGGAAACTCATATCGACGCAGTGCGCGCTCTAGATAACGCCTCGGTGGCTTACTGTATTCGACGTTGCTGTGAACTCAAGGCTGAAGTCGTCGCGGCCGATGAACGTGAAAACGGCCTGCGCGCCTTGCTGAATTTAGGCCACACTTACGGCCATGCGATTGAAGCTGAAATGGGTTACGGCAACTGGCTGCATGGCGAAGCCGTGGCGGTGGGGACGGTCATGGCCGCACAGGCTGCACGTCGCCTCGGCCTGCTGGACTCGGCAGACGTTGATCGCATCAAAGCCCTGTTGACGCGAGCCGGGCTGCCGATTACGGGGCCAGCTTCTATGACCCCTGAGTCTTATCTGCCGCACATGATGCGCGACAAAAAAGTATTGGGTGGTGAGCTGCGTCTGATATTGCCGACAGCTATTGGTCAGGCCGAGATACGCAGCGGCGTCACCCATGATGTGGTTCTGGCTTCCATTGCTGATTGCCTTTCCTGACATAGACTTAGTGATAAGTCTCCCTGTAGGGGCGATGGTTTTTATTTGTACTATGATACCTGATGATATAGCTATTCGCGGCGGTTGCATCACCACGAGCAGCTGCCGTTCAGTTGGAGGGGTATAGATGGGTGAGTTCAATCCGGAAGACGAGCTGAAGCCGGATACCAGCGATCGTCGGCCACAGCGCCAGCAGAAGAGAAAGCAGGGATTGACCCTGCCCAGCGTGGCGCTATCCAAACAGCATGTCATGATTGGCATCGGCATTATCGTGCTGGTATTGCTGATTGTCGCCGTCGGGGCTGCGCTTCAGTCGCCGAGTAAAGATGCGACGCCGCCCGCGGCGTCTGGCGGCGGTTCGAAGAATATTGCGCTTTCATCGCCTTCGGCTTCACCGGCTGATGCAACCGCGCCTGCTGCACCACAGACGTCGCTTCCGGGCCAGACACAGGCTGGTGAGCCACAGTCTTTGAGTGCGCCTCCGGTGGCCGAAGCGCCGACTCAGGCGCCGTTGCCCGCTCAGGACAAGAACCAGCAGCGTATTGAGCTGCCGGGCAACATGATGGATACGCTCTCTCAGCCGCAGCAACAGCAGCAGTTAAATGCCTTGGTACAAACAGACGTGACGTTGCCGACTTCGCCGGCCTCAGTATCACCTGGCAGCAAAGCTCGCCCTCCGCGTGAGACGACGACGGCTCTCCGCCCCGGCACAGAGAAACCGCGTCATACAGACGCCACTGGCTCGTCGCACAAGGCTCCCGCTAAAAACAGCAGCGTGTCCAACGCGCCGACGACAGCCATCACGCCAGCACCATCAGGAAAGTCAGTTTTACCTGCTGGCGGCGCTCAGGCTAATGGTTCGATTAAAAACGCACCGGCCAGCCACTTTACGCTTCAACTGAGCGGTGCGTCTCGCGAAAGCTCGCTGCAGGCCTATGCCAAATCGCAACGACTGACGAATTATTGGGTCTATCAGACTCAACGAGATGGTAAACCCTGGTATGTGCTTGTGAGCGGCGTTTACGCCTCTTCAGATGAAGCCAAACGAGCCGTTGCATCACTGCCAGCCGATGTTCAGGCCAAGAAACCATGGGTTAAGCCGATCCGTCAGGTGAAGCAGGACTTGAGCAAGTAACACCAATTAGCCCTGATGTGCTGTCTGAAACAGAGTACAATCCGCGGCTCTGAAAAGTATGAGTAACTAACGACGGCATGAAGAAAAACCGCGCTTTCTTAAAATGGGCTGGTGGTAAGTATCCGCTGGTAGAAGAGATTCGCCGATATCTACCAGCGGGAGATTGCTTAATCGAACCCTTTGTGGGTGCCGGCTCGGTGTTTCTCAATACCGACTACGACAACTACATCCTGGCCGATATCAACAGCGATCTCATCAATCTGTACGATATCGTTAAAACCAACACTGAACATTTCATCCGCGATGCCCGCGAGTTATTCACGCAAGAAATGAATACCTCGGACATTTTCTATCTGTTGCGCAGCGAATTTAATGCTTGCGACAACGCTTACCGACGCGCGTTACTGTTCCTCTATCTCAACCGCCACTGTTACAACGGATTATGCCGGTATAACATGAGCGGCGAATTTAACGTGCCGTTCGGGCGTTATAAGAAACCCTATTTTCCTGAAGACGAACTGCGCTGGTTTGCGCAAAAGGCTCAAAACGCCACGTTCGTCTGCGAGCACTATCGGGATACGCTGACCAAGGCGAAGCAGGGCTCCGTGGTGTATTGCGATCCACCTTATGCGCCGCTGTCCGCCACCGCGAATTTCACGGCGTACCACACCAATAATTTTAATCACGACGATCAGCGCGATTTGGCGCTGCTGGCACAGCAGCTCTCGGCGGAAAGCCAAATACCGGTATTGATTTCCAATCACGATACGGAGCTGACGCGCGAGTGGTATCAGTCGGCCTCATCGCTGTACGTGGTCAAGGCCCGGCGGACGATTAGCCGCAACATTGCGGGCCGCAGTAAGGTGAACGAACTGCTGGCATTGTACCGCGGCGTCGAGTTAGGGTAAGCAGGCTGAAAAGCCCCGCGCTATCGCTAAAACAGAGGCTGTACGAGTCCTTTTAAACCCGAAGTGGCTTCGGCAGCAATATGCAGACTTGATGGTTTGGAGAAGCGAATGAAACCGTTTTTAATCGCCCCGTCTATATTGTCGGCTGACTTTGCCCGGCTGGGAGAGGACACCGCAAAAGCGCTGGCGGCGGGCGCCGATGTCGTCCACTTCGACGTCATGGATAATCATTATGTTCCCAACCTGACGATGGGACCGATGGTGCTCAAGGCGCTGCGAAATTACGGCATTACCGCCCCGATTGACGTACATCTGATGGTTAAGCCGGTTGATCGCCTGATCCCGGACTTTGCCGAAGCTGGCGCCAGTTACATCACCTTTCATCCAGAAGCCTCAGAGCACGTCGACCGATCGCTGCAGCTGATTAAAGATCACGGTTGCGGCGCAGGACTGGTGCTGAACCCGGCGACGCCATTGAGTTGTCTGGATTACGTCATGGATAAGCTGGACATCATTCTGCTGATGTCGGTCAACCCCGGCTTCGGCGGCCAATCGTTCATTCCCTCTACGCTCACCAAACTGCGTCAGGTGCGTAAGCTCATCGATGACAGCGGATACGACATTCGTCTGGAAGTCGACGGCGGCGTCAAAGTCGACAACATCGGTGAGATCGCCACCGCCGGCGCGGATATGTTTGTGGCGGGGTCGGCGATTTTCAATCAGCCTGACTATCAGGCGGTGATCGAGAGCATGCGTCAGGCATTGTCGAAGGTGTCCCATGGCTGAATACAACGCCGTGCGCGGGCTGGCTTTCGACCTGGACGGCACGCTGGTTAACAGCGCGCCGGGCTTGTCTCAGGCGCTGGACAGCGCGATGCGGTCTCAAGGGCTGCCTGAGCCGGGCGAAGCCTTACTGACGACCTGGATCGGCAACGGCGCCGACAAAGTCATCGAACGAGCGCTACGCTGGGCCAATATTGACCCTTCGCCTGAGCGGATGCAGTCCGCGCGCAAACAGTTTGACATCGCTTACGCAGAAACGGTTGATGCTGGCAGCCAGCTGTATCCCGGGGTCAAAGACACGCTGCAAGCGCTGGCCGCTCGCAACGTACCTATGGCTCTGGTAACGAATAAACCGACCCCTT
>NZ_CAMKXG010000006.1 GCF_946477055.1 Lonsdalea britannica | reverse complement strand
TGGGCGACAGCGCTGCGGGTCTGGCCATTTTGCAGGATCGCCTGCAGGTCGAGGACGACGAACGGCGACGCTACCTGGTGCAACGTCATCTGCGACCTCAGCCGCGTATCCTGCAAGGGCAGGCGCTACGTGGTCTGGCGCATTCCGCCATCGATCTGTCCGACGGTCTGGCTTCCGATCTCCGCCATATCCTTACCGCCAGCGAATGCGGCGCACATATCAATCTGGATATGCTGCCGTACTCCGAAGCGCTGCAGCAGTCGGTGGATGCCGATTGCGTCAGGCGTTGGGCATTGGGCGGGGGAGAGGACTATGAGCTTTGCTTCACCGTGCCGGAGCTCAATCGCGGCGCGTTGGATCTGGCGCTTAGCCACCTGGGCGTGCGCTATACCTGCATCGGACAGATGTGTCCGGCGGCCGAAGGGCTGCGCTTCTTCCAACACGACGAACCCGTCGATATCGACCTCAAAGGCTATGACCACTTTGGTGAGTGAAAATAAAGGCTCGCGTGAGGCGAAACGTCGCCTGCGAATGCTGAATCCGTGGCATTTTCTGGCGACCGGGCTGGGCAGTGGATTATCTCCCTGGATGCCGGGAACGGTAGGATCGCTGGCGGCAATTCCGCTGTGGTACCTGATGATTTTGTTGCCCTGGCAGCTGTACTCGCTGTTGGTCATGCTCAGCATTGGTATCGGCGTGTACCTCTGTCAGCGTACCGCGAAAGATATGGGCGTTCACGATCACGGCAGTATCGTGTGGGATGAATTTGTCGGGATGTGGATTACGCTGATGGCGCTGCCCTCCATGCATTGGGGTTGGGTCGCGGCCGGTTTTGTGCTGTTTCGTCTTCTTGATATCTGGAAGCCGTGGCCCATTCGCTGGTTCGACCGTAACGTCCATGGCGGTATGGGGATCATGGTGGATGATGTGATTGCCGGTGTCGTCGCGGCGGCCATTATCTACCTGTTGGGCCACTCCCTGCCGTGGTAAACGTGCGCCACCGCTAGCGCACGTAGTTCATCTCGCTTTATCACTTCTTTTGCTGATTCCCCGCCTGACGCTGCTGCGTCGGCGGGGAATCAGCGCTTAGCCTGAGATCAGGCCAGCCAGTCCCGAATGCTTTTCTCAATACCTGCGGCATCCAGACCCAGATCGGCGCGGACTTCCTGCTGGGAACCCTGAGAAATAAACCGATCCGGCAGGCCAAGATTCAATACCGACACGGGGCGGCGATTCGCCATGACCCACTCGTTCACGCCGCTGCCTGCTCCTCCCATGACCGCATTCTCTTCCAGCGTCACCAGCGCGTCGTGGTTTGCCGTCAGCGTATCAAGCAGCTCGACGTCCAACGGTTTGACGAAACGCATATCTACCAGCGTCGCATTCAGCTTTTCTGCCGCCTCACGCGCTTCAGGCAGTAGTGTCCCGAAGTTCAGAATGGCCAGCTTCTCGCCTTCGCGACGCACAATGCCTTTGCCGATCGCAATCGACGCCAGCGGCGTCAGCTCGACGCCCACACCATTCCCGCGCGGATAGCGAACGGCCACCGGCCCATCTTGATAGTGATAGCCGGTATGCAGCATAAGGCGGCATTCATTCTCATCGCTCGGCGTCATGATCACCATATTGGGGATACAGCGCAGGAATGAGAGGTCGAATGCGCCCTGGTGCGTTGGCCCGTCGGCGCCCACGATGCCGCCGCGGTCGATCGCGAACAGGACCGGCAGCTTTTGAATAGCGACGTCGTGAATAACCTGATCGTAGGCCCGTTGCAAAAAGGTGGAGTAAATTGCGACGACCGGCTTGTAGCCGCCAATCGCCAAACCGGCGGCGAAGGTTACGGCATGCTGCTCGGCGATTGCCACGTCGAAATACTGTTTTGGATATTGACGGGAGAACTCGACCATACCCGAGCCTTCGCGCATGGCTGGCGTAACCGCCATCAGTTTGCTGTCGCCTGCGGCGGTTTCCAGCAGCCACTGGCCGAAGATTTTCGAGTAGGTTGGCAGTGCCTCTTTGTTCTTGGGAAGCATGCCGCTGGCCGGATCGAATTTAGGCACGGCGTGCCAGCTGATCGGGTCCTGTTCTGCGGGGGCATAGCCGCGGCCTTTCTTGGTCATGATATGCAGCAGCTGCGGCCCTTTGAGGCTCCGCATGTTTTTCAGCGTCTGCGCCAGCACGTTGACGTCGTGGCCGTCGATAGGGCCGATATAGTTGAAGCCCAGCTCCTCGAACAGCGTGCCGGGCACGACCATCGCCTTGAGATGTTCTTCGGTGCGGCGAACCAGCTCCTTGATGGGTGGCATGCCGGACAACACCTTTTTGCCGCCTTCGCGCAGCGTGGAGTAGAGCTTGCCGGACAGCAGCTGCGCCAGATGATTATTCAAGGCGCCGACGTTTTCGGAAATCGACATTTCATTGTCGTTGAGCACTACCAGAATATCCGGGTCGATATCGCCCGCATGGTTCATGGCTTCGAACGCCATCCCGGCGGTGATGGCGCCGTCGCCGATCACGCACACGGTACGCCGCCCCAGACCTTCACGGTCGGCGGCGACCGCCATGCCGATACCGGCGCTGATGGACGTAGAGGAGTGACCGACGCTCAGTACGTCGAACTCGCTCTCCTCACGCCAGGGGAAGGGGTGCAGGCCGCCTTTCTGCCGAATGGTCGCAATACGATCACGTCGTCCGGTCAGGATTTTGTGCGGATAGGCCTGATGGCCTACGTCCCAAATCACGTGATCAAACGGCGTGTTGTAGACGTAGTGCAGAGCCACCGTCAATTCCACCGTACCGAGACCGGAGGCAAAATGCCCGCTTGAACGGCTAACGCTGTCCAACAGGTATTGCCGAAGCTCATCGCACAGTTTCGGCAGACTTTCTTTGGGCAGCAGGCGCAGTTCGTCCGGGGTTTCCACCAGCGCCAGCGTAGGGTATTTCGCTATATCAAGGGTCATCGGATACTCATTAAGCGGTGTCTTATGTTGAAATTATTTATCGCGTTCAACGATGTAACTCGCCAGCGCCCGCAGCGGCGCAACGTCCAGCGCAAGGGAACTGACTTTGACCAGATCGTCCAGCGCCTCCAGTGAGTCCTGATAGAGACGCCGTGCCTTGTCTTTCGCCTCATCCAACCCCAATAGCCCCGGATAGGTACTTTTACCCAGTTGCTGATCGGCTCCCTGGCGTTTGCCGGTGGTGGCGCTGTCGCCGATGACATCCAGAATGTCATCCTGTACTTGAAAAGCTAATCCGATGGCGGCGGCGTAACGGTCGAGGCAGGGCAATGCCTGTCGTCCCGCTTCGCCTGCGGCCAGAGCGCCCATCCGTATGGCGGCCCGGATCAGCGCTCCGGTTTTATGACTGTGAATCAGTTGCAGCGCGGCTAAATCGACCTGATGCCCTTCGGCGACCAAGTCCAGCGACTGGCCGCCGCACATCCCTGCGACGCCGCTGGCCTGCGCCAGTTCGGACACCATCGCCAGGCGGTCGCGGTCGCTGACCTGCGGCATCGGCGCATCGGCCAGAATCGAAAATGCCAGCGTCTGCAATGCGTCTCCGGCCAGGATCGCGCTGGCTTCGCCGAAGCGAATATGGCAGGTCGGCTGCCCGCGACGCAGATCGTCGTTATCCATGGCAGGCAGGTCGTCATGAATCAATGAGTAGGCGTGTATGCACTCGACGGCCGCCGCTGGCGCATCCAAGCTTTCCAGCTTGAGGCCGAAAAGTTGTCCGGTCGTATAGACCAGAAACGGACGCAGCCGTTTACCCCCCAGTAATGCCCCATAGCTCATGGCCTCAACCAGAGGAGTATTCTGAAATGGCAGGTCGGCGATAAACCGGCTCAGCGTGGCGTCCGTGCGCTGATGGTGAGCACGCAGTTGCTCAAAGAATTCTGTCATGGCGTGACTACTCGTTGTCCGGGGTAAAAGGCGTCAGGGCCGCTTCGGGTTCATCGTTAAGCAGGATCTGCACGCGCTGCTCCGCCTGCTGCAGCTTCTGCTGGCCTTGACGCGCCAGCTGAATACCCTGTTCAAACGCCTGCAGCGCCTCTTCCAACGGTAGATCGCCCGACTCAAGGCGGGCGACGATGTGTTCCAGCTCGTTCAGCGAGCTTTCGAAACTGACGGGTGATTCGTTTTTTTTCGGCATAGTCGGTTTTGGGTCCTGTTCCTACGTATCGGCGCGCAAAAGGGAGGCCGTCGCTCGTCGTTCCGCATCATGCTTTTGTGCGGTTAAGACGCGCCGTATGCCGCAATTAAGTGATATACTCCGCGCCCTGGATGCTATTGGTAAGACCGCCGGAGCGACGTCGATATTACCAATAACGTGATTTTAGCCTTAGGGTAAAATTATTTACGCCTTTACGATCAAGTAACGACAGCCACCATGAAGTTTATCATTAAATTGTTCCCGGAAATCACCATCAAAAGCCAATCTGTGCGGTTGCGCTTTATCAAAATCCTCACAGGGAACATCCGAAACGTTTTAAAACAGTATGATGAAACGCTGGCGGTTGTCCGTCACTGGGATCATATCGAAGTTCGTGCTCAAGACGAAAGCCGGCGCGTCATTATACGTGATGCCCTGACGCGTATCCCGGGGATTCACCACGTCCTCGAAGTGGAAGAGCACGACTATACCGATTTGCACAATATCTTCGAGCAAACGCTGGCCATGTACCGCGATCAGGTAGAAGGCAAAACCTTCTGCGTGCGCGTTAAACGGCGCGGCAAGCACGACTTCAGCTCTCAGGACGTTGAGCGCTACGTCGGCGGCGGCCTGAATCAGCATATCGAAAGCGCAAAGGTCAATCTGACGTCACCGCAAATGACCGTGCATCTGGAAATCGAGCAGGACCGTTTGCTGTTGATCAAAGGGCGCTATGAAGGCATCGGCGGCTACCCGATTGGTACGCAGGAGGATGTCCTGTCGTTGATTTCGGGCGGTTTCGACTCCGGCGTGTCCAGTTACATGCTGATGCGTCGCGGTTGCCGCGTTCACTACTGCTTCTTCAATCTGGGCGGTGCCGCGCATGAAATCGGCGTTAAACAGGTCGCCCACTATTTGTGGAACCGTTTTGGCAGCTCGCATCGTGTCCGCTTTGTCGCCATCGATTTTGAACCGGTGGTCGGCGAAATTCTTGAGAAAGTTGACGACGGTCAGATGGGCGTTGTACTGAAACGCATGATGGTGCGGGCGGCATCGAAAGTGGCCGAACGCTACGGCGTGCAGGCTCTGGTGACCGGCGAGGCGTTGGGACAGGTATCCAGCCAGACGCTCACCAACCTGCGGATGATCGACAACGCGACGGATACGTTGATTCTGCGTCCGCTGATCTCGCACGATAAAGAACACATCATCAACATGGCGCGCCAGCTGGGCACCGAAGACTTCGCCAAGACCATGCCGGAATATTGCGGCGTGATCTCGAAAAGCCCGACGGTGAAAGCGGTGAAAGCCAAAATCGAGCACGAAGAGAGCCAGTTCGACTTCGATATTCTCGACCGCGTTGTGAGCGAAGCCCGCAATCTGGATATCCGTGAGATCGCCGAGCAGACCACGCAGGAAGTGGTGGAAGTCGAAACGGTGGACGCATTCGCCGCCAACGACATACTGCTGGATATTCGCTCTCCAGACGAACAGGACGATCGCCCGCTGTCGCTGGAACAGGTCGAAATCAAGTCGCTGCCGTTCTACAAACTGGCGACCCAGTTTGGCGATCTGGACCAGAGCAAAACCTATCTGCTCTACTGCGAACGCGGCGTGATGAGCCGTTTGCAGGCGCTTTATTTGCGCGAGCAGGGCTTTAATAACGTGAAGGTTTATCGACCGTGAATCCGGTTAAGCGATAAAAAAAAGGCGCCTCGGCGCCTTTTTTTGTGCATGCAATATCAATCCTGATAATTGTAGATGCCGGGCGGCAGCACCAGCTGAGCGGCAACGTCGGCCGCTTTGGCCTTGCCGACCAGCAGGTCAATCAGCTTCAGGGCGAAGTCGATGCTGGTGCCTGGTCCCTGGCTGGTCAGCAGGTTAACGCGTGGGTCGAACGCAACGCGTTTATCCAGCCATTTCTCTTCCGGAATGCGTGATTTCAGCCCCGGATAGCCGGTCATGTTTCCGACCGGGAAAAGCTGGTGATACTCCAGCACCACGGCAGGCGAGGCGCAGATCGCGGCGACGATGTTGCCCTCCAGATGCGTCTGGCGCAGGCGTTCAATCAGTAGCGGGCTGTCGCGAAAGCACTCGGCGCCTTCCAGTCCGCCCGGCAAGACCACCGCGTCAAAGGCGCGATCGGCTACGGCGACCAGCGGAACCTCCGCCAGAATACGTACACCGCGCGAACAGGTGATGTTTAGATCGCCATCGCTGGCAACGCTGGCGGTCGTCACCTGAATACCGGCTCTGACCAGCAGATCGATGGTGGTGACCGCTTCGATTTCCTCGCTACCAGGGGCCAGGCAAACCAGTACCGATGCGCTCATATTCACTCTCCTTTTTCTTAATCTGTTCGAACAGGCGGCGGTTCTCCGGCAGCGTTAAGCCGTGGGCTCGTCCGCGTTTCAGCAGGTATCCGGTGATGTAATCAATCTCAGTGTGCCGCTGCGCCACGATATCCTGCAGCATCGAAGAGGTATTGGCCGCCGTATTGTGGATAATCTGATGGATATAGATTAACAGGCTTTCGGTGGAGGTGTGCAGCCCCTCCCGGTCCATCACCTGCGCTATCTCCTGACACAGCGACGTCAGTTCCTGCGGACGAGACGCCAGCTCGCCGTTGGAGCAGCGGTATAGGGCGGTCAGCGGATTGATGACGCAGTTGGCGGCCAGCTTTAGCCAGCAGGTGGCGGTGATATTGTTGTGCCAGGCCACATCCGGCAGAGCCTGCTGCAGAATGTCCGCCAGCGAGCTCTGGTCGTCAATGCCGTTGACGCCGCCGATATTGACGCCGCCGATGTGGGTCGTGCCTGCGGCGATATGCGTGACAGCAGTGCGATCGCGTCGTGCGGCGTGAGTGGTAATGCCAGCCAGCACCGGCTGGGTTAACGTCGGCAGTTCCTCCAACGTCCCCATCCCGTTGTGCAACAGCAGGATCGTACAGTTCGGACGCAGACGCGGCAGCAAAGCGGAAACGGCGTCGGAAACCTGCCAGGCTTTCAACGTCACCAGTAACAGCTCGCTCTGCGCCAGATGATCGGGGTCGTTGGCGGTCAAATTCAGGTTGCAGTGTTCGCCGTTGAGCGTGATCACATTGACCGGACAGTAGGGGCGGGGGATGCGCAGCCAGCCTTGGACGTCGTGCCCTTGCTGATGAAGCGCTGCGAGCCAGAGTTGCCCGATGGCACCGCAGCCGAGGACGGTAATTTTCATGCCTCTCTCCCAGGGTAAAAATGAAAATGTGATCTGCATCACTTTATACATGATAAGCCATCGCCCATCGTTTTGTCCGCCGCATTCGCCGCCTGCGGATGGCGGTCTCTGTCATGCTCCGGCGACCATTTTGCTTATGACCGTCGAGCGGGTATCATGCTCGGCAGCCTTTTTGTGTCAGGAGATAAATCATGCCATCTTTCGATATTGTTTCGGAAATTGATATGCAGGAAGTCCGCAATGCGGTGGAGAATGCGTCACGCGAGCTGAGCACCCGCTGGGATTTCCGCAACGTGCCCGCCAGCTTTGATCTGAATGAAAAAGCGCAAACCATCAAGATGGCGAGCGAGTCAGATTTTCAGGTTAAGCAGCTGGTGGATATTCTGCGGGAGAAACTGGCTAAACGCGGTATCGAAGGGAGTGCGGTAGACGTGCCCGAAGAGCTTGAGCACAGCGGTAAAACCTACAGCGTGGAAGCCGGACTGAAGCAGGGGATTGAGACGGCCCAGGCGAAGAAGCTGGTCAAGCTGATCAAAGACAGCAAGCTGAAAGTGCAGGCGCAGATTCAGGGCGAGCAGGTACGTGTGACGGGTAAGTCTCGCGACGACCTGCAAAACGTGATCGCGCTGGTGCGCGGCGCGGATCTGGGGCAGCCTTTCCAGTTCAATAATTTCCGCGACTAAGCGGACTTCCCGACAGAAGCAAAAGGCCAGCAATGCTGGCCTTTCTCACTTTAAAGCGTCATCAGACGCGTATTGCCTCCCGCCGCTGCCGAATTGGTGCAGATCGCGCGTTCAATCAGCAGGCGTTCAAGCCGAATTGCGCTGTCACCGCTGCTCAACCCCTGCACGGATACGATAGGGCCGTGTCTGGCGGCCAGCTGGGTGCAGACGTTTTGCAGCGATACGGCGTTGCCGTGATGGATCACCGCGTCGAAAGGCTGTTCGTAAAGCGTAGCGACCGGCGTAATGTCGATGACCGCTTTCACGTCGGCGGGCAATTTTTCATAGAGCGCAATGTTCACGGAGGTGTCCGGCCACAGCATTTTGCCGCCCACGCTGGTGACGGCCGCCAGTTGGATCAGCAAGTCCTGTGGATTCAACGCTATCCCTAAAACACGTTCTCGAGGTAAAAGCCGATAGTCGTTGTCTTCGCCGGTCGGACCGGGAAGGGCGCTCACGGTATAGCCCGCGCTGTTTTCTTTGAACGTTTTGCAACATTGCAGCAGCTCGCTGTTTTGCTGCTGTTCCGCCCAGGCCTGCAGCGACGTATGGGCGCTAAAGGCGCCGGGCTTGGTCGGCAGGGCTTCCGGGCCGGCGACCGCGGTGTAGCGTAAGCCTTGCAGCGAGGCATCGGCAGGGCACTGGCTCAGCAGACGATACAGGTACAGCGGCCCGCCCGCCTTGGGACCGGTGCCGGAGAGTCCTTCGCCCCCGAAGGGCTGAACGCCGACGACGGCGCCCACCACATTGCGGTTGATATACACATTTCCCACGTCGATGCTTTCCGCCACTTTGTTGATGGTGCGGTCGATGCGAGAGTGAATGCCGAAGGTGAGACCATACCCCAATGTGTTGATTTTATTCACCAGCTCCGGCAACTGGCGGCTGTCATAGCGCAGCACGTGCAGCACCGGACCGAATACCTCTTTCTTCAAGTCTTCGATAGCGTTGATTTCGATAAGCGCAGGGGTGATGAAGTATCCCTGAGCGTCGTCTGTGACGTCGCGCATCGCGGTGTGGCTGGCCTGAAAGACGGGAAAACCTTTATCGCGCATCGCGCTGATGTGCGCACGGATGGCGCCCATCGCTTCTTCATCAATGACCGGGCCGATATCCGTTGAGAGCTGTTCAGGATTACCCATCTGATATTCGACCATGGTGCCGCGCAAGGCTTCGAGCAGCGGCTCGGCGACGTCATTCTGGATACACAACAATCTTAAGGCGGAGCAGCGCTGACCGGCGCTATCAAACGCGGAAGTCATACAGTCGATGATGACCTGTTCCGGTAATGCGGACGAGTCAACGATCATGGCATTGATGCCGCCGGTTTCCGCAATGAGGGGGATCGGGCGCCCGGCTTCATCCAGACGTCCCGCAATCTGTTGGTTGATTGACAGGGCGACGGCGGTAGAACCGGTGAACATGATCCCTTTGACCTTCTCGTCGGCGATCAGCGGCTCTCCGACGGTTTCGCCGCGTCCCGGCAGCATCTGCAAGACGTCGTTTGGAATACCGGCTTCGTGCAGGATGTTCACGGCGAGATAGGCGATCAGCGGCGTTTGCTCGGCTGGTTTGGCAATCACCGTATTACCGGTCGCCAGCGCAGCGGCTATCTGACCGGTAAAAATGGCCAGAGGGAAGTTCCAGGGGCTGATGCAAACGACGACGCCCAACGGTACGTGGCTGTCATTATCGAATGTCTGCTGAACCTGCAGGGCGTAATAGTTGAGAAAATCCACCGCTTCTCGCACTTCGGCGATGGCATTGCTGTAGGTTTTTCCCGCCTCTCTGACCAACACGCCGATGAGTTCTCCGATGCGTTGCTCCATCAATTCGGCGGCGCGGATCAATTTTTCCGCGCGGATCGACGGAGAAACGGCGGCCCACTGGCGTGTCGCCTGTTGCGCGGCCTCGAGAGCATGGGACACATCGGTGGGGGTGGCTTCGCAGACGGTGCCCACGACATCGCGCGGATCAGCCGGATTGATGATATCGATTGGCGAGGCGAGCGGAGATCCTGTCGCCGTGATGGGCTGCGCGCTAATTTTTGCTCGTGAGCTGTGCGTCAGGGTCTCGGACAGCTCATGCAGACAGGCTTCGTTATACAGGTTTAGTCCCCGCGCGTTCTCACGATCCGCGCCGTAGATATCTCGCGGCAACGGAATGCGGGGGTGGGGCAATCCGAGCTGGTGCTCTGTTTTCGCCAGCGCGGCGACGGTATTGACGGGGCTGGCGATCAGGCTATCGAGCGAAACCTCCGGGTCGGCTATCTGATTCACGAAGGAGCTGTTGGAGCCGTTTTCCAGCAACCGGCGGACCAGATAGGGCAACAGGGTTTCGTGAGAGCCCACCGGGGCGTAGATGCGGCAGGGACGATTCAGGCGTTCCGCGCCGACCACTTCCCGGTAGAGAGGAACGCCCATGCCGTGGAGGCACTGAAACTCGTACTGATGCGGGGTAAAGGTTTCCCCCGCCAGATAAAAGATGGCGGCCAGCGAGTGCGCGTTGTGTGTGGCGAACTGGGGGTAAAACAGGTCCGGCTCGGACAAGAGGGCGTTCGCGCAGGCCAGATAGGAGACATCGGAGTAGACCTTGCGCGTAAACACCGGATACGCGCCAAGCCCGGCGACCTGCGCGCGTTTGATCTCACTGTCCCAGTAAGCGCCTTTGACCAGACGCACCCGCAGGCGGCGGTGGGTTTGGCGAGCCAGATCTTTCAGATAGCCGATCACGCTGTAGCAACGCTTTTGGTAGGCCTGAACCACAAAACCGATGCCGTTCCACGATTGCAATTCTGGCTCCTGACACAGCCGGGCCAGCAGATCCAGCGAGACGTCCAACCGGTCGGCTTCCTCGGCATCAATGGTAATCGCGACGTCATAGGATTTGGCGAGCAGCACCAGCGACTTCAGCGTCGGGTACAGTTCGCTGAACAGCCGTTCATACTGGTGCAGCGTATAGCGGGGATGCAGCGCCGACAGCTTGAGTGAAAACTCCGTACCGTTATAAATCCCTTTTCCCTTACTGTGTTTGCCGATGGCGTGCAGCGCCTCCTGACAGCGTTGAACGTAGTTGTCGGCGTCCTTCTGGGTCAGTGCCGCTTCGCCCAGCATGTCAAAAGTGTAGGTGAACCCGGTTTTTTCAATGCTTGTTATCGACTGCAACGCCCGCGAAATGGTTTCTCCGGTGACGAAGTGTTCGCTCATCACATGCATGGCGACGTCCATGGCTTTGCGGATCAGCGCGGAAGAGGCGGTCGCGATAATATTATTTACGCTGTGAGATAAGGCGTGTTTATCGCTGTAACTGACGACCGAACCGGTGACGAGCAGTCCCCACGTCGCTGCGTTGATAAACAGGGACGAGTTCTTGCCTAAATGAGATTTCCAGTTCTGACCCGAGAGTTTGTCGCGAATCAATAAGTCGCGGGTATCGTCATCAGGGATACGCAGCAGGGCTTCCGCCAGACACATCAGCGCCACGCCTTCCCGTGAGGACAGGGAGTACTCCTGCAACAAGTTTTGGATCATCGATTCGCGATCTTTACTGACTTTCTTTTTGCGTAACGTAGAGGCCAATGAATGGGCTAATTGGTGGATCTTGTGGTCGGTTTCGTCAGGTATGTCGAGGGTATCAAACAAAGAGGACACCACTTCCTGTTCAGGCTGGTCCCAGACCCGCGAGATGGCTTTTCTCTTGTCCTCTCTGGAGGTCCAATGCGTAGATAGCTCAGTGAACGGCGACACTTTTTCTCTGTCCATAACCTCATCTCTTACGATATCGATAGCCATAATAAACCTCACGTTACTTAATCTTAGTCTACGGCGGGAAAGCAGCCGCTACGGTGATTTCAGCCTGTCCATCGTTCATGCGTTACAGCGCGAGGGTCGTCAGCGCGCTCTTCTGATTGTGGAGAAATTTCACTAATCTTTCGTCCGTGGAATGCAGGATGTCATTGGGGCTACCGACAGCCAGAATTTCGCCTTCTTCCATAAAGACGATGCGGTCGGAGATTTTGAATGCGAAGGACATTTCGTGAGTCACGATCACCATCGTCATCCCCTCGTTAGCGAGATTTTCAATGACTTTCAGCACGTCGCCGACCAGTTCCGGGTCCAACGCCGAGGTCGGTTCGTCAAACAACATGATAGACGGCGTCATCGCCAGCGCTCGCGCGATGGCCACGCGCTGCTGCTGGCCGCCGGAAAGCTGGTGGGGGTACTTATGTGCGTGTTCTAGCAGCCCGACTTTTTTCAGCAGCGTGAGTCCCTGAGCCAAAATATCGTCTTTGGCGCCGGTGTGATGGTAGAGCGGCGCGAACATCACATTCTCCAGCGCGGTCATGTGCGGGAAGAGGTAAAACCCCTGGAAAACCATGCCGATCTTCTCAGCCTGCTGGTAATAGTGCTGCGTCGGCCTGCCGTTATCCGTGGGGTGAAGGAAAGGTTGGTCATCCAATAAAATTTTCCCGTCATCCAGCGACTCCAGACCGTTCATGGTGCGGATTAACGAGGTCTTGCCCGAGCCGGAAGGGCCGATGATGGCGATCACTTCGCCTTTTTTGATGGCGAGATTGATATTCTTCAGCACCGGCTTGTTGCCGTAGCGCTTGCAGATCCCCTCCAGCGCCAGAGTCACGCGGTGTTTGTCGCTGGCATATTTACGGGCGGGCTGTAACGCGGGCGCCGGCGGTTGCGCCTGCAGCAAGGCGAGTTCGTGAGCGCTTAACCCCCGAGCCTTCCGGCTGCCGGTGTCGAGCCATTTTTCCAGCGCGGTCACCAGACGATCGAAGACGGTCACGATGAAGATGTAGTAGCACGACACCGCGAGCAGTGTTTCGATAACCTTGAAGTTCTGGGTATACAGCCGCTGTCCTACCAGAAGAATTTCCCCGAGTGAGATGACGGAAACCAACGAGGTCAGTTTGACGATGACGATGAATTCATTCGCCAGCGCGGGAAGTGCGATGCGCATCGCCTGTGGAATGATGATGCGTTTTTGTATTCCGGCATAATTGATGTTGAGGGATTTTGCCGCTTCCAGCTGCCCCTTGTGTACGGACATCAGGCCGCCGCGGTAAATCTCAGCGATAAACGCGGATTCACACAGCACCATCGCGATCAGACCGGAAACAAACGGCGATGACAGGAGATCTGACGTGGACGTGAAAAACTGCGGCAGGTTATAGATCAGGATAATCAACACCAGCAGCGGCAGGCTTCTGAAAAACCAGATGTAGATTTTGGCGAGCGCCCGTAACGGCAGAAAATGGGATTGCTTCGCCAGCGCCAGAACGAGGCCAAGAACATTGCCGCCGACCCAGGAGGAGACGCTCAGCGCAATCACGACCAGCGTGGCTTGCCAGAAATCAGAATAAGAGAACAGCTCAAAGAAATAATGAGTATCAAAATCCATAGTTTATCCTGTGATGAAATTGACGCTGGCATCATCGGTAATGCATCTGGATTGCTCACCGGAATAACACGCATGATGAAAAGCGACGGCCGTGCTTTCTGTTCGCGATGATGTGACGACGGTGAATCGGTGACGTCCTGCTTGTCATGCCGACACGCGCCGCCAAACCCGGTCAGGACGCAATAGGAAGCCTGACTGACGATGCCCCTCTCCACACGCTCAACCCGCATCCGAGGGAGAAGGGATCGGGATGATGATTTATTGCAGCGTGCCGTTTAACGCCGCCTGTACTTCACTGGGGGAGTACGATTTCAGGTTGTATTTTTTCAGCAGCTGCTGGTATTCCGGAGATTTGATCACCGTCTGGACGGCGGTATTCAGGCTGCTGAATTTCTCTTCGTTGCCTTTCTTCACACCCAGCCCGATCAGAATGGGATAGACGATCCCGCTGCTGACCGTTAGCTTCTGGGTTTTGTTGGCGACGTCAAAAGCCACCGCCGCATCATCAAACTGAACGTCTACCGCGCGTGACAGTACGGCCTGGCTGGCTTCAGGCGCGGTGGGGAACTCGCGGATATCGATTGGTTTCAGCCCTTTATCCACGCACAGCGTTTTGGAGCCTTGCGACATCTTCAATACCCACGCCGCTCCGCTGATAGAACTGACTTTTTTACCGCACAGCATGCCGAGTTCGGTCGGCTGAAACGGATCGCCTTTTCTCGCGATCAGGACGCCGCCGGTTTTGACGTAGGGGATGAAGTCGATCTGTTTGGCGCGTTCCGGCGTGATGTAGAGCGAAGAGGCGATCACGTCAAATTTGCCCGTATTCAATCCCATAATCAGGTTGGCGAAGCGGGTATCGATAAACTCGGGTTTGGTTTTAAGTTCAGCGGCGACAAGCTGGATAAACTCGGCATCGAATCCTGCCGGTTGATGATTATCAAGATAATTGTATGGAGGATAGGTAAGGTCGGCACCGACTTTCAGCGGTGCGGAAAAAGCCGGGGCGGTCGCGACGGCACCGAGTAAGGCGCAGAAACCCAGTGCCTTTCTCAGGGTGAAAAAAGCGGAGTTGAGCGGTTTTTTCCCAATCATGATCATGTCCTTATTATGCGGTGAGCCAGTTTGCTGTATGGGGCAAGTCCTATTGACCAAGCATATACCATGCCATTTCCCCGTCATGCGGTTCGCTACGGCGCTTCGTCTGCGCCAGAGCTGACGAAGACCGACAGGACAGCGCCTGCCCTCCGGGATTGTTAAGAAAAAATAATCAATCTCTCTTCCGGCGATTTTCACGCTTTAACAGACAGGGCGACGCTGAAGCCGCGCCTATCTTTGCGGTATCGTGCAGGCGAGCGGTATAGGGGGAACGGGAAATGTTCAATCGTTGTGCGGTTGCACAAACGCGGTGCGGCGCGTGGTGCAACGGCGGCATCAGAAAAAGGTGTCTGAATTGACGGGTTTTTTAGCCTGACCAGAGAACGCCCCTCGCGCAACGGGGCGTCCTCTGGTCAGCAATGTATAGAAGGTTGCAGGATGAGTGCTGTCAATCCTGGGATATTACACTGACGCCGTATCGAGCCACTGCTCCAGCGTTTTTCGGTTGGTCTGCTTGGTGTCGATTTTGACATAGGCGCTCTGCTCGTGAGGCACAATGATGACCTCGGCGACGCCCGGCAGGCCGCGCATCTTTTGCTCGAGCTGATGGTCCTGCAGCGTGTGATCGGACAGCGTGAGCCGCAGACTGCTGAGATAGGGCGGTTCCTGCATGGTGAAGCTGAGTATCAGCCAGCCCAGCGCGATGACGGCCCCGGCGCTGAAGACGAGAGCCGCGCCGTGCAGGTCGAATAGCGCGCCGCCCAGACTGCCGCCAATCGCCACGCCGATAAACTGCGTGGTGGAGTAAACGCCCATGGCGGTGCCTTTGTACCCGGCTGGAGCTTCTTTACTGATGAGCGAAGGCAGGAGGGCCTCCATCACATTGAATCCCAGCAGAAACAGCTGAATGCCGATGATAATGCGCCACAGCTGGCTGCCCTCCGCGCTAAGTAATACCAGTTCGGCGGCGATCAGAATGACGATGCAGACGATAAAGACCTGTTTCATGCGGCGTTTCAGCTCGGCATAAATGACGAAAGGCACGACGGCGACGAACGAAATCAGCATCGTTGCCAGATACACTTTCCAGTGATCCTGCGGTGGGAGTCCCGCTTGCTCCATCGCCCGCGGCAGCGCCACGAAGCTGGACATCAACAGGATATGCAGGCACATGATGCCGACGTTCAGCTTCAGCAGTCGGCTGTTCGCCAGCACTTTTCTGACGCTGCCGCGCACAATCGCCGACTCGCGATTAAGCACATGCTGTGAGGCGTTCGGGATAAAGGCGAGCGTGATAACGATGGCGATAACGGAAAGGAGGGCGATCCCCCAGAACAGGGCATGCAGGCCCAGCGCGTGGGTGACGATAGGTCCGACCACCATCGCGATGGCGAAGGTGACCCCGAAGCTCACGCCGATAAACGCCATCGCTTTGGTGCGGTTCTGTTCACGCGTTAAATCTGACAGCAAGGCCATGACCGCCGCGGAGATGGCGCCGGAACCTTGTAGGGCGCGGCCGAGAATAATGCCCCAGATCGAGTCGCTGAGCGCGGCGATCACGCTACCGGCGGCGAACATCAGCAGGCCGCCGACGATGAGGGGTTTACGCCCGATGCGGTCCGACATGAGTCCGAAAGGAATTTGGAAGAGCGCCTGCATCAGACCGTAGATGCCGATAGCGACGCCGATCAGGAATTCGCTGGCGCCTTGCAACGCCATACCGTAAGTGGTCAACACCGGGAGGACCATGAACATGCCCAGCATGCGAAGTGAAAAGACCGTCCCCAGTCCCCACGTTGCCCGTAACTCGGCAGGCGTCATTCGGTTATCGTTCATCTATACCTCGGGTGTTTTTCTGGCGTTATTTTAGAGCCTCTGACGCACGCGCGTAAATGCGCGTTTTGTTACCTGATTTGGCGGAGTCGGGGAGAAATAAAAAAACAGACGGCAAGCCGTCTGTTTTTTGTCTGCACGCTGACATCCTTAGCGGAGGTAAGTCAGCATCGCTTCCTGAGCGGGCGTGATGGAGTCGATCGACATCATCACGCTCAGCGAGGTGATGGCGACAATCGAGAACACGAACAACTTCTTGGCCCAGACGCGATCGTCATTCAGGTTTTTGTACCCGGACAGCGCCATGCCCAGCCACCACAGGCTGACCGCCGCCGCAACCACCAGATATTTGTATCCAGCGTAGCCGCCCAGAGAGAGCATCAGCGTGGCAATCATAAACGCCAGAATGTACAGCGTAATATGATGCTTCGCGACGGAGATCCCTTTCACCACCGGCAGCACCGGGATATTGGCGGCCTGGTAGTCTTTGAAGCGGAAAATGGCGATAGCGTAGGAGTGGGGCATTTGCCACAGGCTGAAAATCAGCAGCAGGATCAGCGCGCCAGCGTCGAACTGGTTGCTGACGGCGCAGTAGCCGATGACCGGCGGGGCCGCGCCAGACAGGCTGCCGATCAGGGTGCCATAGACGGAATGGCGTTTCATATAGAGGCTGTAGACGCCGACGTACACGATAAAGCCCATCACCGCCAGCCACATTGCTAGCGGATTGGCGGCGATATACAGCAAGGCAAAGCCCGCAATACCCAGCAGCGCGGCATACGCCAACGTCACCTTCAGCGAAATCAGTCCTCGCACCAGAACGCGGTTTTTGGTTCTCTCCATTTTTTTGTCGATATCGCGGTCGATGACGTTGTTGAACACGCAACCGGAAGCCACGACCAGCGACACCCCGAAGAGCGTCGCGATAAACAGGGAATAATCAATGCTGCCGTTGGCCGCGAGTAAAAATCCCCCGATGACAGAAATCAGGTTGCCAAAAATAATGCCCGGCTTGGTGACCTGTAGGTATTGCTTAATCATCATTGTGACGGTCCAGTTACTGAATCATCATGTTGTGATGGGTGTTCCACATAATCCATATAGAACCCCCAACTACAATCGCGATAATCAGGGCGGTAAAGACAAGCGCGACAACGTTCCAGCGCTCTTGCGACGACGTATTCAGGTGCAGGAAATACACCAGATGGACCAGAATCTGTACGACGGCGCAGCCGACCACGGTCAGCAGAATGATGTGCGTCGCCGCGGCGCCCGTCATCACCATCGCGAAGGGGATCACGGTGAGGATGATGGACAGGATAAAGCCGGTCAGATAGGACTTGGCGGTGCCGTGGCTGGCGCCCGCACTGTCATGCGTTGAGTGACTCATTACATCGCCCCCATCAGATAAACAACGGTGAAGACGCAGATCCACACCACGTCAAGGAAGTGCCAGAACAGGCTGAGGCACATCAGGCGGGTTTTGTTGGTCGCGGTCAGACCGCGGCGGGAGACCTGAATCATCATGATAGCCAGCCAGATCAAGCCGCTGGTGACATGAATACCGTGCGTGCCGACCAGCGCAAAGAAACCGGACAGGAACGCGCTGCGATCCGGACCGTATCCTTCTGCAATCAGGTGATGGAACTCGTAAAGCTCCATGCCGATGAAGATCAGGCCGAACAGGAACGTCAGCGCCAGCCACTGGTTAACCCGAGACTTGTCGCCCTTGTTCATGGCGATCATCGCCATGCCGTAGGTGATACTACTGAACAGCAGGGCGAAGGTTTCGACCAGGACAAACGGCAGCTCAAAAATGTCTTTACCCGTCGGTCCGCCGGCAACGCCGTCCACCAGGACGGCATAGGTGGCGAATAGCGAGGCAAACAGAATGCAGTCGCTCATCAGGTAGATCCAGAAGCCGAACACTTTCGTGGCTCCCGCATCGTGATGCCCATGCTCTGCATGGGCGTTATTCGTGTGACTCAAAGTATCAGTGGACATTTTTCACGCCTGCCTTGCTGAGTTTCTCGAAATTTGCGTTTTCAATGCGCTCGATTTCTTCTACGGGAACGTAGTAGTCCACGTCCTGATTGAAACTGTGCACAATCCAGGTCGCTATCATGCCGACGAAACCGACGGCGGCCAGCCACCAGATGTACCAGATCATGGCAAAACCGAAGACCAGAGCGAAGGCGGAGATGACCAGACCCGCGGCGGTGTTCTTAGGCATATGAATTTCTTCATAGCCGCCGTTCGGCCGACGATAGGCCTCGCCCTTCTCTTTCTCTTCCCAGAATGCATCACGGTCATGAACCTGCGGAACGACCGCAAAGTTATAGAACGGGGCAGGGGAGGAGGTCGCCCACTCCAGCGTACGCGCATCCCACGGGTCGCCGGTTAGGTCGCGGTTCTGTTCGCGGTCGCGGATACTGACAACGAACTGAATCAGCTGACACAGGATACCCAGCGCAATCAGCGCGGCACCGGCCGAAGCTACCATCAGCAGCGGGTGGAATTCCGGGTTGATCTGCTGGCTCAAACGACGCGTCATGCCCATGAAGCCCAGCGCATACAGCGGCATAAAGGCCACGAAGAAGCCGATGATCCAGCACCAGAAAGCACGTTTACCCCAGGTTTCGTTCAGGGTGAAGCCGAAGGCTTTCGGGAACCAGTAGGTGATCCCTGCGAAGCAGCCGAACACCACGCCGCCGATAATGACGTTATGGAAGTGGGCGATCAGGAACAGGCTGTTGTGCAGCACGAAGTTCGCGCCCGGTACGGCCAGCAGTACCCCGGTCATCCCACCGATAGAGAAGGTGATGATGAAGCCGATGGTCCACAGCATCGCCGAGTTAGGCTGAATGCGTCCCTGATACATCGTGAACAGCCAGTTGAAGATTTTCACCCCGGTCGGGATGGAAATGATCATGGTGGCGATGCCGAAGAAGGCATTCACGTTCGCGCCGGACCCCATCGTAAAGAAGTGGTGCAGCCATACGATAAACGACAGCACGGTGATGGCGATGGTCGCCCACACCAGTGACGTATAGCCGAACAGGCGTTTGCGGCAGAAGGTCGCGGTCACCTCGGAGAACACGCCGAAGACCGGTAGCACCAGGATGTACACCTCAGGATGGCCCCAGGCCCAGATGAGGTTGATGTACATCATCATGTTGCCGCCCATATCGTTGGTGAAGAAATGGGTGCCCAGATAACGGTCCAACGTCAGTAGCGCAATGGTGACCGTCAGGATCGGGAATGCTGCGATGATCAGGACGTTAGTACACAACGACGCCCAGGTGAAAACAGGCATCTTCATCATGCTCATGCCGGGCGCGCGCATTTTCATGATGGTGGCGAAGAAGTTCACACCGGTCAGCGTGGTTCCCAGCCCGGATATCTGCAGACTCCATATCCAGTAGTCGACCCCGACGCCGGGACTGTACTCCTTACCCGAAAGGGGAGGATAGGCAACCCAACCCGTCTGGGCGAATTCACCCACACCCAGCGAGATGTTGACCAGGATGACCCCGGCGACAAACATCCAGAAACTGAGCGAGTTCAGGAAAGGGAAAGCAACGTCGCGAGCGCCGATTTGCAACGGAACGACCAGGTTCATCAGGCCGACCACGAACGGCGTCGCCACGAAGAAAATCATAATCACGCCGTGCGCGGTAAAGATCTGGTCGTAGTGGTGAGGTGGAAGGAAACCGGCCTCACCGGCCGAGGCCAGCGCCTGCTGAGTACGCATCATGATGGCGTCGGCGAAGCCGCGCAGCATCATCACCAGAGCGACGATGACATACATGATGCCGATTTTCTTATGGTCAACGGAAGTGAACCATTCGGTCCACAGCCATTTCCATTTGCCGAAATAGGTGATTAAAGCCAGCAGCGCCAGCCCACCTAGAATGATTGCTGCCACGGTGACCATGATAATAGGTTCATGGTACGGAACCGCATCAAGAGTTAATTTTCCGAACATCGTATTATCCCTCGGCTCCTTTAATGAGAGGAGTGCTCGCTCATGTCCATGCTTTCATGAGACTGCATGCCTTCATCTTTCGGCGCGCTTTCCGCATGGTGCTGCATGTGCATTTCGTTGCCAGTAAATTTGGTAATCACCTGTCGGAACAGGTCCGGCTGTACCTGCGAGAAGTACTCGACGGGATGATATTCACTGGGGAGTGCCAGTTTTTCGAATTCACCCATGTTGCTCAGCGTATGGGAAGACTGACGCACCGAATTCACCCACTGATCAAATGCCTGTTGATTCGGCGTTGCGATAGCGGTGAATTTCATACCGGAAAAGCCTTTGCCGCTGTAAGCACCGGAAATACCGTCGTACTTGCCCGGTTCATTCGCGATCAGGTGCAGCTGCGTTTGCATACCGGCCATGGCGTAAATCTGCCCGCCGAGGCGAGGGATGAACAGCGAGTTCATGACGGAGTTGGAGGTGATTTTGAACGAGACGGGAACGTTGGCCGGGAAGGCGAGTTCGTTCACGCTGGCAATACCCAAATCGGGATAGATAAACAGCCATTTCCAGTCAAGCGATACGACTTCGACGTTAATAGGTTTGACGTCGGAATCCAATGGTTTGTATGGGTCAAGCTGGTGGGTTGTCTTCCAGGTGATGGTTGCGAGGATGACGATGATGATGATGGGTACCGTCCAAACTACGGCTTCGATCTTATTGGAGTGTGACCAGTTTGGCGTGTATTTGGCCTTATCGTTGGAAGCTCTGTACTTCCTGGCAAATACGATCGTCAAAATGATCACCGGGATGACAACGATCAACATCAGCCCGAGGGCAGTCAGTATTAGCGAACGCTGTTCAAGCCCAATTTGTCCTTTGGGGTTCATCAATGCCATATCACAGCCGTTAAGGAGCAGGGTGGCTGCAAATAAAGAGAACATCCCCAAAAATTTATTGTATTTCCTGAGTCTCATCTAGCGACCTCAATGACAAGGGGCTCTATCTGTTATTTCACGCGAGCGGGCATTTTACGGGAAGGTTACCACACTGTAAACATGATTAAAGTGTTGTCAGTTGCTTGTTACTCTGATTTTCTCTTTGTGTCACTAATGTGGCGGTTTGTAAAAAAATATATTTAAAAACAGTGGGTAATAGTTTCTTTAGGGAATGACATATCCGTATGGAAAATGACACCGCGTCCTCAAAAATTATCGTGCCACTGCTATTAAGGTCTAGTGCGAGATGACGGTTTGTCAAAGTTAAAAAGCAGGAAAAAAGAGGATGACGACGGTCGAAATACAGAAATTATGCGATGGCGGCCGCGGATAAAATATTGGCGTGAGAAATAGAAGGAAGGAAGAAAATAGGCTGCTGGGAAACAGCCTATTTGTTTGGCTTAAATTCGTTTGAGCGAGAGATAGTCCAAGACACTGCCCAGAGTGAGTCCGACAGCAGCCAGCGCTACGCCTACCGCCATCAACGTTTCAGCCGCCGACGGGCTATTCAGCCAGCCAAGTCCGAACATCCCCCAGACGACCGCGCCGATGGCGAAGCACGCGACGCCGAAAAACAGCGAGCGCACCGCCAACGTATACCCGCGCGAGTAGGCGCGTCGTGGCAGAAAATCCTCGTGGGTCTGGGTGTATTCCAACGTACGGCGACACAGTAATAGCAGCAGCAGGCCCGGGAAAGAGATGCCGACCGAAAACAGGTAGAACCATGCCCAGCCGTAATCCTCGACGAACCAACCGGCGAGGGGACCGACATAGACTCGGCCTACGGACGCCAGGGCGGACAACAAGGCGAACTGTGTCGCGGAAAAAGACTTGTTGCACAGGGTCATCAGCAGCGCCACGAATGCGGCCGTACCCATACCGCCGCACAGGTTTTCGATGAAAATGGCGGCGCCCATGGAAAACAGATGCTTATCTGTAATCGCCAGCAGCCAGTAGCCTGCATTGGAGACCGCCTGAAGCAGCCCGAAAATCATCAGCGCCCGGAACAGCGACCAGCGCTGCATCAGGATCCCGCCGTATAACGCGCCAACGATGGTGGCGAAAAGTCCGAGCGTTTTGTTAATCAGGCCGACGTCGCCTGCATCAAAGCCCACGCCGCGAATCAGAAAGGTGGTGCTCAGGCTAACGGCGAAGGCATCGCCAAGCTTATAGAAAATAATCAGTAACAGAATCAGCCAGGCGTTGTTGCGCCCGAAGAAATCCCGCAGCGGGGCCATGATGGCTTGTTCCATAGAGCGCGGCGCAGGCTGGGTATTGGTTGGCTCCGGGGCCAGCCAGGTGGCCAGCGTACACAGCAGCATCAGACCTGCCATCAGCCAATAGGTCGACTGCCAACCCAGCAGACGGTCGGCAATCCATAGCGCCAGTCCGCCGGAAACCAGCATCGCCAGCCGATAGCCGAGTACGGAAACGGCGGCGCCACTGCCACGTTCCTGCGGCGGCAATAAATCCGTTTTGTAGGCGTCGAAGACAATGTCCTGCGACGCGGAAAAGAAAGCGATCACGACGGCCAGTGCCGCCAGCCACCAAAGGTCCTGAGCCGGATTTAATGTGCCGATAGCCGCAATCGCCCCCACAAGACCCAACTGTGTGAGCAGCAGCCAACCACGGCGGCGGCCGAAGAAAGATGGCGTATAGCGATCCATCATCGGCGACCATAGGAATTTGAACACGTAGGCCTGACCGACCAGTGAGAAGAAGCCGATGGTTTTCAGATCGACATTCTCGACGGTCATCCATGCTTGCAGTGTGCCAGAGGTCAATGCCAGAGGGAGGCCGGATGAAAATCCCAGAATGAGCAGGATCAGTGAATTGCGTTGGTTGAAAAGCGTGTGGAGCTGACGAGGCATGCAACATCCTTTTGCTTGCCCCGCGGACGGGGCAAGGGAAACTGCGTGAAAATTAGCGCGCGTTAGTCTTGATAAATTCGTTGACGCTGGTGTCTTGCGCCATGTCGCTGATGACATCACCCAACACCTGGTTCACCGCAGTGGTGATTTTGTTGTTGGTCGCGGTTAATGCGCCTTGAACATTGTAGGTGGCGCGGTAGTTTTTGACCTGTTTATTGCCGTTGGCGGCCTGAGCGATGATCGAAATGTCCGCCTTGGTCGTAATGGTGTAACGCAGGTTGCCTTCAGACACGTCGGCATACAGCGTGTTGACCACGATCTGCAGTGCGACCGGACCGCCGGTGCCAATCATGTAACCGCGTGCGGTCATCTGCTTCTCCAACGCTTCCTGCAGCAGGAAACGCAGATCGCGTGAAGGGACCAGCGTCACTAATTGACTGTCGCGGTTCACTTTGGCCAGCGCCTGATCCTGACGCTGATCGGCTCCGTTGATGCTGATTGTCACGCCCATCAGGCTGGGATCCTGAGAAGGCAACGCGATGTTAGGGTTGATATTCAGCGTATTACCTTTGCCTGCGCAGCCCGCCAGCGCCATGACGGCCAGCAATGGAAAAATGAATTTTTTAAACATGCGAATGTTCTCAGTAATAATAAGAAGGTTAATCGTTAAAAACGCGCGATATCATACCATTGCCTCAGGCAAGAGAAAGAGCGGAGAATCGCTCGCATCGCAAGTTCTTTGCCTGTTCGACAATCGATTCTGTTTTTATCACAACTTCCCGAAGAAAAGATATGCGACCCATGCCTGAGAGCCTTTCGCGCCGTCATTAGCGGATTATTCTGCATGCGGCTTGAGCGCAAAAAAACCAAACGGCATCGTCGACAGCCAAAGAGAATTCCCGTGATCGCACTCACTGGTCGTGTAAAAATAGCGCCCTGTGCCCGGTCCCCAAACTGCTATTAAAGGTTAACCCATGATTCGTGAAACCATTGAAGCCAAGCTGCAAGCCGGGCTTAACCCAGAACACCTTGAGGTGATCAACGAAAGCTATCGCCATCGAGTGCCGGCAGGTTCGGAAAGCCACTTTAAAGTGGTACTGGTCAGCGATAGGTTCGACGGTAAACGCCTGATTCAGCGCCATCGTGCGGTCTATGAGCTCTTGGCGGAGGAGATGGCGGGTGCAGTTCACGCGCTTGCGCTGTACGTCTATACCCCGCAGGAGTGGCGCGATCAGCATCAGACAGCTCCCGTCTCACCTGCCTGCGGCGGGGCGGGAATCGACCGTTAACGCCGGTGATGTCTCGACGCAAAGCCTCCTCAGACGCCGTTCAAAAGCGGTAATTCCCCGTGCGGCAATAGGCTGGTGACTCTCCTCGACTCGGTCAGCCTATGTCGCTATAATGCCGCGTCTTATTTTTCCTGAATGTATTCGGGACGCTTCTGACTACAAGGAACGGGTCTGGTTCGCGAGGCCGTCCTGGTGATGTGAGTCTGTGATCAGAAAGTCTGCCTTCGGGCGCTTTGTGAGAACGGCTTTTGAGGTTGACCGAGCACTGTGATTTTTTGAGGTAACAAGATGCAAGTTTCAGTTGAAACCACCCAAGGCCTTGGGCGCCGCGTAACGATTACCGTTGCTGCTGACAGCATCGAGAATGCTGTTAAGAGCGAGCTGGTCAACGTGGCAAAAAAAGTTCGTATCGACGGCTTCCGTAAAGGCAAAGTGCCGATGAATATCGTTGCTCAGCGTTATGGCGCTTCCGTGCGTCAGGACGTCCTGGGCGACTTGATGCAGCGTCAGTTTGTTGATGCAATCATCAAGGAAAATATCACTCCTGCAGGCGCGCCGAAATATGTTCCGGGCGAGTACAATGCGGGATCTGATTTTACCTATACCGTTGAGTTTGAAGTGTATCCAGAAGTAGAACTGAAAGGTCTGGATAGCATTGAAGTCGAAAAACCACTGGTGGAAGTTAAAGACGAAGACGTCGACGCCATGCTGGATACCCTGCGTAAGCAGCAGGCGACCTGGAAAGATGTTGAACGCGCAGCTGAAGCGGAAGACCGCGTGACCATCGACTTCAGCGGTTCCGTAGACGGCGAAGAGTTTGAAGGCGGTAAAGCGTCTGACTTCGTACTGGCTATGGGCCAGAACCGTATGATCCCGGGCTTCGAAGACGGTGTTGTGGGTCACAAGGCGGGTGAAGAGTTCACTATCGAAGTCACCTTCCCGGAAGACTACCACGCAGAAAACCTGAAAGGTAAAGCCGCTCAGTTCGCTATCGTACTGAAAAAAGTCGAAGAGCGTGAGCTGCCGGAACTGACTGCTGACTTCATCAAACGTTTCGGCGTTGAAGATGGTTCTGTCGCCGGTCTGCGTACCGAAGTGCGTAAAAACATGGAGCGTGAGCTGAAAGCTGCTGTGCGTAACCGTGTGAAAACTCAGGTTATCGACGGTCTGGTCGACGCTAACGACATCGACGTTCCGGCTGCGCTGATCGACGGCGAAATCGACGTACTGCGCCGTCAGGCTGCACAGCGTTTCGGCGGCGACGAAAAACAGGCTCTGGAACTGCCGCGTGAACTGTTTGAAGCTCAGGCTAAACGTCGCGTTGTCGTCGGTCTGCTGTTGGGTGAAGTCATCAATACCAACGAGCTGAAAGCCGATGAAGACCGTGTTTCCGCGATGATCGACGAAATGGCAGCTGCCTACGAAGATCCGCAGGAAGTGGTCGAGTTCTACAAAAAGAACAAAGAAATGATGAACAACATGCGTAACGTCGCTCTGGAAGAGCAGGCGATTGAAACGCTGTTGTCTCAGGCGAAAGTGACCGAAAAAGAAGTTGGGTTCAACGACCTGATGAACCAGACTAACAACGCCTAATCGCGTTAACCTTTCGAGGTTGTCAGTCTGATACAGCCCGCAGTTTTAACGCTGCGGGCTTTTTTTCTGCCTGATTATGGGCCGGTTTTTCCTGAAATTACGACCGCTAAGCATTTATTTGCACTATCATTAATTTTAGCTAAAACAGAATCCACAGCGCTTTTTTCGGAGTAATGCAGGGTTAATCGAAAATAATCGGTGGTGTAAGCTTGAAAATCGACACAAGACGCCCAATTGTCCGATAATTGATGACGCATCGCTGGGTATTCTGGCGGATTCTGAGGTCTCGAGGTACGGCGACCCCACTCGGTCTGGGCGTGGTTTTCACTTCGTATCTCAAGTAGAATCGGGCAATATGCGCCAAATGCATTTTATCTAGGAGACGTTGATGTCATACAGTGGCGAACAAGTAAAACAGGCTCCGCATATGGCCCTGGTGCCAATGGTCGTAGAGCAGACTGCACGCGGGGAACGTTCTTACGACATCTATTCCCGCTTATTAAAAGAGCGTGTGATCTTCCTGACCGGTCAGGTTGAAGACCACATGGCGAACCTGATTACGGCTCAGATGCTGTTTCTGGAAGCCGAAAATCCTGAGAAAGACATTTATTTGTACATCAACTCGCCGGGCGGGGTGATCACTGCGGGAATGTCCATCTATGACACCATGCAGTTCATCAAGCCGGACGTCAGTACTATCTGTATGGGACAGGCGTGCTCAATGGGAGCGTTTCTGTTGACTTCCGGTGCGGAAGGCAAACGTTTCTGTCTGCCTAACTCGCGCGTCATGATTCACCAGCCGCTGGGCGGTTATCAGGGACAGGCGACGGATATTGAAATTCACGCCAAAGAAATCCTGACAGTGAAGTCACGAATGAATAAGCTGATGGCTAAACACACGGGACGGTCTCTTGAAGAAATAGAAAGAGACACGGAACGTGACCGTTTCCTCTCTGCCAATGAGGCAGTAGACTACGGATTAGTCGATTCTGTATTGACTCACCGCGACTAAATCCATTTTATGATGGTCGCTCTGTATAGCTGTAGACGGTGTTCGGCCGATAGTCTTTTGTGCGAGTCTGATTGCGCTTATTGGCTATAAATAGTGGCGTTCGCTGAAGCGCTATCGCTGTATGGTTAGCCTGCGGGCAAGAGACTAAAGAAGAGGTTTACTGATGACAGATAAGCGCAAAGACGGTTCAGGAAAGTTGCTGTACTGCTCTTTCTGCGGCAAAAGCCAGCACGAGGTTCGTAAGCTGATTGCCGGGCCGTCAGTGTATATCTGCGATGAATGTGTTGACTTGTGTAACGACATTATTCGCGAAGAGATTAAAGAAGTGGCCCCGCATCGTGAACGCAGTGCGTTGCCGACCCCGCACGAAATTCGTCATCACCTTGACGATTACGTGATTGGTCAAGAGCAGGCCAAGAAAGTCCTGGCCGTGGCCGTATACAACCACTACAAACGTTTACGCAACGGTGACAGCAGCAACGGCGTTGAGCTGGGCAAAAGCAACATCCTGCTCATCGGTCCTACCGGTAGCGGTAAGACCCTGCTGGCAGAAACGCTGGCTCGATTCCTCGACGTGCCTTTCACCATGGCTGACGCCACGACGTTGACTGAAGCGGGTTACGTGGGTGAAGACGTTGAGAACATCATCCAGAAACTGCTGCAGAAATGTGATTACGACGTGCAGAAAGCGCAGCGCGGCATCGTTTATATCGATGAAATCGACAAAATTTCCCGTAAGTCGGATAACCCGTCGATCACCCGTGACGTTTCTGGCGAAGGCGTGCAGCAGGCCCTGTTGAAGCTGATTGAAGGGACTATCGCCGCCGTGCCGCCTCAGGGCGGTCGTAAGCATCCTCAGCAGGAATTCCTGCAGGTTGATACGTCGAAAATCCTGTTCATCTGCGGCGGTGCATTTGCTGGATTAGACAAAGTCATCGAGCAGCGTACCGACACGGGCCGCGGCATTGGCTTCAATGCCACGGTGAAAGGTCTTTCGCAGAAAGTGACCGAAGGCGAACTACTGGGCCAGGTAGAGCCGGGCGATCTGATCAAGTTTGGTCTGATTCCTGAGTTCATCGGCCGTCTGCCGGTCGTTGCGACGTTGAAAGAGCTGGATGAAGCCGCGCTGATTCAGATCCTGCGCGAGCCGAAGAATGCGCTGACCAAGCAGTATCAGGCGCTGTTCAAACTCGAAGGCGTCGAGCTGGAATTCCGTGACGACGCGTTGACGGCGATTGCGAAAAAAGCCATGGCGCGCAAGACCGGAGCACGTGGCCTGCGTTCTATCGTCGAAGCGGCGCTGCTGGAAACCATGTACGAACTGCCTTCTCAGGACAGTGTGGACAAAGTCGTGATTGACGAATCCGTCATCGCGGGTCAGTCCGAACCGCTCCTGATCTACGGTAAGCACGAAGCGCAACAAGCCTCTGGCGAATAATTCGCCTAAAAATCATCATCGAACGACAAAATGGGGGGTGTAAGCCCCCCATTCCTTTTTCAGCGCGATCTAACGTTGAATGTAGGATATTTATCCCCATATACTCGAATACCTAGAGGCGAAACCGTGAAGAGCCTGTTTCACGAGATTCCCTTAACCTGGCGGAAATGAAACTAAGAGAGAGCTCTATGAACCCTGAGCGTTCCGAACGCATAGAAATCCCCGTATTGCCGCTGCGCGATGTGGTGGTTTATCCGCACATGGTCATTCCGTTGTTTGTTGGTCGGGAGAAGTCAATTCGGTGCCTTGAAGCCGCAATGGATCACGATAAAAAGATCATGCTGGTTGCACAGAAAGAGGCCTCAACGGATGAGCCAGGTGTTAACGATCTTTTCTCGGTTGGGACGGTAGCCTCCATTCTTCAGATGCTGAAATTGCCTGACGGCACCGTCAAGGTGTTGGTCGAAGGTCTACAGCGGGCGCGTATTACTACGCTGTCTGACAGTGGAGAGCACTTTGCCGCGCAGGCTGAATATCTGGACTCGCCTGAAATCGAAGAGCCTGAGCAGGAAGTGCTCATGCGCACGGCGGTCAATCAGTTTGAAGGCTACATCAAGCTGAACAAAAAAATCCCGCCTGAAGTCCTGACGTCGCTGAACAGCATTGACGATGCGGCCCGTTTGGCCGACACCATTGCCGCACACATGCCGCTGAAACTGTCCGACAAGCAGTCGGTCCTGGAAATGTCCGACGTCACCGAACGTCTGGAATATCTGATGGCGATGATGGAGTCGGAAATCGACCTGCTGCAGGTTGAAAAGCGCATCCGCAGTCGCGTCAAAAAACAGATGGAAAAAAGCCAGCGCGAGTATTACCTGAATGAGCAAATGAAAGCCATTCAGAAAGAGCTGGGCGAAATGGATGATGCGCCGGACGAAAATGAAGCGCTGAAACGCAAAATTGAAGCGGCTAATATGCCGAAAGAAGCCCGGGAAAAAACTGAGGCAGAATTGCAGAAACTGCGGATGATGTCGCCGATGTCCGCGGAAGCCACCGTCGTGCGCAGCTATATCGACTGGATGGTGCAGGTTCCCTGGAACTCGCGGAGCAAGGTCAAAAAGGATCTGGTCAAAGCTCAGCAGATGCTGGATAGCGATCACTATGGCCTAGACCGCGTAAAAGAGCGCATCCTTGAATATCTGGCGGTGCAGAGCCGTGTTAGCAAAATCAAGGGACCGATTCTGTGTCTGGTAGGGCCGCCGGGGGTGGGTAAAACCTCTCTGGGACAGTCCATCGCCAAAGCGACCGGACGTAAGTATGTCCGTATGGCGCTGGGCGGCGTGCGTGATGAAGCGGAAATCCGCGGTCACCGCCGTACCTACATCGGTTCCATGCCGGGCAAACTGATCCAGAAGATGGCGAAGGTGGGGGTCAAAAACCCGCTCTTCCTGCTGGATGAGATCGACAAAATGTCTTCGGACATGCGAGGCGATCCGGCTTCTGCACTACTTGAAGTGCTGGATCCGGAACAGAACGTGGCGTTTAACGATCACTATCTGGAAGTGGATTACGATCTCTCGGACGTCATGTTTGTCGCGACCTCCAACTCCATGAACATTCCAGCTCCGCTGCTGGATCGTATGGAAGTGATTCGCCTGTCGGGCTACACCGAGGACGAAAAGCTCAACATTGCACGGGAACACCTGTTGCCGAAGCAAATTGAGCGCAATGCCCTCAAGAAGAACGAGCTGAAGGTGGATGACAGCGCGATTATCGGCATCATCCGTTACTACACCCGTGAAGCGGGGGTACGTAGTCTGGAACGCGAGATCTCCAAGCTGTGCCGTAAGGCGGTTAAATCGCTGCTGATGGACAAGTCCCTCAAGCACATCGAGATTAACGGCGACAACCTGAAAGAGTTCCTCGGCGTCCAGCGCTTTGACTACGGGCGTGCGGACGAAGAGAACCGCATCGGTCAGGTGACCGGCCTGGCGTGGACCGAAGTTGGCGGCGACCTGCTGACGATTGAAACCGCCTGCGTGCCGGGTAAAGGCAAGCTGACTTACACCGGTTCACTGGGCGAAGTCATGCAGGAATCGATTCAAGCTGCATTGACCGTGGTACGTGCGCGTGCTGACGCTCTGGGTATCAACTCAGACTTCTACGAGAAGCGCGACATCCACGTTCACGTACCGGAAGGCGCGACGCCAAAAGACGGTCCGAGCGCCGGTATCGCCATGTGCACCGCGCTAGTCTCATGTCTGACGGGTAACCCGGTACGCGCCGATGTGGCGATGACCGGTGAGATTACGCTGCGTGGTCTGGTGCTGCCCATCGGCGGTTTGAAGGAAAAACTGCTGGCGGCTCATCGCGGTGGCATCAAAACCGTGCTGATTCCAGATGAAAACAAACGTGACCTGGAAGAAATTCCGGCCAACGTGATTGCCGATCTGGATATCCACCCGGTAAAACGTATCGAAGAAGTGCTGGAGTTGGCGCTGCAAAACTCGCCTCACGGCATGAAAGTGGTGACTGCGGCGGCGAAATAGTGACCCATCGCAAGAACCATTCATAAAATAAAGGCTGGTAAGTGTAATGATGCTTGCCAGCCTTTTTTTGTGCGGCTAAGTTAGAGCACTGTTAATCGTACGGCTAATTCCCGTGGACTTAACTGAATGTTTTAAAGCTACTGCTGCGCCAAAAATAAGGGATGCAGCCACAGGATTTCAGAGGGGATGAAAGAGTGAACAAGTCACAATTGATCGACAAAATTGCTGCAGATGCTGATATTTCCAAAGCAGCGGCAGGGCGTGTGTTGGATGCAATTATTGGGTCTGTTACTGAATCTCTGAAAGAAGGGGATGACGTTGCTTTAGTTGGGTTCGGCACATTTTCCGTGCGCGAGCGCGCTGCTCGCACTGGCCGCAATCCGCAGACGGGTAAGGAAATCAGTATTCCTGCCGCCAAAGTACCGGGCTTCCGCGCAGGTAAAGCGCTGAAAGACTCCGTAAATTAATTGTCTAAGGGGAGAATCTCTCCCCCTAAACATTACCTGACGTCACGATGTGGGTAAGGTAAGATATGGGGCGCATCATTTAATGATGTGCCTTTTTTTACCGGAAATCCGGACTACTATCATCAGGCAGTTGCCTGAGTGCGCCCTGGCCGTTTTGCGGCTATAGCATCGCAAGGAAGCATGGCTGCGGCCTGCGCAGGGAGTTTCATCCATTCTACAGCGGAGTGTTGTCACATTATGATGGACAATTTACGCGCGGCCGCGAATAACGTCGTGCTTAAAATTATTCTGGCCCTGATCATCGGTTCATTCGTGCTGACTGGCGTAGGTGATTATTTGATCCGTGGGTCAGGTGATTACGCAGCGAAGGTCAACGGGCAGGAAATTTCCCGTTCCCAGTTGGAACAGGCAGTGCAAAACGAACGTAGCCGACAGCAGCAGATGCTGGGAGAAAACTTCTCTATTCTGGCGAGCAACGACGGCTATATGCAGCAGTTGCGTAAGCAGGCGTTGTCACAGCTGATCGATGAAACGTTGCTGGATCAATATTCTCACACGCTGGGTTTGAGCATCAGCGACGAGCAGATCAAGCAGGCCATTTTCGCTATCCCCGAATTCCAGACCGATAACCGCTTCGATAACGAAAAATACCTCACTCAGGTACGTCGTCTTGGCCTGAGTCCGGACTCATTTGCCCAGATGCTGCGTAAGCAGTTGACCACTCAGCAGCTGGTCCGCGGTCTGGGTGGAACAGAATTCCTGCTGCCTCAGGAGCTTGATCGCCTTGTGCAGCTGGCTGCACAGGATCGCACCATTCGTACGGCGACCATCAACACCGCCGACCGCGCGCAGGCGCAAACGGTGAGCGACGATGACGTTCAGAGCTTCTATGAGCAGAACAAGAGCCGTTATCTGGCGCCTGAACAGTTCAAAGTCAGCTACATCCTGTTGGATGCTGCCTCCATCATGGATAAAACCAAGGTGGACGATGCGGCAATCAGTGCCTATTACGAGCAGCACAAAAACGATTTCACGCAGGGCGCACGTAAAAAATACAGCCTTATTCAAGTGAAAACCGAGGCGGAAGCCAACGCAGCGCTGAACAAACTGCATCAGGGCGCAGACTTCTCCTCGTTGGCTAAAGAGATCTCAACTGACGTGGTGTCTCGCCGTAATGGCGGCGATCTGGGTTGGATGGACGACAATGCCACCGTGGACGAGCTGAAACAGGCGAAGCTGGCTGAAAAAGGTCAGCTTTCCGGCGTGATCAAATCCACGGTGGGTTACCTGATTGTCCGTCTGGACGATATGCAGCCGCAGCAAATCAAGCCGTTGGCTGACGTTCGCACTGAGCTGGCAGAAAAAGTAAAACACGAAAGAGCGCTGGATGCGTTTTACGCGCTGCAGCAGAAAGTCAGTGAAGCGGCCAGCAACGATAATGAATCATTGGCTTCCGCAGAACAGGCAGCTGGCGTTAAATCGGTCCAGACCGACTGGTTTAGCCGGGATAAAGTCCCCGCAGCTCTGAACTTCCAGCCGGTGACTCAGGCCATTTTCGGTGGTTCTTTATTAGGTGAAAATGGCGCACCGGGCAGCAACTCGGATGTGATTAGCGTTGATGGCGACCGTGCTTTTGTTGTGCGCATCAGCGAGCACAAAGCCGAAAGCACCGAAGCGCTGGATCAGGTTCGCGATCAGGTGGTTCAGACCTTAAAACGCCAGAAGGCAGATCAGCAGGCGCGTCTCGAGGCCGAGAAAATCGTGGCCGACCTGAAGGAAGGTAAGATGGACAGCCTGAAAGCCGCGAATCTGAGCTTCAGCGCGCCAAAAACACTCTCTTCTTTGAACCAGAACGAAGTGATGGCGGAGTCTATCTTTGCTTTGCCTATCCCGCAGAAAGACAAGCCCTCTTACGGTTTATCGAAGGATCAGGCAGGCAATGTGGTGATTGTGGCGCTGGACAGCATTCAGCCTCATACGCTGCAAGACCAGCAGAAACAGCAGTTTGCTAATCAGGTGAAACAGAATGCCGTGGGCTCTGTGTTTGATGTGCTGATTAACAGCCTGCGTAGTGAAGCAAAAATCAAGCTGGGTAATGCGGCTCAACAGCAGGAATAACCCTCGCAAGATAATGCAACGCACTGCAACAGACAAAGGCCGCTTTCGCGGCCTTTTCCACATTTGAACACGGCGTCTTGTTGCTGATTCCCCCTTCGGGCAAGGTGGTTGTGCTGTCAAACACAAGGAGATAACAGCATGAAAAAATCAGGAATCAAGACAATGTGTTTCATCGTGGGTCTGACGTTGTCGAGCTTGCCCGCACTTGTTCAGGCCGCGACAAAAGTAGGCACGGAAAAAACGGCTGCCACTTTGCAGCAGGATGCCGCGAGTAAAAAGCTGGAACAGGCCATACCGTCGGCCAGCGATGAAGAAAAAGTGAGTATCAATTCGGCATCGGCGGAAGAGCTAGCCGATATCCTTAATGGCGTGGGGTT
>NZ_CAMKXG010000005.1 GCF_946477055.1 Lonsdalea britannica | reverse complement strand
CACCAGCAGGTTGGTCACGCCGGGGATCAGGGATTCGATATCGTCCCGTTGCCGCAATAACGCAGCCAGCGCCCAAATGCGCCTTTGCGCGGGCAGGTCGAAATCGCCCGGCGCATCAACCAGATAGGCCCGACCGCCAATCGTTGACACTTTTACCTGCTCGCCCTGACTGACGAGCGTCAAGGAGACGCGCTCCGGCACGTCGCGCGACAGCATGGTCATGAGTTATTCCAGCGGTTCGAATTTCAGACTTGAAAGCGGCTGCACTTTTTCTTCGCGCACCATCTTGTACTCGGTGTTCGGCCCAATCCAGGTATTCCAGATTGCATCGATCGTGCCCGCGTCGTCCATGGCCTTCAGACTGCGGTTTACTTCCGCCAGCAGCGCAGGCTCGCCTTTTTTCATACCAACGCCAATCGGCTCCAGCGCCATCGGCTCTTTGATCATGCCCAGCTCGATACCGTCTTTTTGCGCCTGAGAAATCATTTTGATGCCGGTCATGGTGTTGGTGACGAAGCCCACCACTTTATTCTGCTCTAGCGCCAGGAAAGCAGAGGCCGCATCCTGGAACGTGACGGCTTTAGCGCCCGCCAGATGGATGGACTGCTCGGAGGTAGTGCCTTTGGTCGCGCTGATGCGTTTGTCTTTAAAGTCCGCCCGCGTTTTGTTTTCGTTCGGCTTCTTCACCACCAGCATCTCTTTCGCCACATAGTACGGGTCGCTGAACTGGATCTGGTTGCCGCGCGTTTTGGTGTAGGCCAGGTTGGCCACCAGCACATCGGCGCGGCCAGTAGCGATGACGGCGATACGCGCCTCAATCGAGGTCGGCATCAGGTTGGCCTTGACCCCCATCTGCTTCGCCAGCGCCTGACAGAGATCCACATCCATCCCCGCCAACTGACGCGTTTTAGGATCGGGCGAAGAAAACGGCGGCACGTCGGAGTAAACCGCACAGTTCAACTGACCGCGAGCGTGGATATCCGCGAGTAAATCCGCGTGGGCGGCGGGTGACAACGCCGCCAACAGAGGCATGGTCAATACGGCACCCGAAAGCAATTTCAATTTCATCACGAATTCCCCGCTATTTTAATTAAGATTCAGTGTTCTTCTGACGCCAATGCGGCAGAAGCGGTATGAAATAACTTACTAAAAATAAAGAGATAACAGCTATCACTCTGTGTGACTCTTCCAGCAGTCTGACTATAGAAGCGAAAAAAGCCGATGTATAAGACGGAAAGCGTGTGTGGTGATATGCAATTTGTATGACGGGAGGAAAATATAAGGAAAAACTATCCAGACAGAACGAAATTATCTTAACGGATGCGAAGACAGTCACTCTATGGTAAGGACGATTTCCCGCATCAGGAAAGCGAATGTCGATATTGCAGCCGAAGAGTGAAAATAGACAATGAATTCCAGAATGGGCGTACTCCTGAAAATAATGTCGGCGCTGTGTGCGACATTAATGCTGGCCTGCGTCAAAGGATTAAACGGCGCAATCCCAACCGGCGAAGTCATTTTTTTCCGTTCGTTCGTCGCGTTATTTCCCCTGCTTATCTGGCTCAAGTTTCAAGGCAATATTCTCGACTTAATCAAAACCCGCAATCTTTTCGGCCATTTAATCCGTGGTTTTTCCGGCACGGGCGGTATGTATTTTAACTATCTGGCACTGGTCTATATTTCGTTGGCGGACGTGACCGCCATCAGCTACGCCGCCCCGTTATTTACCGTCATCATGGCGGCGATATTGTTAAAAGAGATCGTCCGATTTTATCGTTGGCTGGCTGTCGTGGTCGGCTTCTCGGGCATCCTTGTCATGCTGTCGGCGTATCTGGGCGCCAGCGGCTCTATCTTTTCCTCCACCTCCGGCGTCGCCACCGGCTCAGCCATCGGCGTCGTTTTCGCGCTGCTAGCCGCGCTCTGCACCGCCGCCTCGTCGATACAAATTCGCTTCCTCAACGGCGTAGAGAAGCCCGGCGCCATCGTGTTCTATTTCTCGCTGATGACGATGTTTATCGGTCTGGGCACGCTGTATTTCGGCTGGCTGATGCCGACTTATCCCCAGCTCCTGCTGCTGATTGGCTGCGGTTTTTTCGGCGGGATGGCGCAAATATTGATTACCCTAAGCCTGCGCTACGCCGATGCCTCGCTGCTGGCCCCTTTCGACTACACCACGCTGGTCTGGTCAATGCTGATCGGTTATCTCTTCCTGGATAGCGTGCCGGGAGGCTCCACCATCGCCGGTGCGGCCATCATCGCCTGTGCCGGTATCTTTACCGTCTGGTGCGAACGGCGGCAGAGGAAAGCGGTCATTCGGCGCTCAGTCGTTTAGTGATGTGATCATTAAAAAATCTTTCTCTTTCCCCGCATCAGGCTTATTGAGTCATCGTGGAGAATAGCCATAACCTGATGGATTGATAATATTTTCACCGCAGAATCATTCATCTCAACAGTAATCCCTCTTTTTTTTATTTATCCTTCAGTCCATTAAAATAATTAACATTTCCCTCGACGAAAAAGAAATATATTCATCGTGAATATGAGAAATGTCGTATGGCGTTGTGGGAAAACATCGACTTACAATTTATTACCTCAGCTGAGAGGCTTTATCTTCTTATAAGAACAAGCTTAGGTTTTTGCGAGCGGCGCTATTGTTAACTTTAGTTAAAAAAGATGCTATCCTCTGTGTCCGTTGTTGGATGACATCATTTCATACCAGTGGAAATAAGGGGTGCTTGCGATCGATAATTAACTTTCACACAGAGGTTAATGGTGATTTAGCGGGTGCTTATAAAAGAAAAGACCATGAAAGTAGAGAATTTACAATATAAATATTATCGTATCTCCCATGCGCTGCGCTTAACGATTTCTTTTATTTTCGCTCTACTCCTACTGGCAAAACTGGACCTGGTCAAAGACGTCTCGTGGATCCTGATCACCATGGTCGTCATCATGGGCCCGATGTCCTATAAAGGCAGCGTATACCCCCGGGCCATCCAGCGCTCGACCGGTACCTTGATTGGCATCATCTTCGGTATTCTCTCGTTTTATGCCGGTAAGTACTCCTTTCCAGGCATGATCGTGATCATCGCCCTCGGTATATTCACCTGCGGCTACCTGACATTAAGTAAAATTCCTTATGCCGGGATACTGATTGGTATTACGCTTTCCGTGACCGTCAGCGCGTCAGGCGGAAATCTGGATATCGCGCTGTGGCGTATTTCGGACGTCTTTATCGGCTGCGTCATTGCCGTGATTTTTTCCAGTATTTTTCCGCACAAAGCATGTATTCACTGGAATATAGAACTGTATAAACTCATATCCAATCTGCATCAGCTTTACTGCGCTAATTTATCTCGTAATTTATTCAACCGGCCCGAATTAAAAAATCTTAACAGTATTAATAAAAAAACCATCGCCAATATATTAAAACTCTCCGCGCCTGCCCAGAAAGAAACCAGAATAGATAAAAAAACTTATGCTTCACTGCAAGAAACTATTCTCGATATCATTTCTTATCTGAATCTGATAGAAAAAGCCTTCTGGGACTGTCCTGTCAGCCACCATATTATTTGCGCCTCCTCGCTATCGAAGAAAATTAATTACGCGATCGACTATCGTTTCAAACTTTTACAGGCGCTGATTCGCGACGATATTAACGATCCGGATGCCATCAAGAAATTTCATCATAAAGAGTTCGAACAGGATGTGATGGAGGAACTGCGGTCAACGCTGCTGGTCCAGCACGTCGGAAATGACATCGCGATTGAGAACAAAATTTACGGCTATTTCTATCTGGGCACCCAAATTATCGACAAGCTGGATGCGCTGGCCATGCTGCTGAGCACGATGAAAACGCAGCATCGCAGGCATGTCCACCTGCGCGTCAGGAATCGCGCCGAATAACGCTCTCCGTCTCCTGATGCGGATCGCGCCCTCCTCTGGCGAGGCAACAGCCCCAGCCGTGAAGCGACCGCGATAGCCTCAAGATACCTTTGAAAGCCCTCACGCAATCGTTCTCCTTTTCGCACGCCGGGTTTCGCGTACAAGATAATGACTCTCAATACGCTAACATACTGAATAAATTTGATTATTCTTCTTTTTGATTCTCTGTTCTATATCAAAATAGTGGTGGTAGGGAGCCGCTAGGATAAAAATCCAACGCCAGACCACGAAGCCGCTATCCTTGATAGGACTTCAACCCCAGCCCCATGCTTTTCGCTCTGGCCGGACAATTAAAAAAGTGTGACGGTCGTCACCCAAAAAGTAAGCAAGCGCTTACTTTTTGTTATTTTATAGATAAAGTAAGACGCGGTATCGGCCTTTATTCATTGCCGCATCCTGCATCAACACGATCTTATCGGGAGAAGATATGAATCGGTTTATCATCGCAAACGCCAAGGACTGCATCGGCTGTAAAGCCTGCGAGATTGCCTGTGTGATTGCCCATAACAATGGCGCTTATCCTGAAAGCGCGGAAAATTTTATCCCTCGTATCCACGTTTTTCGTAAAACCGAGCTGCATACGGCAGTCACCTGCCATCACTGCGAAGACGCCCCCTGCGCCGCCATGTGCCCGACACAGGCGCTGGTGAAAAAAGAGGACAGTATTCAGGTCATCGCCAAAAAATGCATCGGGTGTAAGACCTGTGTCATTGCCTGCCCCTTTGGGGCGATATCCGTGGAAACGACGGAAAAAACACCGGATACCGCAGCCGCGCACAAATGCGATCTCTGTATCGACCGAGCCGAAGGTCAGGCATGCGTTGAAGCCTGCCCCACCCAGGCGTTGCGTTTAGTTAGTGAGCACACACTAGAGCAACAGCGTCAGGAAAAACAGCGCGAGACGGCGCAACGTTCAGCGCCCGGCAACTGGCGCGCGGCGCCGGCCTTTACGCCATCACGCCCCCCTCTGCTGGCTAAACGCAAAGGCTGGCCGCGAATGGACGCCATTAAGAAACCGCTCAACGAGCGTGTTTCCACGTTTAATGAAATCTACCTGGGCTTTACGCCGGAACAGACCCACGATCAGGCTGGACGCTGCATGACCTGCGGCCAGCACTCCATCTGCGAATGGACTTGCCCACTGCATAACAACATTCCTGAACTCCTGCGTCTGGCGAAAGAAGACCGAATTATGGAAGCCGTGGAGCTGTCACATCGCACCAGCAGCCTGCCGGAAATTTGCGGACGCGTCTGCCCACAGGACCGTCTGTGCGAAGGCGCATGTACGCTCGGCAAAGAGTCCTATGGCGCAGCGACCATCGGCAATATCGAACGCTACATCACCGACAGCGCCCTGAAAATGGGCTGGAAGCCCGATCTGAGTCAGGTCAAACCGACCGGTAAACGAGCGGCGATAATCGGCGCCGGTCCCGCTGGCCTCGCCTGTGCGGATGTCCTCACGCGTCACGGCGTCAAAGCCGTGGTCTTCGACCGCCATCCGGAGATTGGCGGCCTGCTGACCTTCGGCATTCCGTCATTCAAGCTGGACAAAGACGTACTGATCCAGCGCCGCGTGCTGTTCGAAGGCATGGGCATCGAATTCCATCTCAATACCGAGATCGGGCGTGATATTTCGCTGACGCAGCTGTTGGAAGAATTCGATACCGTCTTCGTCGGCGTCGGCACCTACCGCTCCATGAAAGCGGGTCTGGATAACGAAGACGCGCCGGGCGTTTATGACGCGCTGCCGTTCCTGATCGCTAATACCAAACGGGTGATGGGCCTGCCAGATGTGGAAGATGAACCTTACATCTCCATGCAGGGCAAACGCGTGCTGGTGCTCGGCGGCGGCGATACCGCCATGGATTGCGTGCGTACCTCAATACGTCAGGGCGCGGAGTCGGTCACCTGCGCCTATCGTCGCGACGAGGCGAATATGCCGGGATCGAAAAAAGAAGTGAAAAACGCCCGCGAGGAAGGGGTGGAATTCATGTTCAACGTGCAACCGCAGAAAATCTGCCTCAATGAACAGGGCGAAGTCTGCGGCGTCAGCCTGATCCGCACTGAGCTGGGCGAGCCGGATGCCAGCGGCCGCCGCCGTCCCCAGCCGGTTGCCGGTTCCGAGTTCATCCATCCGGTGGATGCGGTAATTACGGCATTCGGCTTTCAGTCTCACGCCATGCCGTGGCTGGATGAGGCGCAGGTACAGCGTAATAAATGGGGGCAGATCGAAGCTCAACCGCTCGGCCGCCAAGCCTGCCAGACCAGTCACCCACGCATTTTCGCAGGCGGTGACGCCGTGCGCGGCGCCGATCTGGTGGTGACGGCCATCGCGGACGGCCGTAAGGCGGCGCACAGCATGATCAACGCGATGTGCGAACCGCAGACGGCCGAGGCGGCCTCTCGCGTCGATTTGAGGGAGCCAGTGCGATGAATGCGTTTGTGATTGCCGACGCCAGCCAGTGCATTGGCTGCCGCACCTGTGAAATCGCCTGCGCCGTCGCCCATACGGGCGGCGGGCTCAGCAGCCTGAACACCGCGTCGTTCGCCCCCAGGCTCAAGGTCATCAAAAGCGCCGACGTCAGCGTGCCGGTGCTGTGCCATCAGTGCGAGAACGCCCCCTGCGCCAGCGCTTGCCCGCAGGGCGCCTTGGTTGCGCAGAACGACAGCATTCAGGTGATATCCTCGCGCTGTATCGGCTGTAAAAGCTGCGTGATCGCGTGTCCCTTCGGGGCCATTCAGGTGGTAACGTCGCCGCAAGAGGAGGGAGACGCCCGCGCCCACAGCGAAGTGCGCAAGTGTGATTTGTGCGACGGCGTGGCCGATGGCCCCTCCTGCGTCAGGGTGTGTCCGACCTCGGCCCTTCGGTTGGTCACGCCCGATGCCCTGCGCCGACAAAGGGAAGAGCGGCAATGGCAGTCGGCCGGAGAGCGTTCCCATTCGCCCAGATAGTCGCCCTTCTGGCGTATGCAGGCGAAACAATAGCAGATGATCCGTCATCCCATCACGCCGCGCCCTTATCTCACGGGCGCTTCCGCTGACGGTAACTCTCCTTGCTCCGTTGCAGCAGGGAGAGGATTTTGACGAAAGCAGCTTCAGTACCAATAATTGAATAATAATCCGTGAGTTTGTGCTTAGTTAATATTTTTGTCTGTGATATATAGCATCACAGCGTTTATATCGTCTCTGCTAACCTCGGACGCCTCGATTTGCGTCATTATCATGGAGTGAACTATGACCTGCCATTTCGTCAGGTGGACCAGCACGGAAGTTTTGCCCAGTCTGCAACGCCTGTCTGACGACCTGATCGTCTCAACGCAAAGTTTTTCGATGAAGCGGCGCGAGCGCTATCTGAAAAGCCGGGCGTTATTGGCAGAACTCATGTTTTATCTGTTTGGCTATCCGATGCTGCCCCCACTGGCAACGGCGCCCAATGGCCGCCCCTGTTTCAGCGATATCAACCTGCCCAGCTTCAGCCTGAGCTACGCGGGAAATACCATCGGGCTGCTGTTGAGCGAGTCAGGCAGTGTGGGAATGAGTATGGAGATCGTCCACGTACGGGCGTCCCAACAGCCGCAGGCGGTGTGGCAAACGCAGGCGGAAAAGGCATGGGTAGACGCTCAAATCGATCCGCTGGAAGCCGCCTCTCAGCTCGCGGTCATCCGCCAGTCCGTGCTCAAAATACCGGGGTTTACTCTGGAGGGCAGCGAGTCATTGAAGCTTCATCCAGCGTCCGGACGACTGCGCGTGGCGAATTTGCCAGAGGTAGAGGCGATGAGCGACATCGACGATTATCTGGCCTGGGCCTGCGCGCGGACGCCTCAGCTAAACCGTCTGGTACTGTGGAACTACACGGTGGCGGGAGGGCTCAGCAAGACATCGGAGATTGTTCAGCAACAGCGCCAGTCGGCGCGGTTTATGAAATTGACCAGCCACCCGGCGGAAAAAAAATAACGCGGCCATCGCCGCGTTATTTTTATCGTCATCAGGAAAGAGGACCGCGTCCTGTTATCGTCCTGAACACGTTGCATCAATCGTGGCCCCCAGCCGTTTTAGCCAGGGCAAAACCTCAATGGGCATCCACGAAAACAATTTTCAGCAGGAACAGCAAGGCAACGACCACCACACACGGGCTGATTTCACGCCAGCGTCCGGTCGCCGCTTTCATCACGCAGTAGGAGATAAACCCGAGGGCGATCCCTTCCGTGATGGAAAAGCTGAAAGGCATCATGACGGCGGTGATAAATGCGGGTACGGCTTCCGTCAGATCTTCCCACTTCACGCGGGAAAGGCTGGACGTCATCAGTACGCCCACGTAGATCAATGCACCCGCTGCGGCGTAGGCCGGCACCATTCCCGCCAGCGGCGACAGGAACATCACCAGCAGGAACAACACGCCCACGACCACGGCCGTCAGGCCAGTACGACCGCCGACCGAGACGCCGGAGGAGCTTTCAATATAAGCCGTCACGGAAGACGTACCGATAAAGGCGCCCGCGACGGAGCTGATGCTGTCCACATAGAGCGCGCGCTTCATCCCAGGGAATTTGCCCTTTTCATCCGCCAGCCCGGCTTTTTCGGTCACGCCGATCAGCGTGCCGGAGGAGTCGAACAGGTTAACCAGCATGAAGGAGAAGATGACGCCGGAAAGTCCGAGGTTCAGCGCTCCAGCCAAATCAACCTGACCCACGACGTTAGTGACGCTCGGCGGCAGTGAGAAGACGCCCGTATATTTCACATCACCCAGCAGCAGGCCGATAGCCGTCGTGATAACGATAGAGATCAGTACTGCGGCATGAATGTTGCGAGACGCGAGCACCACGATGATGAAGAAGCCGAGCACGCCCAGCAGCACGCTGTGCGAGGTCAGTTTACCCACCGCAACCAGTGTGTCCGCATTCGGCACGATGATCCCGGCGTTTTTCAGCCCCATCATGGCGATAAACAGGCCGATGCCGCTGGCGATCCCCAAACGCAGACACTGCGGGATATTCGCGATCATCCAGTAGCGGATCTGGAACACGGACAACAGCAGGAAACCGATTGCGCCCCAGAAAATAGCGCCCATCGCCACCTGCCAGGGAAGGCCCATCGCGCCGACCACGGCAAAAGCGAAGAAGGCGTTAAGACCCATCGCTGGCGCCAATGCCACCGGCAGGTTCGCCAGCAGGCCCATCAGGATACTGCCGAAGGCGGCGATCAGACAGGTGGTGACAAAGACAGCCTGCGTATCCATTCCGGCCACGCCGAGGATTTGCGGGTTAACAAAAACGATGTAGACCATCGTCAGGAACGTCGTGAAGCCCGCGATCGTTTCAGTACGCGCCGTGGTGCCGTGCTGACGTAATTTGAACACGCGTTGCAGCAGCCCACGCTCAGACGCGGAGCCAGTTTGAGATTTATCCATGAGTCATAATAGCCTGAAGAAAGGGAAAGATTATCCGTCAGGTATCCTATACCAAAATTCTCAGCGGTTGACGCTGTTGCCCCGTTTTTTTATCTACCATAAGGACATCCTATGAATATGCGGAAAGAGGCGGAAGGATGACGGCGGGAACACGACGCATGGACGGGCTAATCCGGCCTTCGCCCGCGGCCACAAGCGATTACAACCGTCCCATTGTGCAGTAAAGTAAAGGTATCTTTTGTCTCCCCCGGTTAAGGAAGGTCATGTCCCAGATTGAGTGCGTTTTCTTTGACTGCGACGGAACGCTGGTCGATACCGAAGTTCTGTGCTGTCAGGCCTACGTGAATGTGTTCGCCACCTACAACGTATCGCTTGCATTAGAGCAGTTCATCGCCGAGTTTAAAGGCGTCAGGCTTCACGACATCATTATCCGCACCTGCGAACGTTATCATTTGACGCAAGACACGGCCGTGCTGGAGCAGGAGTATCGCGACGAGATCGCCCGTTTGTTTGACGCGGCGCTACAGCCCATTCCGGGCGTACGTGAACTGCTGGAAAAATTGCAGGTTCCGACGGCGGTCGTCTCTAACGGGCCGGTGAGTAAAATGCAGCGCACGCTGGGGAAAACGGCGCTGCTGCCCTTCTTCAACGGCCATCTTTACAGCGGTTACGACATTCAAACCTGGAAACCGGACCCGGCCATTCTCTACTACGCCGCCGACCAGATGGAGGTGGCGATTGAGCGCTGTATTTTGGTGGAAGACTCAGAGGCTGGCGTACAAGCAGGCATTTCCGCGGGGATTCCGGTATTTTACTACTGCGCCGATACGCTCAACCGCCCGATTCATCACCCGCTGGTCACCCAGTTCAACGATATGCGCCAACTGCCCGCGCTCTGGCGCGAACGCGGCTGGTCTGCGTTGACCTCAGAGCGCTGAGCCGTCAGGCCGTCGCCTTTCCCCGGGCGACTTTGGGGACGCGGCGGCCGCCATAACGACGGCTGATGCCGGTCGCCAGCACATCCAGCGCCAGGCACATGACAAAATAAACCAACGCCACGAACAGGAAGACCTCCAGCGGATACACCATGCTGCGGTTGTTGACCTGCGTCGCCAGAAACGTCAGCTCGCCGACGCCCACGATATACGCCAGCGACGTATCTTTGATCAGGGAAATCCACTGGTTGATGAACGAAGGCACCATCATGCGCAGCGCCTGAGGCAGGACGATATAGCCCAGCGTCTGCCAGCGATTAAAGCCGAGCGACAGCCCCGCCTGCCACTGACCACGGCCAATCGCCACAATCCCGGCCTTAACGCCGTGAGCGAGATAAGCCGAGGCGATCAGCGCCAGCGCGCAGACGACGGTGGTGATTTCCGGGATATCCACGCCGAAGAGCACCGGCAACAGGAAATAGGTCCAGAAAATCAGCATGATGACCGGAATAGCGCGGAAAAAACCCAACACCATCGCCAGTAGCGCGGCCAGCCAGCCCCGGGACATCGCCAGCGCAATGCCGAGCAACGTGCCCAGTACGGCCGAGGCGACGCCCGCCATCAGGCTAATCGCCAACGTCAGCGCCGCTCCGCCCAGCGGTCCGTCGGGAAACGTGCCCCACATCAGATAGGTGAAGTTATCGCGGATGATCGTAAAGTCCATGTCAGCGCGCCTCCGTCGATTTTCGATGTTGACGCCACATACCCCATCCTTCTAGCAGGGCAATGGCGCCGATATAAAACACCGTAGCGACGCCGAAGGCCTGAAAGGTACGCAGCGTTTCGGTTTCCACCTGACGTGAAGCGTAAGACAGTTCCGCCACGCCGATCGCCATCGCCAACGACGAGTTCTTGATGACGTTCATGTACTGCCCCAGCAGCGGCGGAAAAGCGATGCGCAGCGCCTGAGGCAACAGTACATAACGCATCGCCTGCCAGCCGGTCAGGCCGAGCGCCTGCGCGGCATACTTCTGCCCGGTCGCGACGCCCGCCATTCCTGCGCGCAGTTCTTCTGCGATGAAGGCGCTGGAATAGAGCGTCAGGCCCAGCAGTCCGGCGAGAAACTCAAAGGAAGGCCACGGCAGCGCGATTCCCAGCGCAGAAAGTTCATGCGGGGCATTCAGCCACTGCATCACCGACGACGGGAACAGCTGCCCGGCCCCGAAGTACCAGAAAAATAGCTGAACCAGCAGCGGCGTGTTGCGAAACAGGGCGCTATAGGCAACAGCCAGCCAACGCAGAACAGGCATGTGGCTGTCGCGAGCGGCGGCCAACACCATGCCGAATAGCGTGGCCAGGACCACGGTGGCGGCGGACAGGCCGAGGGTCATCAGGAACCCCTGCCACAGCCATGCCAGATATTGCGGCGCCAGCAGCCACTCCGTTAGCCAGTGTTGTATCGTTTCAGGAAACATCATAAACAACAATGCCCTCCGCGGTGCGGAGGGCGAATGAGAGCATCAGTCATCTGTGGGGAAATCAGCTTTTAGGTTGTTGATCTAACGGCGCAAATTTAAAGTCGCCGCGCGGCTGGGCGGAAAGCGTCTCAGGCCCGAACCAGCGGTTGTAGATCTTCTCTGCCTCACCCTGTTTTTCCAGCGCCGACAGCGCGTCGCTCACCTTTTGCGCCAGCGCGTCTTCCCCTTTCGGGATACCAATGCCCTGATATTCGCGCGTGATGCTGAACGGGGAGATTTCAAACTCGGCCTTCTGTGCCGCCGGGACGTTCGCCAGCAGACCGACCAGTTTGGCGTCATCCTGCGTTATCGCCTGCACGTTGCCATTACGCAGCGCCGCGAAAGCCAGCGGGGTGTCGTCGTAGGAGATCACTTTGGCCGTAGGATAGTGCTCGCGCAGGGTGATTTCCTGCACGGTGCCTTTATCCGCCCCGATGCGCAGGTTTTTAATGTCTTCCGGCGTTTTCAGGACGCCTTTGCGAGCGATGAATTTCTGTCCGGTGGAGAAGTAAGGAATACTGAAATTGACCTGTTTGGCGCGTTCGTCGGTGATCGTGAAGTTAGCGGCGATGAGATCCACTTTTTTCGAGACCAGTAGCGGAATGCGGTTTGCGGGGTTGGTGGCGCGCAGATCGACTTTAACGCCCAGCGCTTTGCCGACGGCTTCGGCGATATCGACATCATAGCCCACCAGCTTCTTGGTCTGGGGATCGACATAACCAAACGGCGGATTGCTATCGAACACGGCGACTTTGACTACGCCGGACTTCTGAATATCTGCCAATTTATCCGCTTGAGCGGTCCCTGAAAGCGCGGCCAATCCGGCCACCAGCGTTAACGTCAAAAAGCGATTTTTCATGTGTTATCCCTACCCCGTTTTTTATAGGTTATAGGCTAACACCCGACTAAATATAGGGAAATAACATATCCGACTATAATATAATGTTATGTTACATATCCCGTCGATCGCGATACTTTTTCCGCCCGGAAAAAGAAAAAGCCCCGCAGTGCGAGGCTTCTCGATGAGGCAGGAACCAAGAGGTTAGCTGTCTTTTTTCGCATCGTTTTCGATGAGCAATTTTTCCAGCGCATCGCCGCCGACATGGCGGAAATCCTGACCTTTGACGAAATAGAAAATAATTTCGCAAATGTTCTGGCAGCGGTCGCCGATACGTTCGATGGAACGCGCGCAGAACAGCGCGGTCAACACGCTCGGAATGGTGCGCGAGTCTTCCATCATGTAGGTCATCAGCTGACGCACGATGCCCTCGTACTCCTTGTCCACCTTACGGTCTTCCCGATAGATGCGGATCGCTTCTTCCAGATCCATACGGGCAAACGCGTCCAGTACGTCGTGCAGCATCTGCACCGTGTGCAGCCCCATGGACTCCAGGCTGACCAGCAGCGGCTGATGCTGATGCGAGAATTTCTCCAGCGCCGTGCTGCAGATTTTGTCCGCCACGTCGCCGATGCGTTCCAGTTCAGAAATCGTCTTGATGATCGCCATAACCAGACGCAGATCGCTCGCCGTGGGCTGACGTTTAGCAATGATGCGCACGCAGGCCTCATCAATGCTCACTTCCATCATATTGACCTTGGCGTCGCCTTCGATGACGCGTTTGGCCAGGTCTTCATCCTGGTTGTGCATCGCCGTGATGGCATCCGTCAGTTGCTGCTCCACCAGCCCGCCCATCGTCATCACCTGAGTGCGAATGTGCTCAAGCTCAGCGTTGAACTGACCGGAGATATGTTTATTCAGATTGAGGTTTTCCATCAAACTCCCCTGATCAACCGTAGCGACCGGTGATGTAGTCTTCGGTCTGTTTCTGCTGTGGCGCAGTAAACAGCGTGTCGGTGTCGCTGAATTCAATCAGCTCTCCCAGGTACATGAACGCCGTATGATCGGAACAGCGCGCTGCCTGCTGCATATTATGGGTGACAATCACCACGGTGTACTCTTTCTTCAACTCGGAGATCAGCTCTTCGATGCGACCCGTCGAGATCGGGTCCAGTGCCGAACAGGGTTCATCCAGCAAAAGCACATCCGGGCGGATGGCGATCCCACGCGCGATGCACAGACGCTGCTGCTGACCGCCGGACAGGCTGTAACCACTCTGGTGCAGCTTATCTTTGGTTTCCTGCCATAACGCCGCCTTGGTCAACGCCCACTGCACGCGTTCATCCATGTCGACGCGAGACAGCTTTTCGAACAGGCGAACGCCAAAGGCGATGTTGTCATAAATCGACATCGGGAACGGCGTCGGTTTCTGGAAAACCATGCCCACTTTGGCGCGCAGCAGGGCGATATCCTGACTATCGGTGAGGATGTTGTTTCCGTCCAGCAGGATTTCGCCTTCGGCGCGCTGCTCCGGATAAAGCTGATACATCTTGTTCAAGGTGCGCAAGAGCGTCGATTTACCACACCCTGACGGACCGATAAACGCGGTCACCTGATTCTGTGCGATATCCAGCGTGATGTTTTTCAGCGCGTGAAATTTTCCATAATAAAAATTCAGATCACGCACCTGGATTTTGCTGGTGGATGTCTCAGTAACGATACTCATCAAGACTTCTCTCTTCTAGCGGTGGTGCTGCTACGCAACACTCGACAGGGTTTTAGGCGCTTTTCTTAGCGAACAGCACGCGCGCCACAATATTCAGCAACAGAACGCAGAGCGTAATCAGCAGCACACCGGCCCAAGCCAGATCCTGCCACTCCTTGAACGGACTCATGGCGAACTTGAAGATGGTGACCGGCAGGTTGGCTATCGGGTTCATCAGATCGGTGCTCCAGAACTGATTCGATAGCGAGGTGAACAGCAGCGGCGCCGTTTCCCCGGCAATGCGTGCCACCGCCAGCAAAATCCCGGTGATAATCCCGGACACGGAGGCTTTCAGGGTGATGGCGGAAATCATTTTCCACTTCGGCGTACCCAGCGCATACGCGGCTTCGCGCAGGCTATCCGGCACCAGTTTCAGCATGTTTTCAGTCGTTCGAATGACGATAGGCACCTGCAACAGCGCCAGTGCGATCACGCCAGCCCAGCCGGAGAAATGCTCCATCTTCGCCACCACCAGCGTGTAGACGAAGAGGCCGACCACGATGGAAGGCGCCGACAGCAAAATATCGTTAATGAAGCGAATTACTTCGGCGATCAGCGATTTACGGCCGTACTCCGCCAGATAAATTCCGGCCAGAATACCCAACGGCGTGCCAAACAAGGTCGCCCATAAGATCAGCAGCCCACTGCCGACGATCGCATTCGCCAGACCGCCTCCGGGGGTGTTAGGCGGCGGCGTCATTTCCGTGAACAGCGCCATCGACATGCCGTCGAATCCCCGGGTAAAGGTGGAGAATAGAATCCAGATCAGCCAGAACAGCCCGAATGCCATGGTCAGCATGGACAGGCACAGCGCGATACGGTTTTTCTGGCGACGCCAGGACTGCATTTTGCGTCGATTACGCGCTATCTCGTCGCTGCGTTCGATTTCCATCGTCGCCATCAGCTCGCTCCCTCATTTTTCGCCAGACGCATGATCATGAATTTTGAGCAGGCCAGGACAATGAACGTAATCACAAACAGAATCAGCCCCAGCTCCATCAGCGCCGCGGTATGCAGCCCGGTATCCGCCTCGGCGAATTCGTTAGCCAGCGCGGAGGTAATGCTGTTGCCAGGCATAAACAGCGAAACGCTGTCCAGCTGATAGGTATTACCAATAATGAAGGTCACCGCCATGGTCTCGCCTAACGCGCGTCCCAGACCCAGCATGACGCCGCCAATCACCCCATTTTTGGTGAACGGCAGCACGATGTGCCAGATCACTTCCCAGGTCGTGCAGCCAATGCCGTAAGCCGACTCTTTCATCATGACCGGCGTCTGCTCAAAGACGTCGCGCATGACGGCGGCGATATAAGGGATGATCATGATGGCCAGAATCACACCCGCAGCCAGAATACCAATGCCGAAGGCAGGACCGGTGAATAGGGAACCCACGAACGGGATCGCTGACAGAACGTTTCCTACCGGCTGTTGAAAATATTGCGCGAACAGCGGGGCAAAAATAAACAGCCCCCACATGCCGTATACGATGCTGGGGATCGCCGCCAGCAACTCAATGGCAACGCCCAGCGGGCGTTTGAGCCAGCCGGGAGCCAACTCCGTCAGAAACAGCGCGATGCCGAAACTGATGGGTATGGCGATAATCAGTGCAATCAAGGAGGTGACGATGGTGCCGTAAATCGGGACCAGCGCACCGAATTTTCCAGCAGGCGCATCCCACTCTTTCGTCCACAGGAATGAAAAACCGAAGGTTTGAATACTGGGCCAGGACGCAATAATCAGAGAAACGATAATACCGCCCAGCAGCAACAACGTTAACAGCGCTGCCAACCGGACCACCGCGCCGAAGATCACGTCGCCATGTTTTCCTGGTGGAGTAATGGTTGGCTTATATTCAGCCATACAACTCTCTTCCTAATAAACTGGGATAACCCAATGAAAAGTTCAAAGGTGGATATGCCGTTTCCGGTTTATCCACCTCTCTGTTACTACGTAATGGGAAACGTTCTATCGTACAACGTACGATTAGTACAGGGCTTTACCTTCACTGTCTTTAATCTGGGTTTTCCACGCGGCGCGAACCTGCTCAACGACTTCTTTCGGCAACGTCGCGTAATCCAGCGCTTCTGCCTGAGCGGCGCCTTTATCGTAAGCCCAGTCGAAGAACTTCAGCACTTCTTTGCCGATCTCAGGTTTACTCTGCGTTTTTTGCAGCAAGATGAAGGTGGTGGAGGTGATAGGCCACGCATCGCTGCCCTTCTGGAAGGTCAGGTCCTGTGCAAAGGATTTGCTCCAGTCTACGCCTTTCGCCGCGTTGCTGAACGAAGCGCCAGACGGGCTGACCGCCTTACCGTCAGCGGAGATCAGCTTGGTGTAAACCAGGTTGTTCTGTTTGGCATAGGCGTATTCAACGTAGCCGATAGACCCCGGCAGACGCTGTACGAAGGCGGCGATCCCGTCGTTGCCTTTACCGCCCAGACCGGTCGGCCAGTTCACTGTGTTGCCGGAACCGACTTTCTCTTTCCACTGTGCGTTGACTTTAGCCAGGTAGCTGGTGAATACGTAAGAGGTGCCTGAACCGTCTGCACGACGTACCACGGCGATATCCTGATTCGGCAGCTTCACGTTCGGGTTCAGCTTGGCGATAGCCGGGTCATCCCATTTTTTAATGGTGCCTAGGTAGATATCGCCCAGTGTTTTACCATCCAGCGTCAGTTCACCCTGCTTCACGCCCTGAACGTTAACCGCCAGCACGATACCGCCGATGACGGTCGGGAACTGGAACAGTTTGTCCTGAGTCAGCTTCTCATCCGTCAGCGGAGCATCGGATGCGCCGAAGTCTACGGTCTTCGCCGTTACCTGCTTAACACCGCCGGAAGAACCAATGCCTTGATAGTTAACTTTATTGCTGGTTTCTTTCTGATAGGAGTCAGCCCATTTGGCATAGACCGGCGCGGGGAACGTCGCACCTGCGCCGGTGATGTTAACGGCAGCGAAAGCAGAGACGGCAGTCAGAGAAACACTTGCTGCAACAATACTGGCAACAGTGGTACGAATCAGTTTCATAATCCCTCCTGTGGGATATTGTCAACGTGTAGACCCAGAGCTAGTGTGTATTATCAGAGTGTAGTTTGCTGCAGCAAAAAATAGGTCAATTCAGTGACAGTAAAATGTACGAAATATTACATTTTTATGACACACCCCATGTTTACCATGACGCTTCGATGAACCCCCTATTTCGTGGTTAATTCGCGCTTTTTTACGCCTCGGTCGTTTAGTCCATCTTCACTATTTTCACCCGACCGCAAAGGTAATTAACGCCGAATTAAACGACCCGCCGATTTATTTTTCTTCTCCACGAATCATTCTGTTAACTCGCCTTTATGCATCAGAAATGACGAATTAAGTTCACTCACGAAGGCAAAGAATACAGCCCTAACCAGGTTGTAAGCCAGACTGGTAATTATCCATAAAATCAATCATTAGCATCAAAACAGATCGGAATGAAACGGGATGGAAATATAAAAAAATCGGCAGAGAATAATTTTTATCGATGATTTTGATTAGGAATGGAAGTGCGCTGAATATGTTCTTATAAGAAACGGAGGAAATAAAAAATAGAAAGAATCGAGATATCGGATAACCCGGGAAGGAAACAGGTTATCCGATAAATAAGAGAGAGCCTTACTTCCAGCGGTGGAAAATCAGCGAGGTATTGATGCCGCCGAACGCAAAGTTATTCGATTGCACATAATCCGTCTCAATCTGGCGCGGTTCACTCATGATGTAGTCCAGCTCGCCACACTCTTCGGCTGGCTGCCGTAAATTGAGCGTCGGCGCGAACCACCCTGCTCGCATCATTTCAATCGACATCCAGGCTTCCAGCGAACCGCAGGCGCCCAGCGTATGGCCGAAGTAGCTCTTCAACGAGGAGATCGGCGTAGAACGACCGAACACTGCTGCCGTCGCCAGGCTTTCCGCGATATCGCCTCGATCCGTCGCCGTCCCATGCGCATTGATATAGCCAATGTCTTCTGGCGACAAACCGGCGACGCGCAGAGCGCCCTCAATGCACACCTGCATGGTTTCGCGCTGAGGCTGAGTGATATGCGCCGCGTCGCAGTTGGTGTAGAACCCCACCAGTTCCGCATAGATCGTCGCGCCACGCGCTAAGGCATGGTCCAGCTCTTCCAGAATCAACGTCCCGGCCCCTTCACCGATCACCAGACCATCGCGTCCGGCATCGAACGGTGCCGGAGTCGTTTCCGGGGCGTCATTGCGCTGGCTGGTCGCAAACAGGGTATCGAAAACAGCCGCTTCCGACGGACACAGTTCCTCTGCGCCGCCCGCCACCATCACCGTCTGATAGCCATGCCGGATGGCTTCCCACGCATAACCGATGGCCTGACTGCCGGACGTACAGGCGCTGGACGTCGGGATGACTCGGCCCCGCAGGCCGAAGAACAGCCCGGCGTTAACCGCCGTCGTGTGAGGCATCATCTGGACATAGGTCGTTCCGGTGATGTTGTTGGTGTGCTTTTCCGTCAGCATGGTGGCGAATTCGCTGACCGGCCCGGTACTGCCGGTAGAGGAACCGTAAGCAATGCCGGTCTCGCCGTTGGTCAGAACAGGATGTCCCAGCAGACCGGCCTGCTCCAACGCCAGTTCCGTCGCACGCGTCGCCAGCAGCGACACCCGTCCCATTGAACGTATGCGCTTGCGCGTATAGTGCTCGGGCAGCTGGAACGATTTTATCGGCGCGCCCAGCAACGTATTCAGGCCGTCATACACCTGCCATTCCGGCATTTTGCTCACCGCGTTGCGGCCGGACAGCAACCCCCGGGCTACACTCTCCCAGGATTCGCCAAATGCGGTTATCCCGCCCATTCCCGTCACCACCACACGACGCATTACAGCATGCCTCCATTAATCGAAATCACCTGTCGGGTCACATACGCTGCGATATCCGACATCAGATAGCTCGCCAGCCCGGCGACCTCTTCGGCTTGCCCCATCCGTTTCATGGGGATCATCTTCATCGCCTCGTCCACAGCAACGGGCTCCATCTGTATCATGCCGGTATCAATGAGGCCCGGCGCGATACAGTTCACGGTGATCTTACGTTTAGCCAATTCGATAGCTAACGCTTTCGTCGCACCAATAATGCCGGCTTTGGCCGCGCTGTAGTTGACCTGACCGCGATTCCCCATCAGGCCGGAGACGGAAGACAGCGTAATAATGCGGCCGCCCTGACGCAGGCCGATCATCGGCATGACGCAAGGGTGAATCACGTTGTAGAAGCTGTCGAGGTTAGTGTGGATCACGCGATCCCACGCCTCTTCATCCAGCGCGGGAAACGCGCCATCACTCGTGATCCCCGCATTATTGACGACGCCGTAATAGGCCCCGTTGCGCTCGATATCCTGCTCAATTTCCGTACGGCACTGCTCACGATTGGCGATATCGAATCCAATAATGCGGCCCTGACCGCCCGACTCAACAATCTGACGCAGCGTCTGCTCAGCGCCTTCCTGGTCGCGATGGTAATGCACCGCCACCGTAAACCCGTCCGCTGCCAGACTCAAAGCGATGGCCTGACCAATCCCTTTGCTGGCGCCTGTTACCAAGACTGAACGACTCATTCGTTTTCTTCCTGCTCTAATAATTGTTGCAACTCGGCTTTATCCGGCTGGTAGGTATTCAGCCTGCCGGAGGCGAACGATTCTCCCGCGATCAAGATATCCCCTTCGAAGCTGCCAATTTTCTCATCGCGCATCAGGAGTTTGATGCGGATATCCAGCAGCGATCCGGCGGGAAAATACGCCTGCTGACAGCGATAGCCGCGACCGCCCAACAGCATGCCGGGCTCCGGCTTCACGTCCTGAATCTGACGCTGGTACCAGCCGGACCACACGCCGACGGTCTGGGCGATAATTTCGATACCGAACCAGGCGGGCAAATTTCCCTCAGCATCCAGAAATGGCGCCAATACGCCGGTATCAGAGACGCTCACCCGACAGTGGGCGCTGTCTTCACCAATCGCGACAACCTCTTCCACCAGCACCATCGGCGTCTGATGTGGCAAGTAACGCTCCGCGCAAGCATAGTCAGCCATCGTGCCTCCCCAGAATCAGGCAGGCATTGTTGCCGCCAAAGGCGAAAGAGTTGGACAGAACGATGGGGCGCGCCAATTCCGCGGGTTCGGTCAGCACGCCGCATGCCGGAAGATTATCGTCCCGCTCGCTCTGGGAAAAATCCTGCGGCGGCAGCGGCAGGCCGCGCGTCAGCAGCAGCCAGCACAAGGCGGCCTCGCCGATCCCCGCAGCTCCCAGCATGTGACCGGTCAGATGTTTGGTGGAGCTACTGGGAACCGTACTGCCAAACACGCGGTGAACCACATGAGATTCAATCTGATCGTTAAGCTTCGTTGCCGTACCGTGCAGGTTGATGTAGCCCAGATCCTGCGGACACAACCCCGCGTCGTCCAACGCCATACGGATCGCCCGTTCTGCCCCCTCGCCCTCTGGATGCGGAGCGGACATATGATAAGCGTCGGACGACTCGCCAACACCCAGCACGGCAATCTCGGCAGGTTCCCGTCCGATCAACATCAGCGCGCCGCCTTCCCCAATGGTGATGCCGTCACGCTGTTTGCCGAATGGCGTACAGCGCTTTTCAGACAGCGATTCTAAACTGTCGAAACCGTTTAATGGCATCCGGCTCAGCGTGTCTGCTCCGCCGACAATCGCGACATCCGCCAGCCCCGCTTCGACCAGCCGTTTTCCGCTGATGAGTGCGCGCGCACTGGAGGAACAGGCGGTGGAAATGGTGTAAGCCGGTCCGTGCAGACCCAGGTAAGCGGCGACGAAACGCGACGGGTCACCCAGCTCCTGCTGTTCATAGTGATAATCAAAAACCTGACCGCTGACATAGCTATCCGCTTCATTCAGCCCTGAAGTACTGGTTCCCATGACGACGGCCACGCGTTCCGGCCCAAAACGAGCAATCGCGGCCCTAACCTCTGGAAGGATCTGCTGCAATGCCGCCAACAGCAGCTGATTATTGCGGCTTTCGTGTTTCACCAGCGCATCGGGGATCGCCGGTAGTTCGGCCGTCACCTTTCCCGTCCAGCAGGTCTTATCGTTTAATAACCAGCGGTGATCCGGACTCAAGCCGGGCGCGGTGGAACGCGCCAGATTCAGCGCGATTTCATCATTATCGTTGCCCAGGGCATTCAGCATGCCTGCGGCATGGATATACATCATGACTCGCCGTCCAACGGTTGAATGGCAATCTTATAACCGAAGACGAACTGCTGAACGCTGACCGGCTCACGCAGGTTGTTTCTGGTCATGTAACGAATTTCCGTAATCAGGTTGCCGCGATTATCGCGCAGCTGCCGGACGTCGCCACGGTCTTGTAACGACCATCCCGTGGGTAACTGCGGCAGCCAGGCGGAGATAGGCCAGTGGCTGAGCATGATATCCGCCAGCACCTGATTGGCAGGCGGCATTTCAGGCAGAACGAGGGCTTGTTCGGTGTGGATGCCCGCCGCATCATACGTGATAAGGAATAAACGAATCCCCAAGGAGGACAATCCAGCCAGCGAAAGGCGCTGTTCATCCGCGCTCAGCATCACCAGCAACGACTGCTGTTTTCCCTTATAGGTACTAGTCAGCAGCTGTTGCTGATTGACGGCAGGCGTAATGGCCGGCGCGGGCAGCGTGACTCTCACGCCCGGTTTAAGCCAGGCCTGAGGACGGTTGTCCTGAGATTTTCCGGCGCAGGCGGCCAATAACAGGCTGAACATCACCAGCACCACTTTGCGTAATAACATTATTTCTTCTTTCCTTTCGAATCCGGTAAAGCCAGCGGCGCCAGTAAAAAGGCGATAAAAATACCACCGCACAGGACGATGCCAAAGCTGCTAATCGCCTGCGTGCCGCTAAAGACCAGCATGCCGAGCGTCAGCAACGTCGTACACATCGCCAGAACCACCGCCAGCAACGAGGTCATCGGCGTACCCCGTGGGTTGCTGAAGAACAGCGTGTAGTTGATGCCGATGCCAAGCACCAGCACCAATGCGAGCAGAGAAAACAGGTTAAGCGCATGACCGCTCAGCGCCAGCAGCGCGAGCGCGCCGCCCAACGACAAGACCGACGGCACCACGCTTAGCAGCCCTTTACGCACGCCGAGACGCGCCACATAGCTCACCGCTATCACGGCGACCGCTGCGATCAACAGCCAACTCAGCATGACGCGATAGAAGCCGAACAGGTGATCAAAACTGCTCTTACGATCGATCCAGATAACGCCCGGCGTTGCCTGAGCCAACTGATCCAGCGCGGCGCTGTCGCGAACGCCGTTCACCGGCACCAGAACGCCGCTGCGACCATCGGGCAACGTCAGCCAGAGCAGCCGCCAGCCCTCGCTCAGCGGGCTGTTCAACCAGACGTCCGGCGTCACCGGCATCGGTTTGACATCCGGCGTCTCAACGCTCACGCCCGCATCGTTCAGGCGCGCTACCACAGCAGGCGCAGCGGCGGCGATCAACCTTTCATCCTGCTGTTGCTGTAAGCGCGACACCAGCGGCAGCAACCGGTAAGCCGTCAACCAGCGCTGTTTTTTATCCTCCTGGAGCCGGGGAGCCAGCTGTTCCAGCCGCTGCAGCGTTTGCTCGGCATTGTCGCCATACACGACAAACCAGGTTTGATCCCCTCCTTGTCCGGTCAATGCCGTCACCTGGCGCTCCTGCTGCATCAGCGCTGCGGGCAGCGACTGGAGCTGCGAAATATCGTCGTCGATCTTGAGGTGCCACATACCGATGACGGCAAATACCAGCAGCGCGCCGGGGATCCCCCAGCGCACCCGCCGGTTTCGACGCCATGCCGCCAACCAGCGCCCTAACAGCACCATCGCCGGAATAGGGCGGACGGGTAAACCACGCACCAATAGCGGATACCAGCAAATCACCGTCAGGCAGGAAGCCGCCAGCCCTGTGGCGGCGAAGACCGCCAGTTGCTGCAGCCCAGGGAACGGCGCCAGCACCATAATCAGGTAGGCCACGACGGCCGTCCCCAGCGCCAGCAGCAAGCTAGGCAGCACCTTGCGTAAGCTTTCCAGCGGCGAGACCGCGCCGCCGTGCACCATGCGTTCGGTCAGGTAGTACAGCGTGTAGTCGGCCGAGATGCCGACAATACTGACGCTCATCACCAGCGTCATCAGGTGCAGTTCGCCAAACAGCATCAGCGTAAAGACCGTGCCCGCCAGCGCGCCGATCGCCACGGACAGCGCGCACAGCAGCAACGGTCGGGGCGAGCGAAAGACGGAAAATACCAGCAGCAGCACACCCAGAATGGTCGCCGCGCCCAGCGTGGAGACATCCTGCTTCGCCTGCTGGCTGGCATAGTGGCTGAAGAGCACGGTGCCCCGCGTCAGCACCTGCGCGTCGGGGTAGCGGGTTTTCAGCTCATCCTGTAAACGCGTCAGCTTTTCGACCAGCCGTTGCCCCTGCGCCATATCGAAGGAGTCGCCGTTAAGCTCGCCGTGTAAAAAGTACCAACGCTGACCGTGCTTGTCCTGCGCGCTAAGCCATCCCTGCGATAGCCCAAGTTGACTGGCCTGTTGCTGCAACGCCAGTTGCGATCCCCGAACCAGCATCAGCGGATCGTGCGCTAACTCCTGACCGCTGACCCCGGAAAAGGCGGAATAAAGCTGCGCCAACACCCAGTCCGCCTGCGCGCCGCCGCCCGCTTGCAGGCGCTGGCGCGTGGCGCTGTCGATCAAACCGTTACGATGTTCGTAGGCAAACCGTCCCCACGCGCTCTGCTGATCGGCGTCGATAGGACCTTTGACCTGTTTCAGCTCCGGCCATGTGCGCAGTTGCTGCAACCACCACGCGGCTGCAAACGGATCGTCCTGTTGCCCCGATGCGACCAGCCAGACCATCTGCTGGTCGAGCCGCTGCATGAATCCCGCCTGCAGTTCCGGCGGGATGTCGCCCATCGACTTGTCGGGCAGCAACGCCAGCACGCTGCTGTTGATGCGGGCCTGCGGCCACAGCAGCGTCAGCGCCAGTAACAGCGCCACGCAACATCCCACCCAGACGATCGCCGCCCGGCGATGCCACTTAGAAAACGAATCGTTTTTGCTCATCATCGCTCAATGTCCGGGGCGTCAGGCGCTGATTGCCAAGGGTGATGCGGGTGAGATCGCCCTGACGGTCGTTGAGTTCTATCTGATCCAGATATTCACGGCCGTTGAGGGTAATGGCATGGAATAGCTTATCCAGCGGCGACGTTTTCGGCGTCAACACCAACCGCCACCGTTGATCGCCCAAGTCCGCGAAATCCAGGGTGAAGTTTTGCTCCAGTACCTGACGGTCGGCCTGAAACAGCGCGCGCAACAGGTGGTTAAACTGGAACATCTGCGGATTACTTTCTGCGGTCACGATCTGCGGCGCCTGCCCGTTCATGACCTGCACCATCCGTTGTTCGTCCAATACCATCGTCAGCGGAAATGGCTTGGCCTGATGCCACCACAGCCCTTTTTGCTGTGCGATCAGCATTTCTCCGCTGGATTTCAGCGGCTGCGCCATTCCCTTGATTTCGCGCGTCTGGGTAAACTCCGCCCGCACAACCGGCTGACTACTGAAACGCTGCTGTAGCTCTTCCAGCGTGACGGCATGCGCCGTCAGGGTGAACATCATCATCACGGCAAAACCGAGTCTTTTCACAGCGTTACTCCCAGTCGTTCCAACAGAATATCGGGTGATACAAAGCTCAGCGTCCGGCTTCCCTCCTCCACCGCCACCTGAATGGTGTAGCCGGTGGTGGTGCGTTGTCCGCTCTCTATGTCAAAAATTTGGTAGGCTATCCGCAGCCGGTTTTCGACTTCTTCCACCGTCGCCCGAACGCGAATGCGCTGTTCATAAGTCAGGGGCGAGCGGTATTTGACGCGGGTATCTACCACCGGCCAGACATAGCCGGAGGCCTTCATCTCACGGTAGCCGTAGTTGAATTTGTTCAACAACGCTTCTCGCGCCACCTCGAAAAACCGGAAGTAATGGCCATGCCACACCACGCCCATCGGGTCGCAGTCATGAAACGAAACCGTTATCTCCACGTCGTGACTCAGGCGGGGATCGTTCAGTGCACTCATTGTTTTTTCCTATCTGCCGCCGTCGTTTCCGGCAAACTCCAAAAATCAAAGAAATTAAACCAGTCGAGAGGGGCTTTCAGCGCGTAGTGCCCTAGCCTCGCGGCGTACCGGTCGGCAACCTGTTGCAACGCCTCCTGACGCGACCCTCTGGGTAACGAAATGAGAGGGGCGAAAGGCTCGCAGTAAACCTGAAGCTGGTTCTGTTCACGAATGACAAACATCAGCATCACCGGGCAGCGCAGCGCGGCCGCCAGAATAAACGGCCCCTGCGGGAAGGGGGCGGGACGTCCCAGAAAATCGCTCCAGACGACGCGCTGCTGAACGCCGCGATGACGATGGACGGCGAGGCGGTCGCCGACAATCGCCACCCATTCACCCGCATCCAGCTTTTGCTGCAACAGCATGGCGGTCTCTGGCCCGATATCGCTGATGGGGATCAAATTCACCCCCGCCTGCGGCGTCATGCTCTCCTGTATCTGCCGGAAACGCTGGGCGTTATCCGTAAAGACCAGCGCGTTGATCACCAATCCACTGACCTTTTGGGCCATGCCGCGACACACTTCGATGTCGCCGAGGTGGGAGGCCAGAATCAGTTGTCCCCGCTCCCGTCCTTGATTGAGGACGTCCAGCGTACCCGGCGCAAAGTCGATCTCTTTGCCCCAGCGCAGATCTCCGCGCCAGCTGGCGATTTTGTCCAGCATCGCGTAGCCGAACCGCAGGAAATGGCGGTAGCTGTTGAGGGGACGCGGCAGCGCAATCGCGTGACGATCCGCATAGTCATGAACCCGCGCCAGCCACTGGCAAGACGCCTGACGCTGCGCTTTGCCGGTCAGCCAGTAAAATGCGATGACGGGCCACAACAGCAGGGAAAAGCCGCGCCGACCCAGCCATTGATAGACGGCCAGCATAATGCGCATACCCAGCAAACCTTTTCGTTCGGCGATACGCGCCCAGTGCGTGCGACGACGGCGGAACAGCAAAGAAGGAATGCGCGGCAACATGCCGAAAAACAGGCGGGTGTGCATCCACGAGATACGAAGATTGTCCCGTAGCGCGTCGAAGTGCGAGATCCCGTTCTCGGGATAGGTCACACGCGTATCGATAAAACGGCTGGCGGTGCCCTGCCAGTACAACCGAACCATGATTTCCGTGTCGAAGTCCATCCGCTGACCGATAGCCCGTTGCGTCGTCAGCGCCATTGTGGCCGCCAGCGGGTAAACCCGAAATCCACACATGCTGTCTTTAATCGACAGGGAAAGCGTCTCGACCCAGACCCAAAAATGAGTCACATAGCGACCATACAGTCGAGATTTCGGCACGGAGGCATCGTAACGCGGACGCCCCGAAATCAGGCAATTAGGATGCGCGCGGGCATCATCCAGCAAACGCGGAATATCTTCTATCTGATGCTGTCCGTCCGCATCCACCTGCAACGCGTGCGTGTAACCTGCGACATCGGCAGCTTCAAATCCTTTGATCACCGCAGCGCCTTTACCCTGATTATCCAACAGACGCACCAGCGTTACGCGCTCGTTTTCGCGGGCCAGTTGCTCAAGCTGCTGCTGCGTCGCCGGCTCGCTGCCGTCATCCACGATAAAAACGGGCAGTTCGAAAGGCGCCAGTCGCGCCAGAACGCCGGACATCATGCCGCCGTGGTTGTAGCAGGGGATCACCACGCAAGGTAAAAAATCGCGGTTCATTGACATAAGGTGATTTTCCCATTGCTGGCGGGCAGTTCGTCACCTTGCTGCCGCACGATGTGGTAGCTGAACGCCAGGTGCCGTTTTTCTTCCCGCCAGCTCAGCGTCAGACGCAGCGTGTTTCCGGGCAGTACGGGACGTTGAAATTTGATGTTTTCCACCGCGCTAAAGCGCCACTGCGGTGCCAGAATCTCCATGCCATAACGCAATGCCCAGTCGAGCTGGGCGATGCCAGGAAGCAGCGGTTGTTTAGGGAAATGGCCGCGGAACCAAAACAGAGTCTCATCGGCACGTAGCATCAGCTCCGCGTGGCTCTCGTGGGTTGTGCGAGAAATCTCAACGGGCAGCATGGAAAAGCTCCTGTATTTGTGGCCAGGCGCGCTTGCTCTGCGTGTTGACGGGTATGGACTCGACGATCCGCCATAAACGCGGCATCGCGACCGGTTCTAACCATTGATGCAGCTCATGACGCCATTTTCGCTTTAGATTCGGCAGGTCGGCGGCCAGATGCGGGGATTTGAGAACCAGCACCACGCCGATACACGCCCGCTCGTTCCGCTTGACCTGCACCGCCACGGCGTCTTCGATTTCCGGCAGTGACAGCAGTCGACGTTCGATTTCACTCAGCGAAATACGTTTATCTTCGACTTTCAAAATACGATCGTGACGACCGCACAGTTCGAACTGCCCTTCGCCGGTAAACGCCAGCTTGTCGTCCAGTCGAATCCCCTCCGGCTGCGGAATCAGCGCCGATCGCACCCACCAGTCCCCCGCGTCATCCGCCTGATGCGTCACGCCGACAAACGGCGTCCAGACGGCCTTTTCTCCATCACGCGAACACCATGCCATGACGCCGGTTTCCGTGCTGCCGTAAACCTCATCGATGGGATGGCCTAAACCCTGCGCCGCTTTCTGTGCAGATGCCCAAGGCAGCGCACCGCCCGCGGACACAATCAGCTGGCAACGTGGCACCGTCAGAGAGTAATCCAGACGCCGTAAAAAGGCCGGGCTGCTGATGAAAGCGTAACGCTGTTGTTCACGGGGGAACGCCGCCAGTTGTTCGGTGTACATGATCTGTCGGCTTTCGAAACTGAGGCCTAATGACATGGGCAACCAGATGCAGAACGTCAGACCGTACATGTGCTGGTGTGTGACGGAGGCGACAACGTGGCAATCCTGCAAACGCTCGCCCCACAGCGTCCCCAGCCAACGTGACTCTTCATCAAGGCAGCGGACCGGTTTAACCACCTGACGAGGTGTGCCGGTCGATCCCGAGGTAAACAGCACCACACAGGCATTCTCCGGCATAGGCGGCAGCTCGCAGTCCGGCGATGTCGACTGCGTTTCGGCGCGGAGAGTCAGGACAGGGCAATCCAAAGACAGCGTGATATCCGTCAGTACGCCATCAAAATCGCTCATCTGCTCTTGCAGCACCGACGAACGGCAGTGACCGGGAATAATCGGCGTCTTACCCGCATGCAGGGACGCCAGCAATCCCACGGTGAACAGATAGCTGTCTTCAAAACAAAGCGCCCACCGCTGGGCATCGTCAGCCAACAGCTGCTCACACAGTAAAGCCACCTGCTGACGCAGCATGGCAAGGGTAAATACCTGCGAACCTCGGCTGGCCACGCGGCGCTGCGCACCACTTTCCAGCGATAGCCAGTCGCTGACCGGGGAGACTTTTATCGTCTTCATCATCACTTTCTCAGGCGTTGGCGTATCAACCATTCTCCACCCATCACTATCCCTATTAATACGTAACTGATCAGGCCATTCCACAGGGTCCACCAGCGTATATTTCCCGCCAGACAGGTCCATGCCGCTACGCTGCCGTTAAAAACAAAAAACAGGCACCACATCTGGGTCACTTTGCGCGTATAGCGAATGGCTTGAGGCGGCAGGTCGGGTTCTTTGAGCCGAGCCAGCCGTTCAACGAACGGCATGCGGCTGTATAGCGACCCGCCAAATAGCCCCAGCATCACCAGATTCACCACCACCGGATACCCCATCAACCACTGGGTATCCTGCAACCACAGGCTCGTCAGACAGAGGAGCGCCCCAGCCGCCGCCAGCAGCCCCCCGGTTTCTCTGAACAGTCGCTTATCTCTGGATAACGCGTAAAAACGCAAAAGAAAAACCAGGGCCAGCACAGGCAGGATCCAACGGTGATGAGGGTGCGTGACGCTAAACCACACCAGAAAAGGCCAGCTCAGCATCAACAGTGCGCTCAGCCCGGCCGTCAATCTGGAGAGGGTTTTCCCTGACGATGAACCGTTATTGACCTTCATTGAGCAAATGTTCGACCGCAGTGACGACGTCCTGCACGGTGCGTACAGATTTGAAGGTTTCCGGGGAAATCTTCCGTCCGATGCGTTTTTGCAGGTGAACCACCATATCGACAGCATCGATGCTGTCGAGCTCCAGATCCTCGTACAAGCGGGATTCCGGTTTAATATCGTCAGCATCAAGCTCGAAAAGCTTAACCAGCAACCCGGTGACTTCCTGATAAATATCGTTCTTGTTCATAATTAACCCATTGTTTTATTATCAGAATTCACTGAACGCTGCGCGTTGATGAACGCAGCCAGAGTGGCGACCGAGAAGAAATGCTGACGCATCGCTTCACTTTCTGCGGAAAGCACGACGCCATAACGATTTTTAACAGCCAGCCCTAGTTCAAGTGCATCAATAGAATCCAAACCGAGCCCGTCGCCAAACAACGGCGCATCGTTCTCAATCTCATCAACGCTTACCTCTTCGAGGTTTAGTGCATCGATAATCATTTGTTTGATTTCAATGAAAAGACTTTCCATAACTCATACCTGTTTTTTTTGAATAATGATGAAATTAAAGCGTTAACGAATTTTGTAAAAAACGGGTCAGGCGTCGCGCGGCCAAAGAGGGTTCATCGCCCTGTCCGACAAAATCCTGGCTGCGAATGCGATCCTGAACCGTGACGGTCAACAACGCTTTTATGCGGGGAACGTGGTACCAGCGGTCGTGTTTACCCAGCGTCTGCTGGGTACTACGAATATGGACGATGCGGATATCGCAGCCGCAGCGAACGGCGATGTTCGCCGCACCGCGTTGCAATACCAGCGGCCGCCCGGGGTCGGTTCGGGTTCCCTCGGGAAAAATCATGATGGCCTCACCGCGTTTCAAGCGCCGTTCGCACTCCGGCAGCAAGGTATAGGACTGGCTGTTGATCAGATAGTCCGCCGAACGAATGACGCCGCGAAAGAACACATTTTTTTGCAGATCGGCTTTCACCAGACAATCAACCTCCGGCATGACCGACGCCAGCATGACGTAGTCGATCAGCGTGGGGTGATTGGCGACAACGAGACAACCGCGTTCGCTCCGGAGCGTTTCTACGCCTTCTATTTTGTAGTCCAGGACGCCCAGTGTACGAACGCACCACAGGAAAAACCGGAAGCTCGCGGAGATACTGCGCCGCGCCAGCTGTCGACGGCGTAACGCGCCGCAGGGGATCAGCAGCAGCAGGTTGAACCACACCAGCGAAAGCAACAGTCCTCCCAGGCTAAACATGCCGAAGCAGAAGCCGGTCATCGCCACACGCCAAAGTCTGTTTAACCAGGAAAAGGGAGCTAATGACACCACAGAATCACTCATAACGCGCTTTCCACTGCCAGCTGACGTTGGCGCCACCAATGTTGAAGGCCTTTTTTTGCGCTAACACCGCCTGCAGAAACTGCAGGCTCTGCGGCGTCTCAGGCTCTATGGCCTGACTCAACGGTGAGGTGGAGCACGTCAGGTCATCGCCGGGAGCCAGGAGCAGTGCGACCGCATAAGGATAACGCGGCATCTGTTCTGGCAGTTTATCGTCGTAGAACGCAGGGATAATGCCGTCGAAATCCACCAGAACGACACGGCGATATCCCGCCTGATGCAGCGCAGCGACTTCCAGTAGCCCCTGTTGAAAAGAGTCCACCCCCGCGGCAATCGACGTCGACACTACTGATGATCGGGCGGCGATAGTCAAACTTCCCACCGCGGAATTATGCACAGACATCGTGAAGTCGGTAGGAGACAGGCTTTCCTGCTGCGATAACGCCAGCAGGATGCGCAGGTTGCGCTCCAGCTCGCCGTGGCGACTGGTAAATACGACGGCATCACCGCCGTGCTGCTGTAACAAAGACAATCCGCAGTCTACCGAAAACCGGCTGCCGCTATTGAGACGCCTCGCCGTCATCATCGGCAGATGGCGGCATTTACCCACGGGGTGTTCAGGATCGATAGCACGGGGCGTTTTCGCCCAGCTCTGCCAATCTGTAGAGTCATTTAAGCCCGGCGCTCTCGCCTGCCAGTCAAGGAGTGTAAAAGCAAAATTCATACTTGGTTTTCTTCTTTTCGGTATTTATCGTGTCAAAACTACCGGTTTTCCCTGACGTTAATTGATTGATACAGCGGATTTTTTGCAGACCAACAGCGTATGCCCTACGCCGATATGATCAACCTGCTGTTCCACTTCCAGCCCCGCCAGTGTCAACAAGGGTAGAAAGCGCTCCGCGGCATAAAAACGGCTGTTACCGTTAGCAAGACAGGTAAAGTAAAGCGACAACATATTGAGACTGAATGCGCCCGCTTCCCATTTTTGTCGATCCCAGAAGATTTCCAGAATGCAGATCCGGGCTTCCGGCTGCATACTCCGCGTTATTTTGCGCAAAATCCACACAATCTGCTCTTCGCTGAAGCAATCAAGAAATTGACTCATCCACCAGATGTCAGCGTCTGTCGGCAAGGGAGCGTCAGAGAGAATATCCGTTGCCACACCGCCGATGCGATCAGATTTGCCCGCATTCGCAATAGTGCTTTCCGCTAAAGCGATCTGCTCCGGTAAATCTACCAGCGTCACGTGGACGTCCGGGTTGTAGTCGTGGCAGAGCATCGCCCATTTACCGGTGTTACCGCCGACGTCATACAACTGCCGGGGACCATACTGAAAGACGTAAGGCAATGCAGCCTGAAATGCCGCGTCCGAATAAAAATGATCGAAAGCGAACCAACTTTCCCGCACCTTGGGCGGTAAAACGCTCAGCGCGGGATATATTGTGGGCCAGTCACCAAATATGTTTAAACCGGCAGGCTTGCCTTGCGCTAATGCCTCATTGAGATGAAACATCCCCTGATAGCAAACGTCCTGGGTGAAATCCATATTCACCTGCGTCATACGATCGTGAATAAGGTAATGCCCTGTTTTGGTCAGAAAATAATGATCATTTTTCAGGAAAACGAGGCGGCCGCTCAATCCCGCATCCAGCAAAATTTCCACAGCATAACGATTTAAATTAACGGCGGAAATAATGTCATTCAGTGGGGTGCCGGTCTCTCCGCATTCGTCCAGAAACGACAAAATGCCGTAATCTCGCAAATTGACCGCCGCCTGAAACAACAGAGGGGCAAAGGCGATACGCTGAGCTTCGGTAATCGCGTCTAAGGCGCTGATATTATCTTCATCGTATCCGTAAGACACAGCATTTCCCTGAAAAATAAATAGAAAATAAAGGACCGAATAAAAATTACCCGTCCCGAATTATTATTTAATGAGCTGAGCTGACAGACGCAATTGAATTTCGCGATCCAGATTATTTATCCAGCGATTGTAATTACGATGGATTTTACCTCTCGCCGCTCTAAGATTCTGGCTGCTGACGTAGTTGATGGAATAGCTACTGGTGGAGTAATTGATGCGGATATCCGCAGTATGGCCACGCTGGTCGACATGACCATTGATCACGCCAGGAGAGACTTGTGTCATCACCCATTCACGTTCCTCTCCAGCCTGAAGAATAGCGTTTTTTACCTGGTCGATGCTGTAATGGCCGGTAATGGGTTTATTCACATTCAGAATATAAGCGCTTCTGGATGAACAGCCCACCAAAGTAAAGAGACACACCAGACACGCAGCTAAAATACGAAACTTTTTCATAGAATCCCTGTAAGAATTTCACCATTTGGTCTGCCTGAATCAAAACGGCAGTTATGAATGCGAAACTGGAAAGCAGTACGCATCATTGAGCACATTTTACCCAAAATTATAATATTTTTACAAAAATTATCATAAGATAGTCGAACAAATGCTCATAAAACACACTGCATGGCAGGCGCCCAAAAAATATTAAAGACCTTAAGTAATAAACGGCGGCGGGACGGAAATATTTATAACGAAAAGAAAAAAGAGGGGGAATAACTTCAGCCAGAGAATATAAACATTCTTTATCTGGCTGAAGGCGCTGGATTAATTACTCAACGGTAACGGATTTAGCCAGGTTACGCGGCTGGTCGACATCCGTCCCTTTAATTAAGGCGACGTGATAAGCCAGCAGCTGAAGCGGCACGGTGTAAAAGATAGGGGCAATGACTTCTTCCACATGCGGCAGAGGAATGATTTTCATCATATCGCTGTCCGAGGTGAATCCCGTTTCTTCATCCGCAAAGACATACAGCTCGCCGCCCCGGGCGCGCACTTCTTCAATGTTGGATTTGAGTTTTTCCAGCAAATCGTTGTTAGGCGCGACCACTACGACCGGCATATCCGCATCGATTAACGCCAGCGGGCCGTGTTTCAACTCACCGGCAGCGTACGCTTCCGCGTGGATGTAGGAGATCTCTTTGAGCTTGAGCGCCCCTTCCATCGCGATGGGATATTGGTCGCCACGGCCCAGGAACAGCGCGTGGTGCTTGTCGGAGAAGCCTTCCGCCAGCGATTCAATCAGCTTGTCCTGAGACAGTATCTGTTCCAGACGCGCAGGCAAGGCCTGCAGAGCATGCACGATATCGTGCTCGATCTGAGGAGCCATACCGCGCAGGCGACCAATGCGCGCCACCAGCATCAGCAATACCGTCAGCTGAGTGGTGAAAGCCTTGGTCGATGCCACACCGATTTCGGTGCCAGCTTTGGTCATCAACGCCAAATCGGACTCGCGCACCAGCGACGAGCTGGCCACGTTACAAATCGCCAGCGAGCCCAGATAGCCCAGCGACTTAGACAGACGCAGCGCCGCCAGCGTGTCGGCGGTTTCTCCAGACTGGGACAGCGTAATCATCATGCTGTTACGCCGTACCGCTGGTTTGCGGTAACGGAATTCGGAAGCGATTTCGACATCGCACGGAATACCGGCCAGCGACTCGAACCAGTAGCGGGACACCATCCCGGAGTTGTAGGAAGTGCCGCAGGCGATAATCTGCAAATGCTCAACTTTCGACAGCAGTTCGTCCGCGTGCGCCCCCAGCTCAGACAAATCGATCTCGCCGTGGCTAAAACGGCCTTCCAGCGTATTTTTGATCGCCAGAGGCTGTTCATAAATTTCTTTCTGCATGTAATGGCGGTAGGCGCCTTTGTCTCCGGCATCGTACTGCACGCTGGATTCGATCTCTTCGCGCGTCACTTCCGCACCCTGACAATCGAAAATACGTACCGTACGGCGAGTGACTTCGGCGATATCGCCCTCTTCCAGGAAGATGAAGCGACGCGTGACCGGCAGCAGCGCCAGCTGATCGGAAGCAATGAAGTTTTCCCCTACGCCACGGCCAATGACCAGCGGGCTGCCAGAACGCGCGGCCACCAGGACGTTGGGATCGCGGCTGTCCATCAGCACCATACCGTAAGCGCCGCGCAGCTGAGGGATGACGCGTTTAACAATATCGATCAGCGAACCGCCGTTCTCTTTTTGTTCCCAGCGCACCAGATGCGCGACGACTTCCGTATCCGTTTCGGAAACGAAT
>NZ_CAMKXG010000004.1 GCF_946477055.1 Lonsdalea britannica | reverse complement strand
CGCCATCAAAAATCGACCTTTTTTCTACCACATTGATAGAAAAGGCAGCAGCGCCGCTTACGACAGATGGGGTAATTGCAAATAGTCTTCGCTTTGCATCTCCTGCAGCCGGGACAGGCAGCGGCGGTACTCGAACACCAGACGAGTGCCCTGATAAAGCTCAGACATCGGCACCTGCGCCGATATAACCAGCTTCACCCGGCGTTCGTAAAATTCATCGACCAGCGCGAGGAAACGCCGCGCGACATCCTCCTCCGCTTCGCCCATGACCGTGACGTGATGTAGCAACACGCAGTGATAGCGCTGGGACAAGGCGATGTAATCGTTCTGGCTACGCGCATCGGCGCACAGCGTGGCGAAACTGACCGCCAGTACGCCATTGCGGCTGCCGAGCACTGGCATCGCGCGATGGTTTATCTCCAGCGTTTCGGCGTCGGGCGCATGTCCAGACAGATCAATGAACATTTGTCGCATCGCATCATCGGCATGCGCATCCAACGGAGAAAAATACAGATGAGCCTGCCGGAGCGTTCGCTGTCGATAATCAATGCCCGCATCCACATTCACCACGGCACAGTGCTGTTTAATCAGCTCGATAGCCGGTAAAAAACGCGAGCGCTGCAGGCCATTACGATACAGCTCGTCCGGCGGAATATTGGACGTGGCCACCAGCGTTATTCCTCGCGCAAACAACGCGCCGAGCAGCTCGGCCAGCAGCATGGCGTCGGTAATATCGGAGACGAAAAATTCATCGAAGCACAGCACATCGGTCTGCGCTTTAAATTCATCCGCCACCTGCTCCAGAGGGTTTTCCTGTCCCTGCAGGCGATTGAGAGCGTCATGCACTCGCAGCATAAAACGGTGGAAATGCAGACGCAGTTTGCGGTCACCCGGCAGGCTCTGGAAAAACATATCCATCAGCCAGGTTTTACCCCGCCCCACGCCGCCCCACAGATAGAGTCCTTCGACCGGCGCCTGCGCTGGCGGCTTTTTCCTGCCGAGACGCTGAAGCCAGCTTCGCGGCTCGTGGGCCGTCGACGCCTGCTGACGCGCCGTCAACGCACGGTGAATATCCTCAAGCCGCAGCACCGTTTCGTGTTGCACCTCATCCGGCTGGTAATCCTGCGTCGCTAAAGCCTGCTGGTAAAGCGTTATCGGCGTCATATTCTGCATTGCGGCCAGATCCCTTATAAAAGGAGATAATCGGTCTTTTGTCGTTGAAGAACCTCAGTTTAGCGTCTAAATCATAGCAGTTAACGCTTCAACGACCGCTCACCTTCGCCAACTGCTTTATTACATCCTGTTTCAGGACTCCACTCTGGCAAGCTTAGCGGTTATAGTGACTATTATTGAGTGAAAAATACGACGGAACAACGAAGTCAAATAGGAGTCATTATGACCTGGGAGTACGCGCTGATTGGACTTGTTATCGGTGTCATCATCGGTGCGGTAGCGATGCGCTTCGGCAATCGCAAACTGCGCCAGCAGCAGGTACTGCAACATGAGCTGGAGAAAAGCAAAGCCGATCTGGAGCAATATCGTCAGGAGCTTGTGAGCCATTTCGCCCGTAGCGCTGAGCTGCTGGATAATATGGCGGACGACTACCGCAAGCTGTATCAGCATATGGCTAAAAGCTCGAACGACCTGCTGCCAGAAGGGCAGTCACGCGAAAATCCGTTCAACTATCGTCTGACGGAAGCCGAATCAGACAACGATCAGGTGCCGGTGAAGATGCCGCCGCGTGATTACTCGGAAAGCGCCTCCGGGCTGCTGCGCGGCGAAACGCCGCTGCGTAAATAAGTCCACTCATTCCCTACGCGCGGGGCACGCCTTGCCCCGCCCTTCTCTTCCGCAGCGCTGGCTGCTCCTTACATTTCGCGCATAAAACAGCAGTGAACTTTACACGGGAATAGTCGGTCTGACTCTTCACCATAAGATTGAGTTTATATATCATCATTTTACTACTACGCAGGTCGAGAGAGAGTTAACAATCAATGAAAAAGACATCGATGTTATTCAGCGCACTAGCCATTAGTATCGGACTGTCCCTATCTTCGCTGCCTGTCGCCCAAGCCGCTCTGCCTGCGGCAGTCGCCGGTCAATCGCTGCCGAGCCTGGCCCCCATGCTGGAAAAAGTGCTGCCCGCCGTGGTCAGCGTCCATGTGGAAGGCACTCAGGTTCAGAATCAGCGCATCCCGGAAGAATTTAAGTTCTTTTTTGGTCCCAACGCGCCGGCTGAAAAACAGAGCCGTCCGTTTGAGGGCCTTGGCTCCGGCGTCATCATTGATGCCGCCAAGGGTTACGTGCTGACCAATAACCACGTCATCAACAACGCCGACAAAATTCGCGTGCAGCTGAACGACGGTCGTGAATACGATGCCAAACTGATAGGTCGCGACGTGCAGACGGACATCGCCCTGCTGCAGTTGAACGACGCGAAAAACCTGACCGCCGTGAAAATGGCGGATTCCGATCAGCTTCGCGTCGGCGACTTCGCCGTTGCCGTCGGCAACCCCTTCGGTCTAGGCCAAACCGCGACGTCCGGCATCATCTCCGCGCTGGGTCGCAGCGGGCTGAATCTGGAAGGGCTGGAAAACTTCATTCAAACCGATGCCTCCATTAACCGCGGCAACTCCGGCGGCGCGCTGGTCAACCTGAACGGCGAGCTGATCGGGATTAACACCGCGATTCTGGCCCCCGGCGGCGGCAATATCGGCATCGGTTTCGCTATTCCCAGCAACATGGCGCAGAACCTGACGCAGCAGCTGCTGGAATTCGGAGAAGTCAAACGTGGACTGTTAGGCATTAAAGGCAGCGAAATGACCTCTGAAATGGCTAAAGCCTTCAAGGTCGACGCACAGCGCGGCGCTTTCGTCAGCGAAGTTTTGCCGAAATCGGCGGCGGCTAAAGCCGGTATCAAGGCAGGCGATGTTCTGGTCTCTCTGGACGGCAAAACAATCAACAGCTTTGCCGAGCTGCGTGCCAAAGTGGGCACTACAGCACCGGGGAAAACCGTGAAAATCGGCCTGATTCGCGATGGTAAACAGCAAGAAGTTGCGGTTGTTCTGGATAACAGCGCTAACGCATCCACCAACGCGGAAACGCTGTCTCCTGGCCTGCAGGGCGCCACGCTGTCCGACGGTCAGTTGAAGAACGGCACCAAAGGCGTAGCTATCGACAACATCGCCAAAGACAGTGCTGCCGGTAAAATTGGTCTGCAGAAAGGCGACATCATCATCGGCGTTAACCGTGAGCGCGTGGAAAATATCGCCCAGCTCCGCAAGATACTCGAAGCCAAGCCGACCGTGCTGGCGCTGAATATCATCCGCGGAGACGAATCGATTTATCTGCTGTTACGCTAATCCCGCTAAAAACTGGACGCCGCGCCGTGCGGCGTCCTACCATCTTTGTTATTCTGCGATTTATTCTTCTTCAAGTCCCAAACGCTCATGTTAACCAAACTGATACGCTCAGCACTGATTGGTGTCGTCGTGGCCGCGATCCTGTTATTGGCCCTTCCCGCACTGCGCTCCAGCAGCATGCTGCTGAAAGAGGAGGTGTCGACGCAGGATCAAGCCCCCGTCAGCTATTACCAAGGGGTTCGCCGCGCCGCGCCCGCGGTCGTCAACGTCTATAATCGGGCTGGCGGCAAAGATGAGCTCAACGTCCGCACGCTGGGCTCGGGCGTTATCATGAATAACAAGGGCTATATTCTTACCAACAAACACGTCATCACCGACGCCGAACAAATCGTCGTCACCCTGCAGGACGGCCGTCTGTATGAGGCGCTGCTGGTCGGCTCGGATACGCTGACCGACCTGGCCGTGCTTAAAATCGAAGCCACCGGCCTGCCGGCAATCGCTATCAACGATCACCGCACCGCGCACGTCGGCGACGTCGTGATGGCGATTGGCAACCCCTACAACCTGGGGCAGACCATCACGCAGGGCATCATCAGCGCCACAGGGCGAGTCGGACTCAGCTCATCAGGCCGTCAGAATTTCCTCCAGACCGACGCCTCCATTAACCGGGGTAACTCCGGCGGCGCGCTGGTCAATACGCTGGGAGAACTGGTCGGCATCAATACCCTGTCTTTCGATAAGAGCAACGATGGCGGTACCCCGGAAGGGATCGGCTTTGCGATTCCCGTCGCGCTGGCGACCAAAGTGATGGGGAAGCTCATTCGCGACGGTCGGGTCATCCGTGGTTATATAGGTATCAACGGCGCTCAGATTGAACGGGTCGGCAACAAGAATGCCGGGCTGGAACGCTTGCAAGGCATCATCGTCAGCAAGGTCGAACAGGATGGACCGGCGGATAAAGCGGGTATCAAGGAAGACGATCTGCTGTTGAAGGTCAACAACAAGCCAGCGCGGTCGGTTATAGAAACGATGGATCAGGTGGCGGAATTGCGGCCCGGCACGGTAATTCCCGTTGTCATTTTCCGCGACAACAAAGAGCTGACGCTCGATGTGACCATTCAGGAATTCCCGGCGAACTAACGCGTAATATTAATTTTTGCCGGTCGCAGAACGAGAAACGGGACGACAGCCTTAGGCCATCGTCCCGTTTTTTATGGCGGGGGAAACTTACTCCGCGCCAGCGATACGTTCGATATTCGCGCCAAGACCACGCAGTTTATCTTCGATGCGCTCATAGCCGCGATCGATGTGATAAATGCGGTCCACCAGCGTTGCGCCTTCCGCAATGCAGCCCGCCAGCACCAGACTGGCTGACGCCCGCAGATCGGTTGCCATGACCTGTGCGCCTGACAGATTTTCCACGCCGTGGCAGATGACGGTATTGCTCTCAATCTCCGCCTGCGCGCCCATGCGGATCAGCTCAGGAATATGCATGAAGCGGTTTTCGAAGATGGTTTCCGTGATCACGCCCGTGCCTTCCGCCACCAGATTCAGCAGGCTGAACTGCGCCTGCATATCGGTGGGGAATCCCGGATGCGGTGCGGTGCGGAACGTTACGGCTTTAGGACGCTCGCCATGCATATCCAGACTGATCCAGTCTTCGCCGATTTCGATATCGGCACCGGCTTCGCGCAGCTTGGCCAGTACCGCATCCAGCGTATCCGGACGCGTGCTGTGGCATACGACCTTACCGCGGGAAATCGCCCCGGCGACCAGGAAGGTGCCGGTTTCGATGCGGTCAGGCAGCACGCGATAAACGCCGCCGCCCAAGCGAGCGACGCCGTCGATCACGATACGGTCACTGCCCGCGCCGCTGATTTTGGCGCCCAGCGTATTCAAAAAGTGGGCCGTATCGACAATTTCCGGCTCACGGGCCGCATTTTCAATAATCGTCTGACCTTCCGCCAGCGTAGCCGCACTCATGATCGTCACCGTCGCACCCACGCTGACTTTATCCATGACGATATGCGCACCCTGCAAACGCCCGTCAACGTGGGCCTTTACGTACCCTTCTTCCAGGGTAATCTTCGCGCCCAGCTGTTCCAGACCGTTGATATGCAGGTCGACCGGACGCGCGCCGATGGCGCATCCGCCCGGCAGGGAAACCTGTCCCTGACCAAAGCGAGCGACCAACGGTCCTAACGCCCAGATGGACGCACGCATCGTTTTCACCAGCTCGTAAGGCGCGCAAAACACGTTGACTCCGCTAGCGTCGACATGGACGGAACCGTTACGTTCCACACGAGCGCCGAGTTGGCTTAGCAGCTTCATCGTGGTGTCGATGTCCCGCAGTTTCGGGACATTCTGTATTTCTACCGGTTCTTCAGCCAGCAGCGCGGCAAACAGGATAGGCAAGGCCGCATTTTTAGCCCCGGAGATAGTGACTTCACCAGAGAGCCGGGTCGGCCCCTGCACACGAAATTTATCCATAGTGACGATTTCTCAATAATTCAGTTCAATGGCGCCGCGCTATTTAAAAGCCGCTGAGCTTGCGATCGCGCTGCCACTCTTCAGGGGTATAAGCCTTGATTGACAGGGCGTGAATACGGTTGTCCGCGATATATTCCATCAGCGGCGCATAGACCGTCTGCTGCTGCTTAACGCGGCTCATGCCGGCAAAGAGATCGCCGACAACAATCACCTGAAAATGGCTTCCATCGCCGGATGCATGAACTTCCTGAAGTGCCAATGCGCTCATCAGCACGGATTCGATTTCTTTATTTTCCATCGCTCTCGATTCTACGTCTGGGGGGATGATAAACAGGGGGTATCTTAGAGGAATCCGCCGCTATCTTAAACAAAAGAAATCCCCCGTGGCGCAAAAGACAACGGGGGACGAAGGGCCAGAAACGCCGTGCATTAGCGGGTCAATTGCACCGGAATGACGTCGTTCAGGTTATACAGATCGATCAACGTTCTTAGCCGATCGCTCACGCCGATAATCCGCAGGTCGCGGCCCTTTTGCGTCTGCTCATGGTAAAAATGCACCAGCAGGGCCAGACCGGCGGAATCCACACGCTGCAGCTGGCTAACATCCAATCCAACGGACTCCGCCAGTAACGTTTCACGCTGTTGCCAGAGCAGCAGCAACGTTTCACGGTCCAGGTCGCCTTTCAACGTTAGCGTGCCTTCCTGAGATTGCCAGCTTAGCGGCTCAGCCATTTTTCTGGTCCAGCGTAATCGGCTGCTGCGCCGACATTTGCAGCTGACGGGTCAGCCCGTCGACGCCCTGCTGACGCAGTATCGACGCCCATTCGTTCTGCTTGGTCGTAATCATGCTCACCCCTTCGGCGATCATGTCAAACGCCTGCCAATTGCCGGTCTGGCTGTTCTTGCGCCACTGGAAGTCGAGCCGCACCGGCGGACGGCCGCCGTTATCGATGATAGTCACGCGGATAGGCACGATGTTGGCATCGCCCAGCGGCTGCTGTGGCGCGATCTGGTAAGTCTGACCGTGATACAACGCCAGCGCCTGGCCGTAGGCCTGTTCCAGATAAGCGGAAAAGGCCTTGAAGTAGGCGTCGCGCTGAGCTGGCGTCGCGCCCTTGTAATATTGTCCCAGCACCAGCGCGCCCGCGTATTTCACCTGCACATAGGGCAACAGCTCTTCACGCACGATGCTGCGCAGATAATTGGGGTTCTGGCGGATACTCGGCTGTTCATTCTTCAGGCGATCGAAGGTCTTCTGCGCGGCGTCAGCCATCAGGCTGTATGGATTCGTCTGGTCGGCCGCCAGAGCGGCAGGGGCCATGACGATCAGCGCTGCCGCCATGAGTAAACGTTTCAACATGCAGGTATCCTCTTAAGAGTGTGGAGTCACGGGGGAATTCTGGGATTCCGGAGCGGCCGCTGGCGCGCTGCCGTTCTGCTCAGCATGGTCGTTGCTGCCGCCGCTCTTGTACAGGAACTGTCCAATCAGGTCTTCCAGCACCATCGCCGATTTGGTGTCTTGGATCGTGCCGCCGTCCTTCAGGATAGACGTTCCCATCTCGGGATCTTCGAAGCCCATATTCAGCGCCAGATACTGTTCACCCAGCAGGCCTGATGTGCGAATAGCCAGCGAACTGGTGTCCGGAATGCGGTCGTAACGCTTATCGATCTCCATCGTAACCCGCGGCAGATACGTTTTCTGATCCAGGTCGATGCTGTCCACCCGACCAATCACGACACCGCCAATTTTCACCGGCGAACGCGCTTTCAGACCGCCGATATTATCGAATGTCGCCGTCAAACGGTACGTCTGCTGGTGCCCCAGCGTGCTCAAATCGGCCACTTTCAGACAGATAAAGATAATGGCGCCCAGCGCAATCAGCATAAACACGCCGACCCAGATTTCATGTTTCTTCGTTTGCATCACTTAGTTCCCAAACATCAGTGCCGTCAGCAAAAAATCCAATCCCAAAACCGCCAGCGATGAATGCACGACGGTACGCGTCGTTGCACGGCTAATCCCCTCTGACGTCGGGATCGCGTCATAACCGTTAAACAAAGCGATCCAGGTTACGGTAATCGCAAAGGCCACGCTTTTGAGCAGGCAGTTTACGATATCCAGCCGCCACTCGACGGCGCCTTGCAAGGCCGACCAGAAAAAGCCGCTATCGATGCCTTTCCAGTCCACGCCCACCAGCGAGCCGCCCCACACGCCCACGGCGACAAAAATCACCGTCAGCAGCGGCATGCTGATCACCCCGGCCCAGAAACGCGGCGCGACGACGCGACGCAACGGGTCGACCGCCATCATTTCCATGCTGGACAACTGCTCGGTGGCCTTCATCAGGCCGATTTCCGCAGTCAGCGCCGATCCGGCGCGACCCGCGAACAACAAAGCGGTCACCACCGGTCCCAGCTCACGCAGCAACGATAGCGCGACAATCATGCCGAGGCTGGCTTCCGCGCTGTAGGTCGTTAGCACCAGATACCCTTGCAGACCCAGCACCATACCGATAAAGAGACCGGACACCATGATAATCAACAGCGATTGTACGCCCACGCTGTACAGCTGGCGGCGCAGCAGCGGCCATTGTCTGGCGAGCTCCGGTTTTCCCACCAGCGCATTGAACAGCATGAGTCCCGCGCGTCCGAACGACGTGCAAACGTTAATGCCGACGCGTCCAAAAGATGCTAATGCCTGAAATAGCATGAATAAATTAACTCCCTGCTTCCAACAGCTCGCGTGTGTAATCTCCCGCCGGATAGCGGAAAGGCACCGGCCCGTCGGCAATACCGTCCAGGAACTGGCGGACACGCGGGTCGGCGTTCTGCTGCAGATCGTTCGGTGTGCCTTCGGCAATCACGCGCTGATCGGCAATGATGTAGGCATAGTCCGCGATGCTCAACACTTCGGGCACATCGTGCGAGACCACAATACAAGTGACACCGAGCGCGTGATTCAGTTCATCGATCAGTTTGACCAGCACGCCCATCGTAATCGGGTCCTGCCCCACAAACGGTTCGTCAAACATAATCAGCTGCGGGTCGAGCGCGATGGCTCGCGCCAGCGCCGCACGTCGCGCCATCCCGCCGGACAACTCGGACGGCATCAGAGAGGCCGCACCACGCAACCCTACCGCTTCGAGTTTCATCATCACAATGGTGTGCAACAATTCCGGCGGCAGTTGGCTGTGCTCGCGCAGCGGCCAGGCGACGTTATCGAACACGTTCAGGTCGGTAAACAGCGCGCCGGACTGGAACAACATGCTCATCTTTTTACGGGCTTCGTACAGGCCCGAACGGGAAAGCGCAGGAATGTTTTCGCCATCGAACCAGATTTCACCTTGGTCCGGCGGCAGCTGTCCGCCGATGAGGCGCAACAGCGTGGTTTTGCCTATACCGGACGGCCCCATGATGGCCGTCACTTTGCGTTTGGGAACGTTCAGAGAAATATCGGTGAAAATCTGCCGATTTCCCCGGCGAAAACTGAGCCCGCGAACTTCAACCAGGTTAGAGATTTCGGGATTCATCATGTGTTTCCTTTCCGACTGCGCGAGCGGCGCAGTCATCAGCATTAAGACCGTATGTTGAACCGTCCTTCCACGCCGGATGACGCATCGGGCATTCACTGTGACAAACGGCCATCACTAATTCGTGACCAAAGTTGCCATTGGTTTTACTTTTTCACAGTACACAGTCAAAATTAGCGCCAAAGATGAAAAATGACTTTCTTGTTCACTATTCGTCCAAAAAATACTGGTTTGTGCGCCAATAAACCGGTGATTATACCTGAATAAAGGACGCTGCATGCTTTTTGCGACAGTACTCTTGATTGTTGGTTTGATTCTGCTGGTTTATGGTGCCGACCGACTGGTTTACGGTGCCGCCGTGTTGGCCCGCTCCTTCGGCATTCCACCGATGGTGATCGGCATTACGATTGTCGGGCTTGGTACCTCGTTGCCGGAACTGATGGTTTCGGTCACCGCAGCGCTGAATCATCAGATAGATATGGCGGTGGGCAACGTACTCGGCTCCAACATCGCCAACATTCTGCTGATCCTCGGCAGCGCCACATTAATTCGCCCACTGACCTTCCATTCGGTTCTGGTGCGTCGGGAACTGCCGCTGATGTTGATCGTCACGGCGCTGTGCGGCGTCTTGCTGCACGATCATGACCTCAGCCGACTGGATGGTGTGATATTGCTGCTGGCGGCCGCGGTCTCGATCATACTGATACTGCGCATGGCCCGTACCGCCCAACATGCAGGCGTGGATAGCCTGACGCGCGAGCAGATGGATGAGCTGCCGCGCGATAATAACTCGACCGTCGCCTTACTGTGGCTGGTGCTGGGCGTCATTATTCTGCCCATGGCGACTCGCATCGTCGTGGACAACGCCACGGTGATCGCCCGCAGCTTCAATATTAGCGAATTAACCATCGGTCTGACGGTGCTGGCTATCGGCACCAGCCTGCCCGAACTCGCCACCGCGATCGTCGGCACGCTGAAGAAAGAAGACGACATCGCGCTGGGCAATCTGATCGGTTCCAATATTTTTAATATCGGCATTGTGCTGGGCGTGCCGGCGCTGCTTTCCCCCGGTTCGGTGAACCCACTGGCGTTCAGCCGCGACTACTGGGTGATGCTGGGAGCCAGCGTACTGCTGGCGGCACTGTGCCTACGCCAGAAACGGTGCATCGGTCAGGGCGCGGGCGCGCTATTGCTGTGCGCGTTTATCGCTTACCTCGCCGTGCTGTTCTTTTTTTCATAGCCGGGCCTTATCGGCAACGCAGGACGTTTTGAATGTCACACTTTGAGCTACCCTCCAATTTCGATTTCCAGAGCGCAGGGAAACAGGTTTTATCCATCGAGCGCGAAACGCTGGCTCAGTTGGATCAGTATATTGACGACAACTTCACCCGCGTCTGCGAGATGATTTTCCGCTGTGCGGGCAAAGTCGTCGTAATGGGCATGGGGAAATCCGGTCACATCGGCTGCAAGATCGCCGCGACCTTCGCCAGTACCGGCACGCCGTCCTTCTTCGTGCATCCCGGCGAGGCCAGCCACGGCGATCTGGGGATGATTACCGCGCAGGATATCGTAATCGCCATCTCCAACTCCGGCGAATCCCATGAGATTCTGGCCCTGATCCCCGTGCTCAAACGTCTGCACGTCCCGTTGATCTGCATGACCGGCAACCCGGAAAGCACCATGGGAAAGGCCGCCGACCACCATCTCTGCATTCATGTTTCGCAGGAAGCCTGCCCGCTGGGTCTGGCGCCCACCTCCAGCACAACTGCTACGCTGGTAATGGGCGACGCGATTGCGGTGGCGCTGCTGCAGGCTCGCGGATTTACCGCGGAAGATTTCGCCCTGTCTCATCCGGGCGGAGCACTTGGCCGCAAACTGTTATTGCGGGTGAACGATATCATGCACACCGGTGATGAAATCCCCAGCGTGCCCCGCGATGCCTCACTGCGCGATGCGCTGTTGGAGATCACCCGTAAGAACCTGGGAATGACCGCCATCTGCGCGCCCGACGGCACCATCGAAGGGATTTTCACCGATGGCGACCTGCGTCGCATTTTCGATCTGAATATCGATCTGAACAGCGCGCGCATCGTCGACGTCATGACGGGCGGCGGTATTCGCGTGACCTCGCAAATGCTGGCCGTAGACGCGCTGAACCTGATGCAGTCGCGACATGTAACGGCGCTGATGGTCGCCAAAGACGATCGTCTGGTCGGCGTTGTGCATATGCACGACATGCTGCGGGCAGGTGTGGTTTAATCCAGCCACCGCGTCACCTGGCGTTGACCCAACGACTTCAACCCGGCTGTAAACCAAGGACAAGCGTGAAATGAGTAAAACCCCGCCGAACACCGAGACCTGCTACGGCCCCGTCGCCGACGCAGTGATGGGCAAGGCCCGAGATATCCGTCTGCTCATCTGCGATGTGGACGGCGTGCTGTCCGATGGTCTGATCTACATGGGCAATCAGGGCGAAGAGCTGAAAACATTTAACGTCCGGGACGGCTACGGCATCCGCTGCCTGCTGACGTCCGACATCGACGTCGCCATTATTACCGGTCGTTCTGCCAAGCTGCTGGAAGACCGTTGCAGGACCCTGGGGATTTCTCACCTTTATCAGGGACAGTCTGATAAGCTTTTGGCCTTCCGCGAGCTGTTAGATAAACTGGCGCTTGAGGCCCATCAGGTCGCCTATATCGGCGACGATTTGATTGACTGGCCGGTCATGGCGGAAGTCGGACTGAGCGTCGCCGTGGCGGATGCCCATCCGCTGCTGTTGCCCCGCTCGGATTATGTGACGCGCACCGCTGGCGGGCGCGGCGCCGTACGCGAGATTTGCGACCTGATTCTGCAGGCGCAGGACAAGCTGGAGTTGGCTAAAGGGTTGTCGATATGAATAAAACAAAGCGCTGGCTGACCGCCCTGCTGGCACTGATCGCGCTGGTGCTGATCGGCTTGAATCTGACGTCTACCCACGATGACGCGGCACCGGCGGTGTCGGAGAACAACGCGCCGACCTACACCACTCAGCAAAACCTCACCGTGGTGTATGACCCTACGGGGAAACTGGCCTACAAGCTGGTGACTGAAAAAGCCGAATATTACGAAAATGATCAGCTGACCTGGTTCACCCAGCCGGTCGCCACCATGTACAACGAATTAGGCGTCGCGACCTGGTCAGTCCGCTCCGATCGAGCCAAACTGACTAAGGACCGCATGCTGTATCTGTACGGCCATGTCGAGATGAACAGCCTGACGACAGATTCCCAGCTGGAACGGGTCAAAACAGATAATGCCCAGGTAAACCTGATCACCCAGGATGTCTCATCCGATGATGAAGTGACGCTATACGGTGCCAGCTTTACCTCTAATGGTTTAAAAATGCGTGGAAATCTGCGCAACAAGACAGCAGAGTTGATCGAAAAGGTAAAAACCTCCTATGAAATTCCAAAAAATCAATAAAGCACTGCGCCACGCGCTGATCGCCAGCTCGCTGTTTTCCGCCAGCATGCCGGTATTGGCGCTGACCGGCGATACCGATCAGCCGATTCACATCGACTCCGACCAGCAGTCTTTAGACATGCAGGGCAACGTCGTCACGTTTACCGGCAATGTCATCGTCACGCAGGGATCGATCAAGGTCCAGGCGGACAAAGTCGTCGTCACCCGTCCTCAGGGCCAGCAAGGTCGTGAAGTCATCGAAGGGTTCGGGAATCCGGCGACGTTCTACCAGATGCAGGACAACGGCAAACCGGTCAAAGGCCACTCACAGAAAATGCGCTATGAGCTGGATAAAGACAACGTCATCCTGACCGGCAACGCCTATCTGGAACAGCTGGACAGCAACGTCAAAGGCGATCGCATCACCTATCTGGTCAAGCAGCAGCAGATGGAAGCATTCAGCGATAAAGGCAAGCGTGTGACAACGGTTCTGGTTCCGTCCCAGTTGCAGGACAAGAACGGCCAGCGCACCGCACCGGCCAAGTCCCCCAAACCGCAACAGCGAGCGACGCAATAACTCATGGCTACATTAATCGCAGAAAATCTGGCTAAGGCGTATAAAGGCCGCAAGGTCGTGGAAAACGTCAGCCTTAAGGTTAACTCCGGCGAAATCGTCGGCCTGCTGGGTCCGAACGGCGCGGGCAAGACCACCACGTTCTATATGGTCGTCGGCATCGTGCAGCGCGATGAAGGCCGTATCATCATCGACAACGACGATATCAGTCTGCTGCCGCTGCACGATCGCGCACGCCGCGGCATCGGCTACCTGCCGCAGGAAGCATCGATTTTCCGGCGGTTGAGCGTCTACGATAACCTGATGGCCGTGCTGCAAATCCGTAAGGATCTGACGCAGGAACAGCAGGCGGACCGCGCCAATGAGCTGATGGAAGAGTTTCATATTGCTCATTTACGCGATAGTCTGGGACAATCTCTCTCCGGTGGTGAGCGTCGCCGAGTGGAAATCGCCCGAGCGCTTGCAGCCAATCCCAAGTTCATTCTGCTGGATGAACCTTTCGCCGGGGTGGACCCAATTTCGGTGATAGATATCAAGAAAATTATCGAACACCTCCGCGACAGCGGTCTGGGTGTCCTAATCACCGACCATAACGTCCGCGAAACGCTGGACGTCTGTGAACGTGCCTATATCGTCAGCCAGGGCCATCTCATCGCCCACGGATCACCGGCGGATATATTGGCCAATGAACAGGTCAAACGTGTCTATCTGGGCGAAGGCTTCCGACTCTGACGTCATATTTTTGTTCGTATTATCCAAGGGAAGTTAGCGCTATTTATGAAGCAAGGTTTGCAACTCAGGCTTAGCCAGCAACTGGCAATGACGCCACAGTTACAGCAGGCAATCCGCCTGTTGCAGCTGTCCACGCTTGAACTCCAGCAAGAAATTCAACAGGCGCTGGAAAGCAACCCCTTGCTGGAACAAACCGATCCCCACGAGGAGGTCGAGACGCAAGAAAGCAGCAGCAGCGAAGCACTGGATACCCGGGAAGCGCTGGAGCAGAAAGATATGCCCGACGAGCTGCCGCTGGACGCCGCCTGGGATGAGATCTACACGGCGGGCACGCCCTCCGGCACCAGCACCGACTACCGCGATGATGAGCTGCCGGTCTATCAGGGCGAAACGACACAATCGCTGCAAGATTATCTAATGTGGCAGGTGGAGCTGACGCCGTTCTCCGACACCGATGCCGCCATCGCGACCTCCATCGTCGACGCGGTCGACCCCACCGGTTACCTGACCGTTTCACTGGAAGAAATCCGCGACAGCGTCGGTAACGAAGAGCTGACGATGGAAGAAGTGGAAGCGGTCCTGAAACGGGTGCAACGCTTCGATCCGGTGGGCGTGGCTTCGCGCGATCTGCGCGAATGTCTGCTGGTTCAGCTGTCGCAGTTCGACAATAAAATGCCGCGCTGGGAAGAAGCCACGCTGATCGTCAGCGAGTATCTCGACCTGCTGGCGAATCACGATTTCCGCACGCTCATCCGCGCCAGCCGTCTCAAAGAAGACGTGCTGAAAGAAGCTCTGGCGCTGATTCAGTCGCTCGATCCGCGTCCGGGACAGTCCATCAACACCGGGGAATCGGAATACGTGATCCCCGACGTCCTGGTGCGTAAAGTGCAGGATCGCTGGTCCGTCGAACTCAATACTGACAGCGTACCGCGGCTGCAGATCAACCAGCAGTATGCTGCGCTCGGCAACAGCACGCGCAGCGACAGCGACGGCCAGTTTATCCGGAGTCATCTTCAGGAAGCCCGCTGGCTCATCAAAAGTCTGGAGAGCCGCAACGACACGCTGCTGAAGGTCACCCGCTGTATCGTCGAACAGCAGCAGGCTTTCTTCGATCACGGCGAAGAGTACATGAAGCCCATGGTGCTGGCGGATATCGCTCAGGCGGTGGAGATGCATGAGTCCACCATTTCCCGCGTCACGACGCAGAAGTTTCTGCACAGCCCGCGCGGCATCTTCGAACTGAAATATTTTTTCTCCAGCCACGTCAATACCGACAGCGGCGGAGAAGCGTCGTCCACCGCCATCCGGGCGTTGGTCAAAAAATTAATCGCTGCGGAAAATCCCGCCAAACCGCTGAGCGACAGCAAGCTGACCACCCTGCTTTCCGATCAGGGGATCATCGTCGCTAGACGCACCGTTGCCAAATATCGCGAGTCTTTATCCATCCCACCGTCCAACCAGCGTAAACAACTGGTTTGACCTTGAACTGAGAAGGAAGACGCTATGCAGCTGAACATTACCGGACACCATGTCGACATTACCGATGCCCTGCGCGAATTTTTAAACACCAAATTCGCGAAGCTGGAACAGTATTTCGATCGCATTAATCAGGTGTACGTGGTGCTGAAAGTGGAAAAAATTCAGCAAATTGCTGAAGCCACGATCCACGTTAACGGCGGTGAGCTGCATGCCACATCAGAAGCGGGCGAGATGTATGCCGCCATCGATCTTCTCATCGACAAGCTGGCGCGACAGTTAAACAAACATAAGGATAAACTGAAGCAGCACTGATTATTGCCCCGCCTCCAGGCGCAGGGACCGGAACGGCCCGCTCGGTAAGAGCCGCCGTTTCGGTAGCTGGAGGCCCTAGTGTTGTCAGGTGAATATAAAATGAATAACGATTCCATTATGCAACTCAGCGCCGTACTTCGACAGGAGTGCACCCGCAACGCTGTGAACTGCCAGAGTAAAAAGCGCGCTCTGGAAATCATCAGTGAACTGGCGGCGGCACAGCTCAATCTGCCCTCACAGATTATCTTTGAAGCCATTCTGGCGCGGGAACGTATGGGCAGCACCGGTATCGGCAACGGTATTGCCATTCCTCATGGCAAGCTGGAGAACGATGACTCGCTAAGCGCCGTAGGCGTCTTCATCCATCTGGATCACCCCGTCGCCTTCGATGCCATAGATAACCAGCCTGTGGACCTGCTGTTTGCCTTGCTGGTTCCCGCCGAACAATGTAAAACCCATTTGAATACGCTGGCGCTGGTCGCCAGACAGCTGTCGGATAAGGCGCTGTGCCGCCGTTTACGGAGTGCGCAGAGCGACGAAGAGCTGTATCAGATCATGACCGAATCGGATAGCGCCGATCAGCCCTGAACCTAGGGGCGAATCGCATCCAAACAAAGAATATGACAGTACCGGATACCATGCAGACAGCGTCTGCGTCCGGTAAAAATTCCGGCGAAAGCCGGATGACTAACATAAGCTAACGGTGGCAGCGAGACCTACACCATTCCGCTGCCTGGGGGAGTCGTCAGATGGTGCTGATGATTGTCAGTGGTCGTTCAGGCTCGGGCAAATCCGTGGCCCTGCGCGCGCTGGAAGACATGGGTTTCTACTGCGTGGATAACCTGCCTGTAATTCTGTTGCCGGATCTGGCTAATGCCCTGGCGGCGCGGAATATATCGGCGGCGGTCAGCATTGACGTGCGCAACATGCCGGAAACGCCGGAAGTGCTGGAACAGGCGCTGACCCGACTGCCGAGCAGTTTCTCGCCGCAGCTGCTGTTCCTGGACGCCGACCGCAATACGCTGATCCGCCGCTACAGCGATACCCGTCGCCTGCACCCGCTATCCAGCCAGAACCTGTCGCTGGAAAACGCCATCGACGAAGAGAATAATCTGCTGGAGCCGCTGCGCTCCCGCGCCGATTTGATCATCGACACCTCCGAGATGTCAGTGCATGAACTGGCCGAAATGTTGCGCGCCCGCCTGTTGGGCAAGCGCGAACGCGAGCTGACGATGGTGTTTGAATCGTTCGGCTACAAGCACGGTATCCCGATTGACGCCGACTATGTGTTTGACGTTCGCTTCCTGCCGAACCCGCACTGGGATCCGAAGCTGCGACCCATGACCGGGCTGGACAAACCTGTCGCGGCGTTTTTGGATCGCCATACCGAAGTGCATAACTTCATCTATCAAACGCGCAGCTATCTTGAGCTGTGGCTGCCGATGTTGGAAACCAACAATCGCAGCTACCTGACCGTAGCGATTGGCTGCACCGGCGGTAAACATCGTTCGGTGTACGTCGCCGAGCAGTTGGCCGATTACTTCCGCTCCAGAGGCAAAAACGTGCAACTGCGCCACCGTACGCTGGAAAAACGTAAATCATGACCGTAAGACATACCGTAGAAGTCAAAAATCGCCTGGGTATGCACGCCCGTCCGGCGATGAAACTGTTTGAACTGGTACAAAACTTCGATGCCGAAGTCATTCTGCGCAATGAAAGCGGTACTCAGGCGGAAGCCAGCAGCGTCATCGCCATGCTGATGCTGGACTCCGCCAAGGGTCGGCATATTGAGATCGAAGCGACCGGTCCGGACGAAAACGAAGCGCTCGCCGCCGTCGTTGAGCTGTTCAATGCGGGCTTTGACGAAGAGTAGCGCGAGTACCGCTCGTTTTTCCTCTTCATACTTCTCTTTTTCTTCCCCCCTCTTAGGGCGCTGTATTTCCTCGCGCATAAACTATTTCCGCGCTATCCCTTTGCCCTGCAGGAAATAACATCACTGTTCCTATAATGGTCCTATATTTTTTGTTACTTTCGAAAAAGTAATCGTTCACAACTAAGACGGGTAAATAACATTAAGTTATTTTCTTATCTTCATTTTCATAAAGAAGCCTCAAATTTCCCTTAGGCCCAAAAACTGGAAATGGCCTTAAACAATATACGATCATGTTTATTCGCCAGATTAACAAGGTGTTTATCCTATTTCTTTTTAACCAATGCTGCCATTTTTTCTTTTAACTTCATAAAGATATAAATAACTGCAAAAAAAACTCAAAAACCGGATCTGATTTGAAATGAAAGTCATTATTAATAAAATACAAAACACGACCTAGCCCAATTACTCGCTAGCGAGCCGGAATAATCTTATTTCATTCGGGCTGCGTCGAATGACCAACGGATAAGTTTAAGTGATGGAAATACAATAATGAGGATATTAATATGTCTAAAAGCATAGCCAATAAAGGCCAAACGCCTGGTTCTCGTCGTGGCGCATTGAGGGAACTGCTGAATAACAAAAAAGCCATTCGCGTAATGGAAGCTCACAGCCCATTATCCGCCATGCTGATTGAAGAAGCGGAATATACAAAAGGTGACGAGCATTACAATTTTGATGCTTTTTGGTCAAGTTCTCTGACCGATTCTACTTTACGGGGTCAGCCCGATACAGAATTAGTCAATTACAGCCGCCGGTTTAATTCCATCGCGGATATTTTTAATGTCACAAATAGCCCACTCATTTTTGACGGTGATACCGGCGGCCAGATTGAACATCTGGTGTACCACATCCGCGAGGCCGAGAACCTGGGTATCTCCGCCATCATCATCGAGGATAAAACCGGCCTGAAAAAAAATTCGCTATTCGGTAATGAAGTCAAACAAACTCAGGCGGCGGTGGAGGACTTCTGCGCCAAAATCAAAGCGGCCAAACAGGCTCAGTTGACGCCGGAATTCATGCTGATTGCGCGCATTGAAAGCCTGATTTTAGAAACTGGTATGGACGACGCTATCCACCGCGCGCTGCGTTATGTCGAAGCGGGAGCGGACGGCATTATGATCCACAGCCGCCTTAAAACTCCCGATGAGATTCTCGAGTTTGCAAAACTATTTCGTCATCACTACCCGCAGATCCCCTTGATTTGCGTGCCGACCAGTTTCAATGACATTACCTTCGAACACCTGGTCGAGAGTGGTTTTAACATCGTGATTTATGCCAACCATATGTTGCGAGCTTCTTATCCAGCCATGCGCGAAATTCTGCCTCAAATTCTCAAACATGGCCGCACACAAGAAATAGAAGACAAATGTATTTCTATAAAGGAGATCCTCAACTTAATTCCCGGCACAAAGTAATTACTAAAAGCCTAATAATTTAGCAACCTCACCAATCATCAAAGAAGAAGGAACTTATTATGATTAGCCCTGATGAATTTTTGGGTTTTTTACACCATAAAGGTATTAAATTTTATAGTGGCGTCCCTGATTCTTTATTAAAAGAATTGTGTCTGGCTATTGACGGAACAAAAGAAGACATTCATCACCAGTTAGCCTGCAATGAAGGAGCAGCGGCGGGAATGGCCATTGGCTACCATTTGGCTACCGATTCAGTTCCCGTTGTTTATTTACAAAACTCCGGCCTGGGAAATATCGTTAATCCGGTTTGTTCGCTGGCGACGACGGATGTTTACAGTATCCCGGCGCTATTTATTATCGGCTGGCGTGGCGAAACAAAACCAGACGGAACTCAACTGCATGACGAACCACAGCACGTGATGCAGGGTCGGGTCACACTCCCGCAGTTAGATGTACTGAATATTCCTTACCGTATATTGGAAGGCGATCCTCACAGTGATTTCCCGCAGGTAGACCAGCTACTGCAACAGGCAAAAAACGAAAAACGTCCTGTCGCTCTGGTCGTGCGTAAAAATACGTTCTCTCCCTGCAAACAACCTAAGCAACCATCCGCGACGTCAGCCACGCTGCTGCGCGAGGAGATTGTCGCGGAAGTCCTGTCGGCACTCCCGGCCGACGTCCCCATCGTCAGCACCACCGGTATGCTATCGCGCGAGCTGTTCGAGCTACGAGAACAACGAGGCGAAGAACACGATCGCGATTTTCTGACCGTGGGCGGCATGGGGCTCGCCAGCCAGATAGCGCTGGGCATCAGCGAAGGTCTACAGGGCAAGAAAGTCGTCTGCCTGGACGGCGACGGCGCAACGCTCATGCATATGGGCGGGCTGACCAACAGTGCCCTTTCGCCCACGCTTATCCATATTGTCATCAATAACGGCGCTCATGAATCCGTCGGCGGTCAGCCGACGGCCGCGTCGCACCTCCCCTTGGCCCCCATCGCTACCGCCTGCGGCTATCGCCGAGTCACGGCGGTAGGAAGCCGAGAGGCTCTGCAAGCCGCTCTTCGCAAGGCGCTGGCGAGTCAGGGAAGTCAGTTCATCGAAGTGAAATGCCGTATTGGACACCGCGGCAATCTGGGACGGCCCACCACATCGCCCTCTCAGAACCGATCCTGCTTTATGCGGTTTCTGTCACAGTCGGCTCATTCGAACTGATAACACCCCAGCCACCCTTCCCCGAAGCGGTGACGTTGAAAGGATGCTCAATATGACAAAACACATTTCCCTGGTTGGCGTCGGCGTACTAGGAAAGGCGATCGCACTCAGGCTACGCCAGTGCCAATACACCCTCAGCCTTTACAATCGTACGGCAAGTAAAGCTGAAGCACTCACCGGCGGCGGCGCACACGCGGTGAGCTCACTCAGCCAGTTATTGACGCGTAAAGCACAGATCATCCTGATTTGCCTGACCGATGCTCAGGCCACTAAAACGCTTTTTTGCACCCCTGAAATAAAAAATAAACTCGAAGAAAGTCAGCCTCTTATTGTCAATATCAGCACTATCGGTCCCCAAGATAGCCAGCACATGGAGGCATTTTTCCAACGACACGGCGCTCACTACGTAGAAGCCCCCGTTTCCGGGGGGCCCGAAGGCGCGCGCACCGGCAAACTGGCTTGCTGGGTAGGCCCCATCCCGCCGGCCTTTGCCGACGTTTTGCCCCAGTTGCTCTCCTTCCTGAGCAACGACTATGCCGTCATGGACAGCAACCAGGCCGCGCAGGCCATGAAAGTGATCAACAACTACTGCGAAGCCGTCCACCTGCTGGTCGCCGCAGAGTCCATTCTGCTGGCGGAGAAGTCCGGCATCAGCCAGTCCGCTTTGCAGAAAGCGCTACCGCTAGGGCGAGGTCGCTCCACCTATATGGAGGTGATGCTGAATCGCTATCTTCACCCCACTGACCTGGTTTCCGTCCCGTTAGCTATCCGCATCAAGGACCTGGATCTGGCACACGCCCTGTTTCAGGAACGAGCGATCCATAGCGCCTTTTTTGACCGTGTTCAGCGCATCTATCTGAATACCGCCGAAGCCCTCAGGCCGCCCCAGGATCAAACCGCGTGTTTTGCCTATTTGTCGAAGCAGTCACAACAGCAAGAGCCGGAGGCGTAAATGGTGGCGAAGAAAGAGCAACGAGCTTATTGGATGTCCGTGCTGTCACGCAGCCGTGCCGAAGCACTGCTGTCATTTTGGCAACCCCTCAATATTGCCGCGGACTATCAATTACTCAGACCGACGGAAATCGGCCTGATCCAGCTACAAGGGCGCATGGAATCCACAGGGCAGCGTTTTATGGTGGGCGATATGACCGTCACCCGCTCGGCTCTGCAGATTACGGACGGCATTTGCGGCTACGGCTATATCCTCGGCAGAGACAAGACCCATGCCGAGCGCTGTGCCTTGATTGATGCTTTATTACAAACCCAGTCCGCCTTTAACCAGCTGTGGAAAAACGTGGTCTCTCCTCTTGCCAAGCAACAGCAAGCTGAACATGACCGTCAGCGACGAGAAGTCGCCGCCAGTCGAGTCAACTTCTTTACGTTGGTCAGAGGAGAGTAATCATGGACATTTTGAATGGATTCGCTAATCCGGTATTCGGCACTCAGGCCTGCTTCAGGAAAATCGTCAAAGCCATGAGCGAACCCGGGGTCACTGTGACCGTTCCCGGGATTGAGGGACTGGACAATATTTCTTCATCGACCATCGCCGTGCTGTTGACGCTGAGCAGCCACAAAACGCCGCTGTTCATCGACCGAAATATCAGTAATCCACTCCTGCTGAGAACGCTGTGTTTGCACACCAATGTCCCGATTACCTCCAATGCGGCAGAAGCGTATTTCGTCCTGTTGAACGGGAAAACCAACACGTTCGACAGTCGTCCGATCCAACACGATCTGATGTGCTTCCCCTGCGGCAACGAAATCGAGCCGGAAAAGTCGGCCACCATCATTCTGGAGGTTGATGGACTCAACAACGGCAGGTGCCTGAAGCTTAGCGGCCCTGGCGTGAATAACGTCAAAATCATCTCTCCGCATCTTCCCAGCGCGATACGGCGCTATCTCTGCGAGCGGCCACATCCCTTCCCTATGGGACTCGATTTTCTTTTCACCTCTGGCAAGAAGCTGCTCGCTATACCCCGAACCACTCGAGTGGAGGAGTGCTGATGTATGTTGCAGTGAAAGGCGGTGAAAAAGCCATTGAAGCCGCACACCAACTTCAAGCCTGCCGTCGGCGCGGTCAGCCGCATATCCAGGAGCTGAGCTGTGAACAAATTGAACAGCAGCTCGGCCTGGCGGTCGACCGCGTCATGACCGAAGGCAATATCTACGATCGCGAACTGGCTGCGCTGGCGATCAAACAGGCCAGCGGCGATCTCGTCGAAGCGATTTTTCTGCTGCGCGCCTATCGTTCCACCCTGCCACGCTGGGGGGTGAGCGAACCGCTAGATACTGCATCCATGCGCCTGGAAAGGCGTATTTCCGCCATCTTTAAAGATCTCCCGGGCGGGCAACTACTTGGATCGACTTACGACTATACCCACCGGCTGCTGGACTTCAGGCTTCTGGCCGAAGGCGCACAGCCGACAGCTCCGACAGCGCCGGAAACGCAGGAAGAAAGCGAGGACGAAGAGACGATGGCTCATGCGTTCCATTTTCTGACGCAGCAGGGGCTGGTGCCGCCGGTGGAAGACCTCGACGAAGAGCCGGCGGATATCACCCTGCAGCCGCCGAGCTATCCGTGTCCGCGTTCCGCACGTTTGCAGCAGTTGGTCCGCGGCGATGAGGGTTTTTTACTGTCGCTGGGTTACTCCACCCAGCGCGGCTACGGCCGCAATCACCCTTTTGTCGGCGAGATCCGCACCGGTCTGGCCAAGGTGGAGCTGTTCATCCAGGAAGTAGATATGACGGTGGAAATCGGCGACATCCTGTTAACCGAGTGCGAAACCGTCAATGGCTTTATCAAACCCATGGAACAAGCCCCGCACTTTACCCGCGGCTATGGACTGGCCTTTGGCCGCGCCGAACGCAAAGCGATCACCGTGGCACTCGCGGATCGTGCGCTACAGGCCGCCGACTACCACGAAGAAGTCCAGGGTCCGGCTCAGGATGAAGAGTTTGTTCTGTCTCATGTCGACAATGTCGAAGCGGCCGGTTTTGTCTCTCACCTGAAACTCCCACATTACGTCGATTTTCAATCAGAACTGGAACTCCTCAAGCGTCTGCGACAGGAGTATTCATCCACGCAGGAAGACCAACATCATGACGACTAACGCTTCTGAAGATGTAGAACAAACCGCCTATAACTTTGCCTATCTGGATGAAGGCACCAAAGGCATGATCCGTCGCGCCATCCTTAAAGCTATCGCCATTCCCGGCCATCAGGTGCCCTTCGGCAGCCGGGAGATGCCGATGCCTTACGGGTGGGGGACCGGCGGTATTCAGATTACCGCCAGCATCATCGGGCCGGACGACGTTCTCAAAGTCATCGACCAGGGGGCCGATGATACGACCAACGCCGTCTCTATCCGCCATTTCTTCCGCAACGTTGCCAACGTTGAAACAACGGAAAAGACGGCGGAGGCGACCATCGTTCAGACCCGCCACAGAATACCGGAGACGCCGCTGAAGGAAGATCAGATCATCGTCTACCAGGTGCCTATTCCGGAGCCGCTCCGATTTATCGAGCCGAGGGAGACGGAGACCAAGAAAATGCACGCGCTGGAAGAGTACGGTGTCATGCAGGTCAAGTTGTATGAGGACATCGCGCGCTACGGGCACATCGCCACCACGTACGCCTATCCGGTCAAGGTCAATCAGCGCTACGTGATGGACCCTTCTCCTATCCCCAAATTCGATAATCCCAAAATGCATATGATGCCGGCCCTGCAACTGTTCGGCGCCGGACGCGAAAAACGCATTTATGCGGTTCCCCCTTATACCCCCGTCGAAAGCCTTGACTTCGACGATCATCCCTTCACCGTGCAGCAGTGGGACGAGCCCTGCGCTATCTGCGGCTCTCATGACAGCTTTTTGGACGAAGTCGTCATCGATGATGCGGGCAGCCGCATGTTTGTCTGCTCGGACACCGACTATTGCCAGCAGCAACAGGACCATCAGGAGAAAGAGCATGAAAACACGCAATAACCACGGTAAGGACGGCGGTCCGCTGTTGTCCGTCGATACGCTCACCCATCTGTATGCGCCGGGAAAAGGGTTCCAGGATGTCTCGTTCCAGCTATGGCCGGGTGAAGTTTTGGGGATCGTCGGGGAATCCGGGTCGGGTAAAACCACCTTGCTCAACGCGATTTCCGCCCGCCTGACGCCACAGCAAGGCACCGTCACCTACCGGGATAATCAGCAGCAAACGCTGTCGATTTATGACATCAGCGAGCGTCAGCGTCGGGCGCTGATCCGCACCGAATGGGGCATTGTCTGGCAGCATCCTCTGCAGGGACTGCGCCCGGCGGTGTCCGCGGGCGGCAACATCGGCGAACGCCTGATGGCTATCGGCGACCGCCATTACGGCCATATCCGCGAGACGGCGGAGCGCTGGATGAGCAACGTCGAATTGCCCACCGAACGGATGGACGATCTGCCGACCACGTTCTCCGGCGGGATGCAGCAGCGTCTGCAAATCGCCCGCAATTTGGTGACCTCGCCGCGCCTCATTTTTATGGATGAGCCGACTGGCGGACTGGATGTATCGGTCCAGGCCCGCCTGCTTGACCTGCTGCGTACGCTGGTGACGGACATGCAGCTGGCGGTCGTCATCGTCACCCACGATCTGGGCGTAGCGCGCCTGTTATCCCATCGTCTGCTGGTCATGCAGCAAGGGCGAGTCGTCGAACAGGGGCTGACCGACCGCGTGCTGGACGACCCTCATCATCCTTATACCCAACTGCTGGTGTCATCCATCCTCTAGCAGACCAACCCCCCAGGAGGCGCCTTTAATGGATATTCGCCTACGCATTGAACATGTGAGTAAAACTTTCGTACTGCATAACCAGCAGGGCGCTCGTCTGCCGGTTTTCAGAGACATCAATCTCGAGGTGAGAAGCGGTGAGTGCATCGCCCTCCACGGCCATTCCGGCAGCGGAAAATCCACGCTGCTGCGTTCACTCTACGGCAACTATCAGCCGGATCGCGGCCACATTTACGCACGCCACCAGGACGACTGGGTAGACATGGTGTCGGCCGACGCGCGCTACATCCTCGATGTGCGCAGACATACGATCGGCTGGGTCAGCCAGTTCTTACGGGTCATTCCGCGCATCAGCACCCTAAGCGCCGTCATCCAACCGCTGCTGGAGCGGGGTATTTCGCGTCAGGAAAGCGAAATCCGCGCCGGTGAATTGCTGACTCGGCTGAATGTGCCGGAGCGACTGTGGTCGCTGGCGCCAGCCACGTTCTCCGGCGGCGAACAGCAGCGAGTGAATATCGCCCGCGGACTTATCGGCGACTACCCCATTCTGCTGCTGGATGAGCCGACCGCCTCGCTGGATGCGGTCAATCGCGATGCCGTCACGCAGTCCATCATTCAGGCCAAAGCGAGAGGTGCGGCCATCGTCGGTATTTTCCATGACGAAGAGGTTCGCGCACGCGTGTCTGACCGCATCTATGCCATGCCCGTCACCGCGCCTCATGAGGAGGGATCCTATGATCATCAATAATGTACGAATGGTGTTATCGGACGAGGTCATCAACGGATCGTTATCGATTCATCAGGGTGTGATTCAGCACGTCAGCGATGCGCCGAGCCATTTACCCGAAGCGCTGGACGGCGGCGGCGCGTGGCTAATCCCCGGACTGATTGAGCTACATACCGACAACCTCGACAAATTTTTCACCCCGCGTCCCGGCGTCAGCTGGCCGCCGACGTCCGCCATGCGCGCGCACGACGCCGCGATTATCTCCAGCGGGATCACCACCGTGTTGGACGCAATCGCCGTCGGCGATGTCCGGGACGGCGGCCACCGGCTCGACAACCTGCGCAAGATGACCGATACGGTGGTCGAGACGCAGAAAGCGGGCCTGAACCGCGCGGAACATTTACTGCATCTGCGCTGCGAACTGCCGCATAAGGATACGCTGCCGCTATTTGAACAACTGTGCGACCTGCCGCCAGTCACGCTGGCGTCGTTGATGGATCACTCGCCGGGCCAGCGCCAGTTCGCCTCGCGGGAGAAGTACCACGAGTATTACAAAGGCAAATACCACCTCAACGATGAGCAAATGGCGCAGTTTGAAGCGGACCAAATTGAAGGCTCGCAGCGCTGGTCCCTGTCCAACCGTGAAGACATCGTCAGTCTTTGCCGGGCCAAAGGGATCACGATGGCCAGCCACGATGATGCGGCGGAAGAACACGTGATGGACGCCTATCGTCACGGCGTGGCGATCGCCGAATTTCCCACGACGGAGATCGCCGCCCGCGCGGCCCATCAGGTAGGGATGCATGTGCTGATGGGCGCGCCCAATGTGATCTGCGGCGGCTCACACTCGGGCAACGTCGCCGCGCATCAGCTGGCGGAAGCCGGTTTGCTGGATATCCTCTCTTCGGACTACTACCCCGCCAGTCTGCTGGAAGCCGCGTTTCTGATAGCAGAAGACGAGCGCAACGACTACAGCCTGCCTCAGGCTATTGCGCTGGTCAGCCGTAACCCGGCTCAGGCGCTGCGTCTGAATGACCGGGGGCTAATCGCCGAAGGGAAGCGCGCCGATCTGGTTCTGGTCCGTCGTCATGGCCCGCAAATGACGCTGCAACGGGTATGGCGGCAAGGCGAGCAGGTATTCTGATATGAGCAGACTGATCTATTTGATAGGGCCTTCGGGCGCGGGAAAGGACAGTCTGCTGGATGCGATACGCGCCAGCTCGCCGCAACGCCTGCTGGTTGCACACCGCTACATCACCCGGCCTGCCGGTCTGCCCGGAGAAAACCACGTTCCGCTCACGGCCAACGAGTTTGGCCAACGTTGTCGTCACGGCCTGTTCGCTCTGCACTGGCAGGCGCATCATTACCACTACGCCATCGGCATCGAGATCGATCTGTGGCTGGAACGGGATCTGGATGTGGTCGTCAACGGCTCGCGGGCTTACCTGAAACAGGCGCAACAGCGTTACGGCGCGCGGCTGTTTCCGCTTTGTCTGGCGGTATCGCCCCCGATCCTGCGTCAACGGCTGCTGACGCGCGGACGGGAAAATGAGACTCAGATCGAAGCGCGACTATTGCGGGCGCAGGAACAGCAGCGCAATTTGCCGTCAGACTGCGCCTTACTGCATAACGACGGTCCGCTGCCCCAGACGCTGGCGCGATTCTGGCAGTTGCTGTCTTAAACGGAGAGAAAAGAGAATGTCTGATGAGACGCGTCACACGTCGATATTTCATTTTCTGGGCACCGGCGGCGCGCAGCAGGTTCCGGCTTTCGGCTGTGACTGCGTGGTGTGTCAGAGCGCACGCTCGTCTCTGCAACGTCGGCGGCGCGCCTGCTGCTGCGCGCTGATCGACCAGGGGGAAATGACGCTGATCGACGCAGGCTTGCCCGATCTGGACAACCGTTTCAGCGCCGGGGAGATTCATCGCTTTCTGCTCACCCATTACCACATGGACCACGTTCAGGGACTATTCCCGCTGCGCTGGGGCTGCGGCGAAGCGATACCGGTGTTCGGGCCGCCCGATCCCGATGGCTGCGACGATCTGTACAAGCACCCCGGCATGCTGCAATTCCAGCCTCCGCTGACGCCCTTCGACACGGTGCTGTTCGGCCGTGTGGCGACCACGCCGCTGCCGCTGCGCCACTCCAGAATGACCTATGGTTATCTGTTCCAGACGCCGTCCACTTCGCTGGCCTACCTCACGGATACCGTGGGGCTGCCGGAGGACACCGAGCGTTTTCTGGCCGGACGGCCGTTGGATTATCTGGTGCTCGACTGCAGCGAGCCACCGCAGCCCACGCCTCCCAGAAATCACAACGATTTGAACCTCGCGCTGGCGATCTTCGAACGGTTAAAACCGGGAAAAATGTACCTGACGCATATCGGTCATTCACTGGATTGCTGGATGCGGGAGCACCCGTTGCCAAAGCATGTGCATGCGGCGTACGACGGGCTGAGGCTGAAACTGTAGGGGAACACGCGACGCAATCAGCGCCGCGTGTGTCGGGGATTACGCCCCGGCGATCTTCATGGCCGGCAGCAGGACCGAACCGCACTGGATATTACTGCGGGTTTCAATATCGTCGCCTACGGTGACGATATTACGCAGCATGTCTTTCAGGTTGCCCGCGATAGTGATTTCGCTGACGGGGTACTGGATCTGACCGTTCTCCACCCAGAAACCGGCCGCGCCGCGCGAATAGTCGCCCGTCACGCCGCTAACGCCCTGTCCCATCAGTTCGGTCACCAGCAGCCCGGTTCCCATTTCGCGCAGCATGCCGTCGAAGTCCAGACCGCGCCCGGCGATGCGCCAGTTGTGAATGCCGCCCGCGTGACCGGTGCTCTGCATTCCCAGTTTGCGTGCCGCATAGGAGGTCATCAGCCAGGTTTGCAGCACGCCGTCTTTCACAATATCGCGCGCCTGCGTGCGAACCCCTTCGCTGTCGAACGGCGTGGACGCCAGCCCTTTGCGCAAATGCGGCAACTCGCTAATCGTCAGCCACTCGGGCAGGATCTGCTGGCCCAGCTGATCCAGCAGGAAGGTGGATTTGCGATAAACGCTGCTGCCGCTGATGGCACCCACCAGATGACCGAACAGGCCGGTCGCGACCTCCGCGCCGAACATCACCGGCGCCTGCATGGTAGACAGCTTACGCGGCGCCAGTCGGGACAGCGTGCGGCGTGCGCACTCCTGACCGACCCACTCCGGCGTTTTCAGATCGTCCAGCGCGCGTCCGATGGTGTAGGCGTAATCGCGCTGCATGTTGCCGCCTTCGCCGGCGATCACGCAGCTGGACATGGAGTGGCGGCTGGAGCAGTAGCTTTGCAACATTCCGTGGCTATTGCCGAAGACCTTCACGCCGTAGTAGCTGTTGAAGCTGCCGCCTTCCGTATTGGTGATGCGGTCATCCGCCTGCAACGCGCTCTGCTCCGCGCGGGCCGCCAGCTCAATGCCGCGCTCCGCATCCAACTCGGCAGGATGAAACAGATCCAGATCCGGCGCATCAAACGCCAGCAGGGCTTCATCCGCCGGACCGGCGAAGGGATCAACCGAGGTGTATCGCGCGATATCCAGCGCGGCCTGCACGGTACGGGCAATCGCCTCCGGACTGAGGTCCGTCGAGGACGCACTGCCTTTGCGCTGCTGATGGTAGACGGTAATGCCTAACGCGCCGTCGCTATTGAATTCAACGTTTTCCACCTCGCCATAGCGGGTGCTGACGCCGATCCCCGTGGTCTTGGTCACCGCGACTTCCGCGGCATCCGAACCGGCGCGGGCCAACTCCAGCGCCTGCGCCACTGCCTGTTCCAGCGTTTTTCGCTGCTCTGCAACCTGAGTGATAATTGTCATTGATTCGCCATCATGAGTAAGAAAACATCCTGATAATGTAGGCGGTCACGAGGCGCGTCTGCACGCGATTCGTGCCATACCTCTGCGTAATAAAGAGGTAGCGTGATATCCTTGAGTCTAACAGGATCTGCCGACAATTTCGCAGCAAGCCATAACCTGATAGGATCGGCCTCTTTTTGAGGAAACCACGCATGAATAAACACCCCGAAGACTGGCAGGACGACGTCCCGCCTACCAGCCAGGAAGAAGACGACGACGAAATTATCTGGGTCAGCAAAAGCGAAATCAAACGCGATGCTGAAGCCCTGAAAGATCTTGGGGCGGAACTGGTCGCCCTGGGGAAAAATGCCCTCGAACGTATCCCGCTGGATGAAGAGCTGCTGGCCGCCGTCGAGCTGGCTCAGCGCATCAAGAAAGAAGGTCGCCGACGTCAGCTGCAGCTGATCGGCAAAATGCTGCGCGCGCGCGATCCGGAACCGATTCAGCTGGCGCTGGATAAACTGAAGAACCGCCATAACCAACAGGTTGCGTTATTCCATAAGCTGGAGCAACTGCGTGACCGTCTGCTGGCGGAAGGCGACGACGCCATGAGCGACGTGCTGACGCTTTATCCTCAGGCCGATCGCCAACAGCTGCGCTCATTACTGCGTAACGCTCAGAAAGAGAAAGCAGCCAACAAGCCCCCGAAATCATCTCGCCAGCTGTATCAATATCTGCGAGAGCTGGCCGAAGCCCAAGCGTGAAAGTCCTGACCGGCAGCTGGCGTACTCCTCGCCGCCGGTCCGCCCTATCGCTACTTGGCTGATGCCGCCAGCGCCGTACCCGCAAAAATAAACAGTGAACCGGACGCGCGGTTGAACAACCGCAGACGTTTCGGGTGCGCAAACAGGGAAGACACGCGTTTTCCCATGCAGGCGTAACAGAACATGATGCTGCAATCCAACACCGTCCAGGTCAGCGCCAGCAGTGCAAACTGACTTGCCTGCGGCATGCTGGTATCAATGAAGTTGGGAAACAACGCCGCGAAGAACAGCAGATCTTTCGGATTGCTGATGCCCACCGTGAAACCGCGTCTGAACAGCGTGAATGCGCCGGGTTCATCGACCGGCAGCGCGACGCTTTCGGTTTCCGTCACCGGGCCGGTTTTTGCTCGCCACGCCGAAATCCCCAGCCAGATAAGATAAGCCGCGCCCACCACCTTCAGCAGCATAAACGCTGTCGTCGACGCCGCGAGGATCGCCCCCAGTCCGAGCGCAGAGCCGGTCATCAGCAGCAACGCGGCACACGCCCCGCCTGCGATAGTGGCAATCGCACGTCGTTGTCCATAGCGCAGACCATGCGTCATGCTGATGAGCGCAGACGGGCCGGGAATGGCGATCAGCGCCACGATCACGCCGGTGTAAACTAACCAAAGGTGCAAAGTCATAATACGTCGTTACCTGTACGTCAGCTGCGCGTGTCGCCACGCACGTTACGGTGAATGAAGTCAAAAAAAGGGGTGGAGAAATACTACACCGTCCGCCCAAACAGAGATAGCGGGACGATGTGAAGAGGCTTCGGCGGCGTCATTAGCCGATAAACGCATTCTGATTTCGCCGCAGTAAGGCAATCAAGCGGCTGACCGAGGCGATCGTTTTCTCCGCGACCCGATGGTCCAGCAAAGCCTGCTGATACGCATCCATCTCCTCCAGCAGCTGCGTGAAGTAGCGGCTGCGCACCGTATCCTGCTTCGCCTTAATTACCCGTCCCGCCGTCGCCCGCAGCTTCCGGTGGTGAGCTGCCAGCGTTTCGCTGACGGGAATATCCAGTTGCCGCAGCCCCTGATGCGCGATGATCAGCGACAGGGCCAGCCGGTATTTGGCGATATCGCCCGGAAAGCGATTCAGCAGTAGAAACAGGTATTGATAAAGCGCGGGCAGATAGTTGTCCTGCCGTCGATCCTGACGCGTGTTCAACGCCGATACCGCACCGAAAACGAAGCGATTCATCAGCGTCCGCCCCGTCCAGGCCAGGGAGTTATCCCGAATCAGCAGAATAACGAGATAGGCCAGGAAGCAGCCGATGATTTGCCCGATGGCGCTATCCAGAAACTGCGCGAGATCGAAGGTCATCGGATTATCCAGCACCAGAATATTGATGGTGGTGGCTAACGACGCCAGCGATCCCAGCCGTCGCTTCTGCACTTCGATACCAATAAAAAAGGCCATGAGGCCGAGGCTCAGACACAGCAGCAGTTGACTCTGCTGAGTGGCGGGCAGCACCAGCATAAACATGAACGATCCCAGCGGCAGCGCGAACAGCGTTCCGACCAGAAAATCCTTTGCCATCATTTTCGGATTGGGCAAACGCATCGCCAGCGCGGTCACCACGGCGAGCATCACCATACAAACGCTGCCGGAGTTCCATCCCGTCGCCAGCCAGAACAGGCACCCTAACGTCGTGGCCGCCCACGTGCGCACGCCGTTGATCATCGCGTGATGGGTCTCTGCGGACGTGGCTTTCACCGCCACATCCGCCGTCAGCGCCTCCGCCTCAATACGGTTGATGCGTCCGTTGCTCTGTACGCCTCGCATCAGGAGATGGTAACGCGTCGCCGTCGCGACCCAGCCGACAAGCGACGGCGGCAGGCTGGCGCCGTTGACGGCCACCAGATAACGCAGCTGGCGTAAGCGCTGACGACCTTCCTCTGGCGTCTTGACGGGCTGCTCCAGAAGCACAGACAACGCGCCGTCGATCGGCGCTTTGCTGTCTTGCAGAATCAGGTAGGTTTCGCAGGCTTGGGTGATCATCAGCCAGGACTGGGTCACCATACTTTTAAGGCGCAGGTTGCTGGGCTGCCAGCGGGACGACTCGACGCTCAGCTGGCTGCGCATGCCGTTCAGCGACTGGGTGTTGCGCACCAGCGCGTGCCAGTGAGCATCCAGTTCCTCTTTCGAAGCCCCGAATACGCAGCGTTGCAACAGCTGGAACTGATCCAACAGCAGCGCTTTCATTGCACGATCGATGTCTTGTTTGATGGATCGCGGAGAGAACAGCAGATCGGCCAAGATCGCGCACATGATGCCGAGCACAATCTCGCTGCAGCGCTCGACGGCGAACTGCGGCGCCTGCAGAGGCGTGCTCTGGGTCGTGACGACGATAATCAGCGCGGTATAACCCGCCAGCCCAAAGGCGTAGGAGTTTTCCACCCGTACCAGCGATGAGATCCACACGCAGGCGCCCGCCCACAGGCAGCTCAGCATCAGCATCACGACCGGCGCACGCGCCGTGTTGACGATGATGACCAGCGCCCCGATACAGCCGATAAACGTCCCAATAATACGCAGCAGCCCACGATAGCGGATGGCGCCCGAAAACGGCTCCCCGCCCGCGACGAAAGCGGGTCCGGCGGCCACGATCGCGGCGGTTAGCACCGCCCAACGCGGGGTTTCCAGCTGCATATAGAATCCGAGCATGAGCGACAGCAAGATCGCGAAACTCAGCTTGAAGGCAAATCGCAGCCGGATAAATCCGGGGAAATTGAACATGGCGATGCCTTACCCGAACTCGCGCAGCCGGTGCATCAGTTTCAACATCGGCGACATTGATTTCGTATGCTCCGTTTTTTCCCCTGTGACCACAACCGTCGCGGTGGTGCCTGCCGGATAGAGATTACCCATCTGCTGGTCCAACCGAATTTTTACCGGCACCCGTTGCGCCAACCGGACCCACTCCAGATTGGAGTCGACCGTCGCCAAGCCGCTGCTGTCGGTGGTGATATTGCTGTTGGTGACCGCCGAGGCCACGCTATCCACCGTGCCGTACAAAATTCGGTTGCTGCCGAGCGGCGTGATTTCCACCCGCAAGCCGGGACGAACGCCGCCCAGCTTGGTCTCTTCCATGTACGCCCACAGGTAATAGGAATCTTTTTTCACGAGCGCGACCACGGTCGCGCCGCGAGTGATGAATTCACCGACCTGCAGATTCAGGTTGGTCACCCAGCCATCCGACGGCGCGCGGACGACGGTACGATCCAGATCGAGCCGGGCCAGTTCGAGCGAGGCCTGCGCCTGCGCCAGCTGATGCTGCGTTGTCTCCAGCGTATTGCCGTACTGTTCGATCTCTTCCCGCGACAGCGCCTGCGTCCCCAATTTCAGGCGGCGGCCCGCTTCCCGTTTTTTCTCAACCACCAGCGATTGGTAGTAGTCGACGTTCGCCTGCGCTTCAGCCAGCGCCTGCTGATAGCGAGGCCTGTCGACTTCAAACAGGATGTCGCCCTTCTTCACCAGTTGGTTATCGTGGACGTTGACGGTGGTCAGCAATCCGCTGACATCGGGCGCGATAGCGATGATATCGGCGGTGAATCGCGCGTCTCGGGTCCAGGGCGATTCGGTGTAGAAAGCCCATACGCGCACGATCGCCACCAGAGCCAGTAAGGCCAGGGCGAGCGTGATCGCGATACGAGCGAATTTTTTCAAATAGATTGTCAGCGCGGATGTATTCACAACGACCTCAAAGACCGAAACGGAACAGCAGATAAAACAGACAGCAGAACAGCGCGGTGTTGAACAACGCGGGATGCCAAACGACATCGTAGATCCCGGTCGGCTGTAGCAGACGGATACAGATATAAAACAGCGCCAGCGATACCAGCAGGACAAAAAATACCGGTGGGAACGAGAGGCCGAACAGGACCATGACCGGAAGCGAATTCATCTTTTTCTTATCTCTCTCACTCTGATGCGCAATACACCCTGTAAGCAGCATAGCAAATAACCAAAAAAAACCTCCGCCCGCAGTCATTGACCGCCAGCGGGGGAAGACACAGCAAGACTGATAACAATAATGAAGAACATACGTAACGAATGATCGGTATGATGAAGCGCTTACTTTTTCATTCATAGAGGTAACAAAGACAGAAGCACAGCGAGGGGAACACCGCGCTTCCTGTTTAGACACGCCTCATTATGGATGTTTATTATGACCTTATCTACCCAGTGTGATCTAAATCACTTTTAAGCCAGGCTTAATAATGGAACGACTAAAAAGCATGACCGTCTTCGCCAAAGTGGTGGAGTTCGGTTCATTTACCGCCGCCGCCCGGCAGCTGAAAATGAGCGTCTCCGCCGTCAGCCAAACGGTGACCAAGCTGGAAAATGCGTTACAGGTGAAACTGCTGAACCGCAGTACGCGCAGCATCGGGCTGACCGAAGCCGGGAAAATCTATTACCACGGCTGCCGTCGCATGCTGGTCGAAGCGCATGAAGTCCACGATCAGCTGTATGCGTTTACCAACACGCCGATCGGCACGCTGCGTATCGGCAGCACTTCCACCATGGCTCAGAACGTACTGGCGACGATGACGGCGGAAATGCTGAAGGAGTATCCGGGGCTGTCCGTCAATCTGGTCAGCGGCATCCCCGCGCCGGACCTGATCGCCGACGGTCTGGATATCGTGATCCGCGTGGGAGCGCTGCAGGACTCAAGCCTGTTTTCCACCCGCCTGGGGTCGATGCCGATGGTGGTGTGCGCCGCCAAAAGCTACCTGTCACAGAACGGCGCGCCGGAGAAACTGTCCGACATCGACAACTTTTCCTGGTTGGAATACAGCGTGCGGCCTGATAGCGAATTCGAGCTAATCTCGCCGGAAGGATTAACGACACGGCTGAAGCCGCAGGGGCGCTTCGTCACCAATGATTCCCAGACGCTGATCCGCTGGCTCAAGCACGGCGCGGGAATTTCACATGTGCCGCTGATGTGGGTTTTTGAGGAGATTAAGCGCGGTGAAGTGGAAATTTTGTTTGCCCACTACCATTCCGATCCACGTCCGGTCTATGCCTTGTATACGCGCAAAGACCATCTGCCGCTAAAGGTGCAGGTGTGCATCAATTATCTGACGGAGTACTTCAAAAAGGTGGCGCTGACCTATCAGGGGTATCGCCAGGAGAATCCTCCGCCGTCGGCGCCCTGATAGGACGTCACGACGACGGAGAAGAACGGTGGGGAATTAAGCCGTGCCGCCCACCGTCAGGCTGTCTAGTTTCAGCGTGGGCTGGCCGACGCCGACCGGCAGGCTCTGGCCTTCTTTACCGCAGACCCCGACGCCCATATCCAGCGACAGATCGTTGCCCACCATCGAGATTTGCTGCATGGCTTCGATACCGGAGCCAATCAGCGTCGCGCCTTTGACAGGCTTGGTGATGCGACCCTTTTCGATCAGATAGGCCTCCGACGTGGAGAACACAAACTTGCCGGAGGTGATATCCACCTGACCGCCGCCGAAGTTCGGCGCATACAGGCCGTAGTCCACGCTGGCGATGATCTCTTCCGGCGTTGATTTCCCATCCAGCATGTAGGTGTTGGTCATGCGCGGCATCGGCAGATGCGCATAGGACTCACGACGACCGTTGCCGGTGGGCGCGACGCCCATCAGACGGGCGTTGAGCTTGTCCTGCATATAACCCTTCAGCACGCCGTTCTCGATCAGCACGTTGTACTGACCCGGTACGCCTTCATCGTCCATCGCCAACGAGCCGCGACGGCCTTCCATCGTCCCGTCGTCCACGACAGTACACAGCTCGGACGCCACCAGTTTGCCCATCTGACCGCTGAATACCGACGTGCCGCGACGGTTGAAGTCGCCTTCCAGACCGTGACCGACCGCTTCGTGCAGCAGCACGCCCGGCCAGCCAGCACCCAGCACGACAGGCATTGAACCCGCAGGCGCCGCGACCGCGGAGAGATTGATCAGCGCCATACGAACGGCTTCTTTTGCCCAGGCTTCCGCTCGCGCTTCGCCTTCCACCAACTGCCAGAAGTAGTCGTAACCGGTACGCGCGCCGCCGCCGCTTGAGCCACGTTCACGCTTGCCGTCCTGTTCCACCAGCACGCTCACGGACAAACGTACCAGCGGGCGAATATCCGCGGCCAGCGTGCCATCCGTGGCCGCCACCAGCACCAGCTCATACACGCCGGTCAGGCTGGCGCTGACTTCCTGCACGCGGGCGTCTTCCGCACGGGCCGTCGCATCCACGCGCTGCAGCAGGGCGATTTTCTCTTCCCGCGTCAGGCTATCCAACGGATTTTGGCTCGGATACAGCGCGCGATGCGCCGACTCGCCCAACGCATGCACCGCGCCGTTACCCTGTTCTCTCACGATACTGCGGGCCGCCTGCGCGCTCTGGTGCAGCGCATTTAACGTAATCTGGTCGGCATAGGCGAAACCGGTCTTTTCGCCGCTGACGGCACGGATCCCCACACCCTGATCGATGTGGTAGGAACCGTCTTTGATGATGCGATCTTCCAATACCCAGGACTCATGGTAGCTGGATTGGAAATAGAGATCGGCATAGTCCAGACGACGCTCGTTCAGCGTCTCCAGAATCGTATTTAAATCGTTCAGGCTCAGCTTGTTGGCTGTGAGTAATTGCTCACTGACTAACGTCAGACTCATAGGATGTCACTCTTCATGTCAAGGTAATCAGATAAACATGCCGCCCTTACTGGCCGGATGTCGCCGCGCGGGCTTTCTGCTTTTCGCGCAGAACTTCCTGAATCTTCGGTTGATCCACACTACCGGAAATATGGTAACGAATCAGGGAAAATTTATTCCACAACGGCGCCAACACTTTGCTGGCGGCGAATACCGCCGCGCCAACGACCGGGTTCACCACAAAGGCCGCAGCCACCCCGACCGTACCGGAAAGCTCCGGCGCGACCGTCGCTTCCATGTTGATCTGCCGTTTCACCAGATCGACATCGCCGCTCATGGCGATGTCCGCCTCCAGTCCATCGACCAGCAGATTGTCCGTATGCAGCACGCCAGACTTGATCCACGCCGAGCTGCGGATACTGTCGAAATAAAAGCCTTTATTAAAGGTATCGCTGAAATCGAACTGCATTTTGCGCAGTAACGCATCGAAGCTGATCAGGCGAAGCAACTGCCCGGCGGAGCCGCTGCTCGCGCTGGTGATTTCCCCTTTCCCGAGGCGGGTCTGCAAGATGCCGCTCAGCGTGGGCAGGTCCGGAGACCACGGTTCGCCGTGCCAATAGAGATCATAATCGATGTTGAAGGACTCACCCCGCAGCGGCGTGGAAATGCCCAGCCACTCGGCGCTTTCCGTCAGGCTATCGCCCGACAGAACGCCTTTCAGCGAGGTGCGGCTTCCGCCCTCAGCCTGTTGCCAGGTGCCGTTGAGGGTCAAACGCGCCTTGCCGTCATCCACCAGCCCGCCACGAATCGAAATCTTGTTTCTCTCCGGTACGACTAACGCCTGAATCCGGCCCAGATTCTGTCCCATCGCCCAACATTCGTTGCAATTCAGCTGTAGCGTAGGCCACCCGGCAAAGGTCTCGTTGGTGAGGGTAAAGGGCGCTGCGGCTTTGCCCGACGTGGAAGGCGACGTGCTCCCGGACCATTGAGGATTGTAGTAAAGATAGCGAATGTCGCTTCGCCACACGCCGGTACGCGGGATCTCCAGGCGTCCGTCGATCTCGCGGCCGCGCGCCGTCACCGCAGTGCCGCCCGTCGTCGGGTACGCGCTCAGTTCCAGGTCGCGCCACTGCTGGCCCGCCAGCGTCAACTGCGGCGTCGTCACGGTGATGCGCTCTGGCAACGAGAATCCACTTCTCCCCGTCCCCATCGCGGATTTCGCACCGGACAGCAGCCCCAGCCAGCGTTCGCCGTCGAGCGCAGGCAGATTTAGCGTAGCGCCGTCTTCGCCGGTCAACGCAGGGGCACTCTTACCGCCGTCCCGCCAGACCGCCTGAGCCAAGGCCACCGAGTGTCTTTTCAGCAACCAGCGGCTGTTGAACCGCTGACTCTTAGCCAGCACGCCCTGTACGGTAAAGCCGCGCAAGTCGCCTTTGGCGCTCAGCTGAACCGGCAGCGCTTTGCCGGACGCTTTATTGAGTGGAGAAGGTAAGTGACTGCTTACTTCTTTTAAGTCGGCCTGAGCATTCACGTCATAAGTTGCGCCGCCCTTGTGCGGCAACGTGACGCCCACCTGGGTTTTCCAGGACGCGTTGCCGCCCAGCGCGCTGACGACGTCGGCAGGCAAACCGGGCAGTCGAGCTGGCTGTACGTTGCCCTGCAGGTCCACGTTAACCTTAAATGCGTTCTCCTGCTCTTCCGTGGTGAAACTGGCGGTCAGCGGTTGCCCGAATACGGTGGCCTGCAACGGTTCACTCTTCAAATTGCCGTTGTCGTAGCTAAAGCGGCCGGTGAGCTGGCGCAACGTGACACCCAGCGGTTTGATGAACAGGCTGTTATCGTTCATCGTGACCTCGCCGCTCGCCCGTACCAGCTTACCGTTCAGCGGGATGGACAGATGCAGTGTGCTGGCCACGTTGCCGCCGACCTGCAGCTGCTGGAGCGCGGTCCCCAGCGTGGATTTCAGCGGCGTTTGCATGAAGTAATCACTCACATCTTTGCCGCTGCCGCTCAGGTCGCCGTCGATCAGCAACAGCTCCTGCTGATAGTTGGGGATCGCGGCATCAATGTTGCGGCCTTCAACGTTGCCGAGCCGCGCCTGCGGGGCATTCATCCACAGCCCGTTATTCAGGAAGTTCAGGGTAATATTTTCACTGTTTAGCGCGGGCCAACCGGGTTGGAAGCCGAATTTGGCGTTTTTCAGCGGCACCCACACCTGAAATTGTCCGTCATGATGCGTAAAGGGGAAGTTCGAGGGATTACCCGCAAAAATCAGGGTGCCGTTGTCTACCGAGCCCCCCTGCACCGCCTGGCTGAGGTAATTGACCAGTCTTTTTCCCATAAAGTGTTCGGGATAGTAGCGCCATGCCTCCGCGCCATCGTGCAAACGCAGCCCGGCGAGGATATTCAACTGCGGCTCGCCCTTGGCGGGATGGCGATAGTCAAAATCACCGTTGACCCACAGCGATTTGGCCTGCACGTCCAAGCCTTTCGACCACAGCGACCACCCTTGATCGTCGCTGCGCCAGTGCAGGTTCCCTTCCACTTTTTCCATTTCCAGCGGCGCGCGGAACATGCCCGGATAGGGCAACGTGCTCTGGTTCAGTTGAAGATGTACCTCACCGCTACCCACGCTCCCGCTGACCGTACCGGAAAAATGGTCAATGCCCGGCAACATCTGCCAGGGCTGCCAGCTGACATCCTGCCAACCGACCTGAAAACGGCTGTCCTGCGGCGTCGCCAGCGGAATATCCAGCGCCAGCGTCGTCAACTGCCCCTTCGGCTGCAACGCCTGCCAGCGTGTTTTCAGTTCAGGCATGGCGGAGGACAGCAAGGGCAGCAGCGGCGTAAAGCGCTCCAGCGCCAGATTGCCGCTGCGCACGCGCAGTTCACCCTGTAGCGCTTCTCCGTCAACCGGCTTATCGGCCGGCAACCACTGCGCAGAGATCGCCGCCTGCGGCCAGGCCTGACCGTCCGTCTCGACCTTCAACGCCGGGATAGTCAGCTGCCAGCCGTTATCCTGCCGATTGGCCTGTAGCATCATGTTGTCGACGCTGATGCGGTGAGTCTCTTTGCCATCGCGCCAGCCCGCCGTGCCTTCATTGAGCAGAATATCGCCCCCGGCGATCTCGCCGTTACGCACATGCAGCCAGGTCGCCAGACTGAAGTCCGCGTTCTCCAGACCGGTGTTGTTGCGCAACCAGCGGCTCAGCCACGGCTTCATATCGATATCATCGGCCTGCAGATAAAGGGTGCCGTCATTCAGCCATCCCTGATCGTCCTGCAAGTCCATGCGCATCTGCACTACGCCGTGCTGTCCGTTAAAACTCGACAGGCTGATTTGGCCTTCGGCGCGATGACGATTGTGGCCGTTCAGCCAGGTCAGCTGGGGAATAAACAGTTCGGCGCGCGGGCCGGAGGGCGTCAGAAAGGTAATACGACTGTCGCGCAGATCGAAGTGATCGAGCTGACGCAGAAACAGGTCGGTCACCTGGCTCGCCTGCCAGCCGCTGTCGTTGTTTTTTTGCGAAAATTGCAGGGGATGTTTGATGTCCAGCTGCATCTGATAGAAGGTAAGATCGCGGAACTGCCAGCGCAGGTGAAGCAACGATTGCCATACATCCAGCGCCAGCGTGACGCGTTCCGACTGCCAGTCGGCATCCGGATGCTGAATGCGGATGTGGTCAATTTCCAGCGTAGGGCCGAACGGCTCCCAACTGCCGTTGAGGCTCGCGACCTCTATCGGAATCCCGGAGACAGACTGCGCCCAGGCCACCAGCCGTGGTCTGAATTCGTCCAGATGCGGCATGACGAGCCTCAGCCCACTGACCGCCAGCGCAACCAGTACAATAAGGGTGGCTCCCGTCGCAAGTACTATTCCGGGCAGTCGCCTCACGCATGTCTCCTTGTTTTTCGTCACCGGCTGCAGAGCTGGCGGAAGCGCCATATCCACATCACATCGACTATCCGTTTTCTGCTATCGCTTGCCGCCGGCATCCACACGCCGTCTGTATTACATCATCACCACGTCGAACTGCTCCTGACTGTACAGGGGTTCGATCTGGACTTTGACCTGTTTCGCGACAAAGACTTCCACTTCGGCCAGCGCGTGGGACTCTTCGCCTTTCAGCGCTTCGCCGACGCGCGGCGAGGCATAAACCAGGAAGCGGTCTGAATCGTAAGCGTGATGAACGCGCACAATTTCGCGTAGAATTTCGTAGCAGACGGTCTCAACCGTTTTCACCGTACCGCGACCATGGCAGGTAGGACAGCCGCTGCACAATACGTGCTCAATACTCTCACGGGTACGTTTACGGGTCATCTCCACTAATCCTAGTTGAGAGAAGCCGCTAATACTGGTTTTTACCCGATCTTTACTGAGCGCCTGCTCCAGCGAATGCAGCACGCGCCGACGGTGGTCTTCGTTGCTCATATCGATGAAGTCGATGATGATGATGCCGCCCAGATTACGCAGTCGCAGCTGGCGGGCAATCGCCTGCGTCGCTTCGATATTGGTATTAAAGATGGTTTCATCCAGATTGCGATGCCCGACGAAAGCGCCGGTGTTGATATCAATCGTCGTCATCGCCTCAGTCTGATCGATGATCAGATAGCCGCCCGACTTCAGTTCCACCTTACGATCCAGCGCGCGTTGAATTTCGTTTTCCACGTCGTACAGATCGAAAATCGGCTGTTTACCCGCGTGAAGCTCCAGCTTGCTGGCCATCTCGGGGATGTATTCGGAGGTGAACTCCACCAGCGAGTCAAAGGTCAGCTTGGAGTCAACGCGAATGCGATCCAGCGCCGCGCCGGCGAAATCCCGCAGGATACGCTGGGCCAACGCCAGTTCGCCATACAGCTGGCAGCGGGTTTTGTTGCGTTTCTTACGCTCCATCACCTTGGCCCACAGGCGCTTCAGGAACGCCGCATCTTCCGTCAGCTCCTGTTCGCCCACGCCTTCGGCGGCGGTACGAATGATGAAGCCGCCCTGTTCGTCGCAGTAAGCGGACACGATGTGCTTGAGGCGCTCGCGCTC
>NZ_CAMKXG010000003.1 GCF_946477055.1 Lonsdalea britannica | reverse complement strand
ACTATGACATGATCACGGCGGCCAACGTCGTACAGCCTCGCACCATCACGGTCGGTAAAAAGAGCCTGGCCTGGATCCCGTTTTTCGGCCCGCTGTACTGGATTACCGGCAACCTGCTGATTGACCGCGATAACCGCACCCGCGCGCACGGCACCATTGCGCAGGTCGTGCAGCACATCAAAGAACAACATATTTCCGTGTGGATGTTCCCGGAAGGCACTCGCAGTCGCGGGCGCGGCCTGATGCCATTCAAAACCGGCGCTTTCCATGCGGCCATCGGTGCGGGTGTTCCCGTCGTGCCGATCTGCATTTCCAACACGCATAACAAAGTGAAGCTCAATCGCTGGAACAACGGTCTGGTCATTGTCGAAATGCTGCCGCCGATCGATTGCAGCACCTACGGCAAGGATCAGGTCCGGGAACTGGCGGCGCATTGTCACGCGGTGATGGCGGAAAAAATTCAGCAGCTCGATGCGGAAGTCGCCGCACGGGAAGCCGCTAAAAAACGATAGCCGTGAGTCCAGCCGCACGGGCCGGTGGCGGCGTATCAGCAGGTCTGCTCTTCCTTTAGGAAGTGATAGGTAGCATGCGGTTTTACAGGTTTTCGGAGTGATTATGTCATTAAGCCGGCGTCAGTTTCTTCGGGCATCTGGTGTGGCCCTGTGTTCCAGCGCCATGCCGTTAACGGCCAAGGCCGATGTTTCGACCAACATGTTACCTATTCCCCCTCTCATCGAGTCCCGTCGCGGGCAGCCGGTCTTTCTGACGATGCAGCGCGCGCACTGGGCCTTTTCCGGCAATCGCAAAGTTCCGGTCTGGGGAATCAACGGCCGCTATCTCGGCCCTACCGTCCGGGTGTACAGCGACGATGACGTCAAGCTGATTTACAGCAACCGCCTGCCTGAGCCGGTGTCGATGACCGTCAGCGGTCTGCAGGTGCCGGGCTCGCTGATGGGAGGCGCTGGCCGAATCATCCCGGCCGGTATGGACTGGTCGCCGGTGTTGCCGATCCGCCAGCCAGCTGCTACGTGCTGGTATCACGCCAATACGCCGAACCGCATGGCGCCGCATGTCTATAACGGTCTGGCGGGCCTGTGGCTAGTGGAGGATCGCATCAGCCAATCGCTGCCGATCCCCAATCATTATGGCGTCGACGATTTTCCGCTGATGATCCAGGACAAACGGCTCGATGGCTTTGGCACGCCGCAGTACGACCCGCCGAGCCACGGCGGTTTCGTCGGCGATATTCTGTTGGTCAACGGCATGCAGACCCCGTTTGTCGAGGTGTCGCGCGGCTGGGTGCGACTGCGGTTGCTGAACGCCTCCAACGCGCGCCGCTACGTTTTACAGATGAGCGACAACCGGCCCATGTATCTGATCGCCAACGATCAGGGCTTTCTGCCCGCGCCGCTGGCGTTGAACCAGTTGCCTATTGCACCGGGCGAGCGCCGCGAGATTCTGATCGATATGTCAAAGGGCGACGAGGTCACGCTGACTGCCGGTGCATCGGCCGGCATTATGGACCGCCTGCGCGGTCTGTTCGAGCCGTCCTCGATTCTGGTCTCCGGCCAGATTTTGACCCTGAAGCCGACCGGCATGCTGCCGCTGGTGACCGACACGCTGCCGATGCGGCTGATGGCGGACAATATCGTGGATAGCACCATCAGCCGTACCCGTGAATTCCGGCTGGGCGATACCTTGCCGGGTATCAACGGCGCGATGTGGGATATGAACCGGACGGATGTGCAGACGCAGGTCGGACGCTGTGAGCGCTGGCTCGTGCATGCGGATACGCCGCAGCCCTTCCATATTCAGGGGGCTTCCTTCCTGGTGCGCAGTGTGAACGGCGGCAGAATCCCGCCGGAAGATAATGGCTGGAAAGATACGGTATGGGTGGAGAACGACGTGGAACTGCTGGTGTACTTCAATCAGCCTTCCGTCGACCGCTTCCCGTTCCTGTACTACAGCCATACGCTGGAGATGACGGATAAAGGCTCGGCCGGACAGCTTGTGGTGCAGGCGAACGCCTAAACGCGTTCGCCCGATGAAGCTAGTGATGCGGCGCGGCGTTGGGGGCGGTGGCGAAACGCTGTTGCAGCTCCTGCCAGTCCGGCGCGCCATTTGCGCCGGGCCGGGCGACCACGCAGGCGGCGATACGATTCGCCAAATCCACCGCGTCGGCCAGCGGCCAATGCGCCGACAGGGCGGCCAGCAGCCCGCCGCTGTGCGCATCACCGGCACCGATGGTGTCGACCACCTCCACGGGATAGATTGGCGCATAGCGGGGCGCTTCTCCCGGTATGCACAGCCAGGCGCCGTCTTTGTCCAACCGGCAAATCAGCGTCAGATGATGGCGGGCGGCGTACTCTGCGGACAGCGCGATGGGGTCGCCATCGCCACACAGAAAGCGGGTTTCGTCCCGGTTTAGCGTCAGCAGGGTATCCGTATTGTCCAGCGCCGTGATAAAGGCGGGCGGTACGTCTGCGATACGCGGTCCCAGATCCACAAGCTTGCGCTGAGGCTGAGCCAGCAACCAGTCGCACAGCAGTGCGCCGTTGTCACCGCCCAGCTCGTAGCCGCTGGCGTAGATCAGCGCGTCTTCCGGAAAAACCAGCTGAGCCAGCTTTTCCTGCGACCACTGCGACTCGCAGCCTGAAACCGATATAAACGTGCGTTCGCCGGACGCTTCGGCCAGCGCGAGGCACCAGCCGTTATCCTGATCGTCGCTGCGAAGCTGTATGTCCAGACCCAGCGCGGCCATCTCTGCCGCGACGCGTTGGCTCCACGGTCCGTTGCCGACCGTCATTCCATTGATGACCGGCACTTGAAGCCGACGGAGGGCGCGGGCGACGTTGAAGGCGCAGCCGCCAATCTGGTAGCCCAGATCTTTCGCTTCAATATCTTCCCCGCTCTGCGGCAGCCGTTTCACGGCCATCACGTTATCGCCCACGGCGGCGCCGATCACCACCACAGGCGTGGTGGCATGAAAGTCCTTTTTCATGATTTCTCCTTGGGGTTACACAGCAAATACAAACCGTACGTGACCAGGCTGATGCCAAAAGAGAGAAAAATGCCCAGACTGGAATTGGCGAAAATCCCCACCGCCAGCGGACCGTCGATGAACCCGGTTTTCGTGACCAGCAGACCGCATACCGATCCCAATAGCCAGCAGCCCAGCGGGATCCAGCGAACGCCGCGGTTTTCTCCGTTCAGACCAAATAGCGCGACGGCAGAGTAGCCGCGATGCTGCCGCAGGCTCAGGTAGTCGAGGATAAACATCGCCGCCCATGAGCCGAGGAACACGCCGCAAAAGATCAGGAACGAAATAAACGGCGTCAGGAAGTCGCCGGAAACGAACAGGACGTAAATCGCCACGCCCAGCATCAGAATGGCGTCGATGGACACCGCCACGGACTGGCGGACTTTAATACCGATGGTCAGCAGGTTGAGGCTGGCTGAATAGAGGCTTAATACCGCGATGGTGACGACGCCCGCGGTGGCGGTCAACAGATAGGGGACGGACATCCACGGCGGAAGCACGGTGCCGATCAGCGCGATGGGGTTGGCAGAACTGGCAAGATCCTTCAGCTGGGAAGAGAGCAATATGCCAGCCAGCATCAGCAGGACCAGCGGCAGACAGGCGCCGCCGACTACGGAGGTGAAAATGCTGCTGCGCGGCGTGGATGGATGCTGATAGCGGCTGTAGTCGGCCCCCGCGATGGTCCAACCGATCCCGGTGCCTGCGGCGATCACGGAAACAGCCGGAAGAAAACCGGTCAGCCAGCTGCCGGACGGCATCGCCAGCACCTGCTGCCACGGCGTATTGAACAGAATGTAGATGACCACAATCAGCGTCATGGTGCCGAAAATCTTACTGAACCAATTCTGCATCGCGAACAGTACGTTTTGCCCGAGCAGGCTGACGATGATGGTCAGGCCAGCAAACAGCACCAGACAGACGACGGTCAGCGTGTGGCTGGCGCTGAAGCCGATGGCTTCAAACAGCGCGGCCAGCGTCATGGTGCCGGTAATGACGTTGACGGCCTCCCAGCCGATCAGGCAGAACCAGCTGAACGCGGTGGGGGCGATGTTGCCGCGCAGGCCAAAGATGACGCGGGAGAGCGTCAGGGTCGAGGTGCGGCCGGTTTGTCCGGCAAAGGAGGTGTAGCCAACGAGAGAGAAGCTTGCGACGCCGATGACGGCGGCCAGGACGGACTGAATGAAGGAGAGTCCGAAGGAGACGATGATGGCGCCGTAAACGATGCCGAGGATGCCGATATTGGCGGCGCACCAGATCCAGAAAAGCTGTAGCGGGGTGCCCGTGCGTTCGGCCTCGGGCACCAGATCAATACCGGTTTCTTCTACCTTCCAACCTTTGGATGAAGGTTGTGTATCACCTCGTTGCGTTCCATCCATTCCAATGTGCTCCTCTTTATTCTGAATGCATAAAGTTTTGCAGCATGAGGAGTGAAGTCAATCTCATTGGCCTGATTGATGATGGAAACCCATGCTGCGGGAAAGGCATTGATGCCTTGAAGCGCACCGCAAATCGCGGTGGCCATAGCGCCAATTGTATCCGTATCGCCGCCAAGATTGGCAGCTAATATAGCGCAGCGTTGGGGTTGGGTGACAGCGAGTTCGACCAGAGCCAGCGCCATCGGCACGGATTCCAGCGTATCCATGCCTGCGCCCAGCGTGTCGTACAGTTCCGAGAGCGCCAGGGCGTCCGGGACATGTCGAAGCGTGGCGGCCAGACTGAATGCCTGTTCGATGCGGCGGCTCAGCTTGGGACTGAAGGTAGTAATGCGCTGCAGTTGGACTTCTTCCGCCAACCGCGGCAGTTCGCTTTTGATCGTCTTCCACTCCGCGCCGTCGATAGCGCGGCTGACGGCCCAGGCAATGACGACCGCGCCAGCAACGGCGATATCGGACTGATGCGTCGGGCTACAGGACAGGCGCACCGCGTGAATAAACGCGGCTTTGTCGGCGGTGGACATCAGACAGCCCATCGGTGCTACGCGCATGGCGGCGCCGTTGGTCACGCCATTGGCGTTGATTTCATGCACGGGCGTTCCGGAACGAATGGCGTTCAATGCCGCCTTGGAGCTGGGACCAAGCACATTTTTTTCGAATGCGTTGATGCGTATCGCCCACTCGAGAATATGTTGAGCAATACGTTCAGGTTCGATGGCGCCTTTGGCTTCGATCACGGCATTAATCAGCGCGATGGCCTGTTGGGTGTCGTCGGTGAATTCTCCTGCGATGAAACCGCAGGCGGCGATATTGGTGTCTGGACCCGGCAAAAAGCGATCAATCCAGCCAAAGTGCTGGCGGACGCGTTTCTGTGGCCAAAGTTCGGATGGCATCCCCATCGCGTCACCCGCCGCTTGCCCGTAGAGACAACCGAGGATGGCGTCGTGGGGATGTTTTATTACGGTCATGAAGACCCCTGGTGTTGGCTTAGTTTCCTAATACCGTGGCTAATGTATAAAAAGCGCGCGTTAATTGCAAGTCCAATTTAAAGCCTTTATGATGCCAATGTAAATCCTAGGTACGTTACCCTGCATATTATGAGTATCCAGGCGGTGGGGAATTGATAAAAAATTGCCTCATTAAAGACCCTAACCACAAGGCAGCTATGGAAGAGTTTTTTATTCAGTTACGGTCCTTGCTGGACAAGCCGTCATCCGCTCCGCGTTACATGCAACTGGCGCAAGCGCTTGAGCTCGCTATTCAGCAACGGCGCGATCTTAGCGGGCATTTTTTACCGCCGGAGCGCCAGCTGGTACAACTGCTGGGGCTGTCCCGCGTCACGGTTTCCCGTTCTCTGGCGCTGCTGGAGCAGAAAGGGTTGATTCTTCGCCAGCAAGGCGTCGGCACGCGTATCGCCCTCCAGCTCGACTATGCGCTGACCAGCGATGAACCGGGTTTCTCCGCGCTGGTTCAACAGCGGGGCGGGGTCGCGAGCAACAATTGGCTGGAACGCATCACCGACGTCGCCATTACCCCGACGCTGGCTCTGACGATGCATCTTCCGGAAAGCAGTGTGTTGACCAAACTTCGTCGCGTCAGGCTGCTGAATGATGAGCCAGCGTCGCTTGAGACGGTATGGATCCCGCAGCGCTGGTTACCGAAACCGCAAGAGATTGAACATTCGCTGTACGGCTATTGGCGTGAGCGACACATATTTCCAGAAAATCGGCGTTATCGTGTTCGTGCCGTTAGCGCGACGCGGGAAATTTCGAAACTGCTGAAGGTGCCGAACGGTATGCCGCTGCTGTTTAGCCGTCAGCACACCTTCGACGCCAAGGGTGAGTTATTGGAATACTGCGAAATTTATTGCCGTAGCGATATCTACGAATTTGAAGTGTCTGATTAAATCACCGTCCCTGCGGTAAGCGCAGCACCGGTCAGACCGGCGCTGCAACGGGACGATATTACGCCTCAGCGGGAGGCTGATCCGGATCGGGCCCCAGACGATGGCCGCTATCCAGCGTGGCGATCTGGCTTAATTCCTCTTTTTCCAATTTAAAATCAAGCACATCAAAATTCTCCCGGATGCGTGCTGGCGTGACGGATTTCGGGATCACCACTAATCCGTTATCAAGATGCCAGCGGATGACAATCTGCGCTGGCGTCTTGCCGTATTTTTTCGCCAAGTCGCGGATGATGGGGGTATCGAATACGCCTTTCCCGCCCTGCGCCAGCGGGCTCCAGGACTCGGTCTGAATGTGGTGCGTGGTATTCCAGGCATGCAGCGAGCGCTGTTGCAGCAGCGGATGCAGTTCGATCTGGTTGATGACCGGCATCACTCCGGTCGCTTCCTTGAGGCGTTGCAGGTGGTGAGGATGAAAGTTGCTGACGCCGATACTTTTGGTCAGCCCCTGTTCCTGCAGTCGGATCAAGCCTCGCCACGCCTCGATATAGGTATCTTCAGCGCTGCCTTTCGGCGGCCACGGCCAGTGGATCAAATAGAGGTCGACGTAGTCCAGCTTCAGCTTGCGGAGGCTCTCCGTCAGCGCCTGTACCGGACGGCCCTGATCGCTGTTCCAAAGTTTGGTGGTGATATACAGATCGTTGCGCGGCACTCCTGCGGATTGTAACGCTTCACCCACGGCGGCCTCATTTTGATAGATGGCCGCCGTATCGATGGCCTTGTATCCCGTGTTCAGTGCTTCATTCACCGCAACAATGGTTTCTTCATGGCTGGCTTGCCATACGCCCAGTCCCAACTGCGGGATGGTTTTGCCGTCACTCAGTTTAATGATGGGTTGTGTCGTCATAGCATTCTCCTTGTTCCGGCCCGACCACGCAGCGCGGTCGATGCAGACTGCAGGTTCGCTTTTCAGCAAGCTAAAAAGCGAATAACGGCGGTTTTCCGCGAGGCAAAAACCGCCGGAGTGCTTGTCGCCGCAGGGAAAGCGTTTTCCCGATGCGCAGCGTTAAACAGCAGTGTAGCTGAAAGCTGAAGAGGGGGAGGTTTAGCGAGCGGCCTCGTAGACGCGTTGGCTGTCGGCCAGCGTAATATCTTTGTGCTCGCCGAGCGACGTCATGCCGTGCACCTTGAGTTTTTCCACCAGCGCCGGGATGCTGCTGCCGTCCAACTGATAGTCCGACATCCGCGTGGGAACGCCCATGCGTTCGAAGAACTCACGGGTGGCTTCAATCGCGCCGTCAATCCGCTGCGCTTCGCTGCCGTCGCGGAGACCCCATACGCGTTCAGCGTACTGAAGCAGTTTCTCCCGCTTCTGCGTTTTACGGTCGCGCAGCATGGCGGGTAAAACCACTGCCAATGTTTGCGCATGATCCAACCCGTGCATGGCGGTCAGCTCATGTCCCAGCATATGCGTCGACCAGTCCTGCGGCACGCCTGCGCCGATCAGACCGTTCAACGCCAACGTCGCGCTCCACATGACATTGGCGCGTACGGCGTAGTTATCCGGTTCTTCCAGCGCGCGTGGACCTTCTTCGATAAGCGTCAACAGCAGCCCTTCCGCAAAACGATCCTGCACTTTCGCATCGACCGGATAAGTCAGGTATTGCTCCAGCGTATGGACAAAGGCATCGACGACGCCATTGGCGATCTGGCGCTCAGGAAGAGTGTAGGTGACCACCGGGTCCAGTACGGCAAACTGGGGGCGTACTAACGGGGTATGGAACGCCTGCTTATCGCCGCTGGCTTTGCGCGTGATCACCGCGCCGCTGTTGGACTCGGAGCCGGTTGCTGGCAGCGTCAGCACCACACCGATAGGCAGCGCCTGAGTCACGTCTTGTCCATTAGTTTGCAGGATGTGCCACGGATCTTCCGACGCCGTGTAATTCGCTGCCGCCGCGATGAATTTGGTGCCGTCCGCCACGGAGCCGCCGCCGACCGCGAGCAGGAAGTCGATGTGCTCACGGTGAACCACGTCGACGGCCTTCATCAGCGTTTCGTACGTCGGGTTAGGCTCAACGCCGGAAAACTCCGTGACGCTGCGGCCTGCGAGTGCGGCGTGTACCTGATCGAGCACACCATTGCGTTTGATGCTGCCGCCGCCGTAAACGATCAGAATTCGCGCGTCTTCAGGAATTTCGGCGGCGATGCCAGCGATCTGTCCTTCCCCGAATAGAATTTTTGTCGGGGTATGCAGGGTAAAATTGTTCATCGATTATTTATCCAGTTTGAAGCCTTGCTGAAGCAGGGCGGGCAGAACGTTGGGGAAATAAATGTGCTGGTAATAGTCCGCAGTGTTTGGCCCCCAGGCGGCGCCGTCGGTACGGCCGATTTTTTCCCAGTGTTTTGTCAGCGTTTCATCGTATTGCTTGATGGCGTCGTTCAGCGTGTCGTCCTGATACACTTCTTCGTGACGGAAGGTGCTGATAGGCAGACGAGGTTTCTGGTGCGCCGGTTGATCGACGTAGCCTATCACCAGCCCTACCAGCGGGAAGGTGTGATCCGGCAATTCGAGCAGTTCGATCATGGCCTGAGGATCACGGCGGACCCCGCCAATAGGCACGATACCCAGGCCATAGGAATGGGCCGCTGCGATCAGGGTGCCTAGGGCGATGCCGACATCGGTACTGCCGGAGACGATGCTCTCCACGCTTTCGTGGGCATGTTGCTCAAAGCCGCTCAGGGCGATGGCACGTTCGCTTTTATGCATATCCAGCACCAGCGTCAGGAAGACCGGAGCCTGAGCTATCCAGTTTTGCCCACCCGCCAGTTCGGCGATGCGGGCGCGCCGCGCCGGATCCCGGGTGACCACAACGGAAACCTGCTGTGAATTAACGGACGTGGGGGCGAGGTAGGCGGTTTCGATGATGGCGGAAAGGACGTCTTCAGGAATCGCTTTGTCCAGATAGCTGCGTTCGCTGCGATGGCTGGTTAATAATTTGATTGTCTCGTTCATGCTCTCCACCCCTTTTCTTGATTTGATTTTCTTCTGTCCGTCGGGTTAGCCAACGGCATTGTCTGTGATTCATTCTCGGGATCTGTCGGCGCGGGTACAATGCTCATTTCTGTTTCGTTATTGCCTATTTCTGCAAAGGAGTGCAGGAATTGATGCTTGACGGCTAGATTTATGTCATTTTATTGCCATATTCTGCAAAGGATGAAGATATGCAAAGCGAAACACATCGCCAGCGGTTGGCGAACATGGCCAGACAATACGTGGGGCAGGGCTGCGTCACCGTCACGCCGATCCCGCAGGTCAGGGTCATTTACGCTGAAGAGCACTGTGTGCGTCGGCCGGTGATGTACGACCCCAGTATCGTTATCATGTTTCAGGGCCATAAGGTCGGATACATGGGCGAAAAAACCTTTCGCTATGATCCGGAAAACTATCTGCTGATGACGGTGCCCTTGCCGTTTGAGTGCGAAACGTTCGCGACGCCGGAGCATCCGTTGATCGGCCTGTCGATACGAATGGAAAGTGCGATGTTGCAGGATTTGCTGATGGATCTTGGCGATGATGAGTGCCCGGATCGTCCGCGCTCTGATACCACCGGGGTATGCAGCGTACCGCTTTGCGACAAGGTCCTGTGTGCGGCGGAGCGGCTGCTGGAGGCGATGGCGACGCCCAGAGACGCCAGAGTGCTGGGGCCGGGGATCGTCCGGGAGATCATCTATCACGTGCTTTGCGGCGTAGGCGGGGCGGCGCTGCAGGCGGTGGTCAACCGGCATACCCACTTCAGCCAGATCGCGCGCGCGTTACGGCGTATTGAACACGACTATGCGGATAGCCTGAACGTAGAACAGCTGGCCGCGGACGTGAACATGAGCGTGTCGGCCTTCCATCATAATTTCAAGGCGGTGACGAATACCTCGCCGCTGCAATATCTGAAATCTTACCGTCTGCACAAGGCGCGAATAATGATGCTGCATGGCGGGCTGAAGGCCAACGCGGCGGCGTTGCAGGTCGGGTATGAAAGCCCCTCGCAGTTTAGCCGGGAGTTTAAACGTTATTTCGGTACGACACCGGGCGACGAAGTGGTTCGGCTACGGTCGGGCAGGGCGTTGGTAGAGGGTAATTAACCGACGTCGCCGCACGGGCATACAGCCCGGCGGCGGAAGGCGGCGTCAGGCACTGACGCGTTTTTTACGCCATAGCATGACGGCGATACCGACCAGACTGCTAAGCAGCAGCACGACCGGCAGCAGGCACAGTCCGGTCATCACCTGATCTTCATAGCGTTTCACCAGCGGAATATGGCTGATGGCATAGCCCAGCGAGACGATACCGCAGACCCACAGCAGGCCGCTCAGCCAGTTGAAAACCTGAAAACGGGTATTGCTCAGCCCGGAAATCCCGGCGATGGTGGGAAGCAGCGTACGAATGAACGCCAGAAAACGGCCGATCAACAGCGCCACCAGTCCGTGCCGGTGAAACAGCGAGTATGCGCGCTGGTGATAGTGGACCGGCAGCTGTCCCAGCCAGGTTTTGACCAGTCGGGTGTGGCCCAGCCAGCGCCCTTGCAGGTAACTTAGCCAGCAGCCGAGGCTGGCCGCAATGGTGAGCAGCACCATGGTGGGGATAAAATTCATCACGCCTTTGGCGATCATGGCGCCCGCCAGCAGCAGCAAGCTGTCTCCCGGTAGGAAGGACGCTGGCAACAGGCCATTCTCAAGAAACAAGGTAACGAAGAGAATGCCGTAGACCACCCAGATAACGTGAGGATCAGCCAGCGCGCTGAAATCTTGCTGCCATAGCGCCTGAATTATTTCGTGAACAACACTCATTTTGCGTCCTGTCTGGTTTTGCTGGAACCCTCTGAAGTGAACAACGTATTGCTGCTCCGTGCCGCGGTTCGGGTACGTAATAGGGTGAAAAACGTGGGTTTGTCGTTATAACTGCCGTATAACGACCATAATACACGTTTTCCCCATTCAATCGCAGCGAAATCAGGGGGTGTAGCGCGACAGAAACCTTTACGATTCCTGAATTCTTCTGAACCCGTCGGCAAGATCCTCGATCAGATCGTCGCAATCTTCCAGTCCGATATGTAACCGAATCAGCGTGCCGTTGAAATCAACGCCGCCGGCCGGTCGGATTTTGGCTAGCTCTTCTGGCTGATTAGCCAGAATCAGTGATTCGAAACCGCCCCAGGAATAGGCCATGCTGAAGTGGTTGAAGTTATCAAGATAGCTGGCTAACTGCGCTGACGAGAGTTTTTGTTTTAAAACAAACGAAAAAAGCCCGTTACAACCGCTGAAGTCGCGCGTGAAGGCCGCGTGGCCTTTACATCCCGGCAGCGCGGGATGATTGACGACGTCGACTTCGGGACGTTCCGACAGCCAGCGTGCGATGCGCAGGCTGCTTTCCTGATGCTGCTTCAGACGCACGCCCAGCGTACGCAGACCACGGCTGGCGACATAGGCGCTGTCGGCGTCCGCCATCTGTCCCATCAGGTAAGACTGCTCGCGCAACCTGTCCCAGCAGCGGGCATTGGCGACCGCTGTGCCAAGCATGGCGTCGGAATGCCCAACGATGTACTTGGTGCCGGACTGCACGGAGATATCCACGCCAGCATCCAGCGCCTTAAACAGAATGCCCGCCGCCCAGGTGTTGTCCATGATGATGACAATCTCCGGATTGACGCGGCGTACGGCGGCGACAATCGCGGGGACATCCTGCACTTCCATAGTGATGGAACCAGGGGATTCCAGAAATACCACTTTGGTTTCCGGCTGGATCAATTCGGCGATGCCGTCGCCGATCAGCGGGTCGAAGTAGGTGGTGCTGACATTCATTCTGCCGAGCACTTTGTTACAAAAGTCCTGCGTCGGCTCATAGGCAGAGCCGGTCACCAGCAGATGGTCGCCCGCGGAGACGAATGACAGGATGGCATTGGCAATCGCCGCTGCGCCGCAAGGGTATAGCGCACAGCCCGCGCCGTTTTCCAGCTCGGTCATGGCTTCCTGAAGAGAAAAGTGCGTCAGCGTCCCTCGGCGGCCGTAGAACAGCGCGCCTTTGGCGCGATTCATCGTCGCCTGTTTCTTGTCTTGTACGCTGTCGAAGACGAGCGAGGAGGCTCGCTGGATCACGGGATTCACTGAACCTTGGGTAAATTTCTTCTGTCTTCCGGCGGATACCAGTGCTGTGGCGGTTTTTTTGCTAGTCATGCTTCACCTGTTGCTCATCGGCCTTGATGGCTCCTGTCATTGAGGAGCGCAGCGGTTTTATCTCTTTAACACCTTTCTCTTTACGTTATCATGGCTGACACCGAGTGTGTCGGGCGGAAGGCTAAAAAGCACACTCTTGCTGTCAGTAAGGGCAGTAAAAGGGGATTGTGCTGTAAGGAAAGGCGGGGTTTTGGCCAGAAGAGCCGACTGCCATGGAGATATATGCGCAATAATAATGAGAATAGCTATCAATTAATTTTGGCTTTGGTATCATTTTGACCAAAATGGTTAACCCATGAATAGCACTGAATGATTGGCGGAGGAACAGCGTGAATACGGCTGACATTAAAGGAAAGCAGCAGGTTTCATCAGCCCGGCGGACGATTGGCGGCGCCGTTGGCGCAGCATACCGGAGTCTGTTGGCGTTATTGCTGGTGGCGGGCTTTAGCGGCTATGCGTTTGCCGCGCCTTCATCTTTACCTCTTTCCACAAACGGTGGCGACACAGCGGCGACATCTCCGCTCTCGCTGCCGCCGGGTCCCGAAGCGGCCGCGCCGGGCAATCTGATGCAAATGGATTTATCTGTGCTGGGGATGTATCAGCACGCGGACATCGTGGTCAAGATCGTGATGATCGGCTTGATCCTGGCATCGGTGATGACCTGGACCATCTTCTTCGGCAAAAGCGCCGAGATGATCGGCGCCAAGCGCCGTCTGCGTCGCGAGCATGATGCGCTGAGCAACGTACGCTCGCTGGACGAAGCGGCGGAAATGACGCGTCTTTGCAAAGCGGGCAGCGTCGCGCAACAGTTTGTCGCTGATGCGCAGGACGAAATCTCGCTGTCGGCGCGTTCCGACGACAACCTCGGCATCAAAGAGCGCACCGCGTTTCGCTTTGAGCGCCGCGTCGCGGCCAACGGACGCCATATGTCGCGTGGCACCGGATATCTGGCGACCGTCGGTGCTATCGCGCCGTTTATCGGCCTGTTCGGAACGGTCTGGGGCATCATGAACAGCTTTATCGGTATTGCCCATACGCAGACGACCAATTTGGCCGTTGTCGCGCCCGGCATCGCCGAAGCGCTGCTGGCGACGGCTATCGGTCTGATTGCCGCGATCCCGGCGGTCGTGATTTACAACGTGTTCGCCCGTTCTACGACCAGCTACAAAGCGATGGTGGGCGATGTGGCGGCGCAGGTGCTGCTGCTTCAGAGCCGCGATTTAGACATCGCCGCCAGCGAAAGTAACGCGTCGTCCTCTTCGGCGCAGAAACTGCGGGCGGGTTGAGCCATGGCGATGCATCTGAACGACGGACAGAACGAAAACGGCGAAATGCATGACATCAACGTCACGCCGTTTATCGATGTCATGCTGGTGCTGCTGATTATCTTTATGGTGGCGGCGCCGCTGGCGACGGTCGATGTTCGCGTGAATCTGCCTGCTTCTTCCGCAGCGCCTCAACCGCGTGAAAAGCCGGTTTATCTGACGATTAAAGCCGACAAACAGCTTTATTTAGGTGAAGATCCGGTCACGCAAGATACGCTGGCGCAGACGCTGAATGCGAAAACCAACGGCAATAAAGAGAACACCATCTATTTCCAGGCAGATAAAAGCGTGGACTACGAGACCATGATGCAGGTGATGGACGCGCTGCGTTCCGCCGGGTATCTCAAAGTGGGATTGATGGGGATGGAGAAAGTGTCTCGTTAATCATTTACGCCACATCCTTTACTTCAAGCGCGGCTTCTGCCGCGCTTTTTCGTTTCTGTAAGCCTTGCCTGACGGGATTTACCCTCCAACCGCAGGCGCGATGTAGGGTCGGAGGCGTGGCGAAAGACCGCTCCGTTGGCAAAGCGGCTTACCCGCGCGAGTCAGGATGCCGCCAGTGGATGCGGCTGGGAACGTAAACACGTTTTTCGGGCAGGGTACGACCATCGATCAGCGCGGTGATCATATCGAAGCTCCGGCTTGCCAGCGTTTCGCAATCTTGCGCGACCGTGTCGATGCGCAGCGGCAGACAGTCGAACAGGTAGTGATCGTCGAAGCTGCACAGTCTGATGTCGCTGTTCATCAGGTTGTGCTGGTTTAGGTAGCGTAGCACCCCTTCCAGCAGGCCGCAGGCGGCGACAAACAGGGTCTTGGGCGGACGACCCAGCGTCGCGCAGAGCTCGGCGAACATTTCGTAGCCGGAGCTGGGGCGATAGTTGCCGTGAATGATCCAGTCCGGGTGACAGCTGACTCCGGCGCGTTCCAGCCCTAGCTGGAAACCGGCGAGTCGGTCGCGGGTAGGCGAAATGCGGGACTGGCCGCCAATGAAATAGAACTCGCCCTGATGCTGACGCGCGACGGTTTCCACCAGCGTCGCCGTGGGTTCGATCGACTCGGTGATCACCAACGGCAGGTCGGAGTCTCCAATCATGCGGTCGAACTGTACGACAGGCAGCTGCTGGTTAATCTTCTGATACTCGGCGTCGTTCAGCATGCTGGAGGCGACAATCAGCCCGTCGACCTGACGTTGAATCAGGCTATTTACCGCCATGATTTCCTGGCTGGGATTCTCGTCGGTACAGGCGATGAGCAGTTGCAAACCGGCTTCGCGGCACAGCATTTCCAGCTCGTGAGAAATCAACGCAAAGCCATAGTTGGTCATTTCCGGCACGACCAGACCGAGCGTATTGCTGCGGGTAGAGCGAAGCGAGCGGGCGTGAATACTGGGAAGGTAACGATGCTGTTGAGCGAGAGCGAGAACGCGGTCGCGCGTGGCGTCCGAGACGCGAAACTCTTTACTACGACCATTTAAAACCAAACTGGCGGTGGATTTGGAAACCCCCGCCAGCTTGGCGATATCACTGATGGTTACGCGCTTAGTTTGTTTCACCACTCGTTCTTAATGGTAGAAAAAAGGGAAACTATTCTATCACGCATGGCGCTAACAGCCAGTGCTGCAGCGTTAACCTCCCTGAACCGCTGAAACTGACGGTGGCATCCCGCTGTGGGAAATAGCGGGCCGACATCACGGCGGCGCCGTGGTTGATGAAGATCTCCACGCTGGAGCGATCGCACAGGATATGCAGGTAGTGCAGTTCGCCGCGCCAGTAACGGTGTTCCGGCTCGCCTGTACGCAGGTTGTGACGACTCAGCGTCAGCCGTTCGCCATCCCAGCACAACACCATCAGGTTGGCGAAGTTGATCTGGAATTCGCCCTGCGTATCCACAATCAGTTCCGCGCTGCCTGCAGGCAGGACCGGCGCATAATCCGCGACGCCTTTCCAGACGTGCTTCTGCGTGCGCAGGCTCTGCAACTCTCGGGCGGGCTGCTGATAAAGCATGCCGTCCTGAAGCGTCAGCTCACGCGGGCAGGTCATGGTGTGTACCCAGCCGTATTCGAGGGTAGGCTGCTGGAACTCATCCTGTTCCGGAACCGCCATCCAGCCGAACATCAGGCGACGGCCGTCCTGACTCGTCGTGGTCTGCGGCGCATAGAACTCAAAGCCCAGATCCAGCTCCTGAAAGTCTCCGTGGGTGAACTGCCCTTGGTCATAATCAAGCTTGCCGACGAAGTAGCCCGCCTGAAAGATGTTCAGGTAGCGTTCTTCTTCGGCCGCCAGACCTTGTGGACTGCAAATCAGCACGTCGTGCTGCCCTAACGGGAACAGGTCCGGACATTCCCACATGTAGCCGAAATCGCCCAGTCCGCCGAGGCGGGAACCGGCGATTTCGCCCAGAGACTGCCACTGGTGCAGATCGTCGGAGGAGAACAGCAGCACCTTGCCCTGCAAATCGGTGTCCTGAGCGCCGAGCACCATGTACCACTTGCCGTCATGACGCCAAACCTTCGGGTCGCGTACATGGCCGGTATAACCTTCCGGCAGCGGCAGTACGGTGCCGAGTTTGTCGAACGTGCCGTCGGCATTTTCCCGAGCCAGACACTGGTTGGCCGTGCGGGAGCCGTCGTCGTACTTCACGTTGCCGGTATAGACCAACGTCAGCGTGCCGTCGTCATCTTCCACCGCCGAGCCGGAGTAGCAGCCGTGGCTTTCATAACTTTCGGCCGGCACCAGCGCCACAGGTTCGTTGCGCCAGTTGACCAGATCGGCTGAACTCCAGTGCCCCCAGAATTTGGCTCCGTGGGCGCAAGCTAATGGATTCCACTGATAAAACAGATGGTAACGCCCTTTATGCTGAATGAATCCGTTAGGATCGTTCAGCAAACCGACATTCGGTGACAGGTGCCACTGCGGACGGTAAGGGTCATAGCACTGGCGCGATTGAGCCGACATCAAGGCATGAGCCATACGTTTTAATAAGTGGGTTTCTCTCATTATTTGCTATCCGTTTTGTATCTCAGGAGCAGTGAAAGCACGAAGGCTGTCCCAAAGGCTATCAGCATGCCGATCACATAACTGATAAATGAGTCGGGTTTTACGATCGCCATGCCCGGAATACCGGTCAGGCCCACGGCGGTCATGCCAACGTGGTTCGCCACGACCCAGGCGCCGCCCAGCGCACCGCCAGCGATAGCGGCCAGGAACGGTTTCACAAAGCGCAGGTTGATGCCGAACAGCGCCGCTTCGGTAATTCCCAGCAGTGCCGAGAAACCGGAAGGGATGGCGATGGCTTTGATGCGGGCATCTTTGGTTTTGAAGTAAACCGCCAGGCAGGCGCCGCCCTGAGCGATGTTAGCCATACACCAGATCGGCAGCAGGAAGTTAACGCCGATATTCGGATTGCCCAGCAGACCGGCTTCGATGGCGTGGAAGCTGTGGTGTACACCGGTGATCACAATCACGGAGTAGAGACCGCCGAAGAGCAGACCCGCAAACCAACCTGCATGCGCGATCAGGGTGCTCAGTACCATGGAGATACCGTCGCCCAGCATCCGGCCCGCAGGACCAATCACCAGCATGGCAACGAAGCCGGAGATGATGACGGTCAGGAACGGCGTCAGGATGATATCCAGCGCGTTAGGGATGATTTTGCGCAGGCGTTTTTCCACCAGGCTCATGAACCAAACCGCCAGCAGTACCGGGAACACGGTACCCTGATAGCCGATCATGGCGATGTCGTAACCGAACAGGTGCATGGTCTTGAACCCTTCGGTGACGCCCCAGGCGTTGGTCAGCGCAGGGTGGGTCAGAATCCCTCCGAGCGTCGCCCCCAGATACGGGTTACCGCCGAATTCGCGCGCGGAGGTGAAACCAATCAGGATCGGCAGAATGATAAAGGCGGCGGAGCTGAAGATATCCAGCAGGATGAAAATGGCGCTATCCGGATTCACCCAGTTATAGGTTTTGATCATTCCCAGCAGGCCCATCAGCAAGCCGGAAGCGACGATAGCCGGAATGATAGGCACGAAGATGTTGGACAGCAGACGCGCCAGACGCTGCAACGGGTTCAGCTTTTTGGCTGCGGCCGACGCGGCCTCTGCTTTGCTGGACTCGTTGACGCCCGCGGCTTTAATGAACTCCGCATGGACCTTGTTGACCAGACCGGAGCCGAAAATGACCTGCATTTGCCCTGAGTTTTGGAAACAGCCTTTAACGCCTTCCAGTTTCTCGATAGCGGCTTTGTCCGCCTTATTATCATCTTTTAACACCAGACGCAGACGTGTGGCACAGTGGGCCGCGCTGGCGATATTGTCCTTCCCGCCCAGCAGGGTGAGAAGAGAAGCCGCAGTGGCTTTAATGTCCATAAGTTTCCTCATAAATCAAACAACACTACATCAGCTAAAACCGCGGCAATCCGAAGACGGCCGCGGGTAAAGGCTGAATCAATTAAAACCAGGTTTCCATCTGGACGCCGAAGGTCCATTCGCCGCCAGCCGTAAAGCCGGTGGAGCCGAAGGCATCTTCGTTGGAGTAGTTGTCCAGACGTTTATCCCAGTCCATGTAGCTGGCGAAAACGCGCAGCTCGGGCCGGCTGAAAAAGTTGGCGATATCGCCAACTTTGAAGGTGGGTGCAAAGGTCAGCTTGTAAAAACCGCCGCTGACCTGATTGCGCGCTAAATAGCCTTGCGGATCGAGATCCATGTACTGATAGCTACCTTCATACGCCAATGCGAAATTGGGGGTGATTTCCTGAATAAAGCGGGCGTTGAACGTCACCCACTGATAGTCATCTCCGGAGACATAACGATCTTTGCTGCTCTGCGCCATCAGCGACGGCGCGAAGCTCCAGGTCTTGTTGATGGCGGTGGTGCCATAGGTCGCCAGACGCCAGGTATCGGCGTTTTGCGTCAGGTTGCCGTCGGAGCCGATCCCTTTGACTTCCGCGCCCAGGCCGTGACCGTACAGCAGCGCGACAAGCGAGCTACCGTCCCGCAGGCCGTAGAAATTGTCACCGCGCCAGGCCACCGCAGCGTGTACGCCGGAATCGCCAGCGTTGCTGTTGACGATATGGCTGGCGCTGTTGGCGCCGGTGTTGGTGGTGAGATCGTTATTCTTCGCCCTCAGTCCACTCAGCATGAACTGGAACGGGCCGACAAAGTTGTTGCTGGTCACGATGTAGTTCTGAATTTCGTTATCCAGCGCTTCGTTGTCGCCCAGACTACGGCCGTACAGGGAGAAGTTGGTTTTCCAACCGTCAACGGGTTGAACATCGTAGATACCGCCGCCGGTACCGGCCAGGAAGACGACGTCGGAATCCAGCCAGTGGATATCGAAGTTGTCCCGGTCGAAGCGTTTACCGGCCCACAGCGTGGTGTCCTTGAACGCGCCGGTGAAGGTTGGCAAAGAGCCCAGCTCTACGAAGGCTTCACGAATATTCAGGTCGCTGCTGTCCGCCGTCCAGTCGTTATAGCTGCGCTGTCCGTCGGCCATCATCACCTTGAAACGCGTGGTCGCGCCGTTGTCCAGCTTGGTTTTGTGTTCCAGCTTCAGTTCGAGATAGGTGTCGTCTTCGTTGCCCAGACGGCCGACGTTGCCGCCTACGCTGCCGGCAGGCGACATACCCGGACCGACATCCGCTTTGCTGCTGGTGGCGGAGTCATGTATCGCCAGGCCGGATCGCGCATAGCCGTGGAATTCGAAACCGTCGGCGAGACTGTTTTTGTCAGCCAGCGCGGTGGTGCGTTCCGCAACCTGTCGCGTTTGCTGCTCGTTTTGGCTGGTGCGCTGTTCGACCTGATGAGCCTGCTGTTCGATCTGAGCCGTGCGGGTCGAGAGCGTTTGCGCCTGTTTTTCCGCCGCGTCGGCACGGGCTTCCGCCCGCTGAGCGCGCCGTTCGGCCTGCTGAACACGCTGTTCCAGCGCATTGAGCCGATCTTCCAGCGTAGTAGTTTCCGCCCCGGCGGCATAATGAGAACACAGAAGGAGCCCTATCGTTGCAGAGAGGTATTTGAGTTTCATGGTTTTTATTCTCTTTTTAGGTTGAGCGATATTATTTTTTGCTAAATTGCTAAACCGGTTGCGCAGCGAAATTAAAGGGGAGTAAGGGGGTTGGCAAGGGTTTTTGCTAACTCGGTTCTTTATCTGTGATCCTGGCTACAAAATACCTGTTCCCGCGTCGTCTTTTTTACGCGGGAACAGGAAAGTTTTAGGAAAGCGGCGTGGCTAACTGATGCGCGTAAGGCAGCGCCGTCATCGCGCCTTTGGCGGTGGTCGCGAGAGCGCCGCAGCGCTGCGCTTGATCCACGATATCCATCCACTGGGCGATGTTGTTCAAATCGTCGTGCTGCGCCAAACCTTGCAGCAGGCCAGCGACAAAGGCATCACCCGCGCCCGTCGTGTCGACAGGAGTCACGTACGGCGCGTCGAAGTGTTTCAGGTTCTTGCTATCACGCAGCCATACGCCGTTGCCGCCCTGGGTGACCAGCAGCAGTTTCAGGCCGTAACGGGACATCAGCGCTTCCGTGCCCTGTTCGATCTCGGACGTACCGCTCAGGAACAGGAACTCGTCTTCCGACAGCTTCACGGCATCGGACAGAGACAGCGCCTGATCCAGACAATCACGCAGTTCCTGTTCGTCTTCCCACAGGTCTTCACGGATGTTCGGATCGAAGCTGACCCAACCCTGCGCTTCGCGGATACGCTTCATGGCTTCCAGCGCCGTACCGCGTGAAGGTTCCTGAGAAAGAGCGATAGAGCACAGATGCAGCCACTCGCCGCGCTGGAAATCAGGCAGGTCGTGAGACTGAATAAACAGGTCGGCGCTGGGGCGCACCATGAAGGTGAAAGAGCGCTCGCCCTGATCGTCCAACTCGACCAGTACGGTAGACGTCCGATGCTTACGGTCCAGCTGCATAAAACCGGTGTCCACCTGTTCCTCGATCAGCACCGTACGCAGGAAGCGACCGAAGGCGTCTTCGCCCACGCGGCCGATAAATGCGCTCTCACCGCCGAGACGGGCCACACCCACGGCGACGTTCGCCGGTGCGCCGCCAGGACATTTCAGATAACGATCCGTGCCTTCTGGAATAAGGTCAACCACGGCATCGCCCATGACCCATACTTTATGTGACATAACTATGCTCTTTAACTGGGATTGATAAACCGGCCGCTAAAATAGAAGAATCGGTTTAGCTAATCAACACCTTCCTGCGCCGAATGTTACCAACCGCACACATTGATCCTTAAATTAGGCGCTAGTCGGTGAAAAAAACCGGCATTTTCGCCGAAATTGATGACGTGGCGAAGTCATTACTCATGGTGAATATTATGGGTAAAAGGGTTATCTGGCCGACGCGCTCATGACGGTACGGTTGATCGAGCAGTGAGGAGGCGCGCCCCCCCAGAACGAGATTAAGATGGGGATGCCGCGCCGCACTCTGGCTTTTGAAGGCGTCATTGGACTGACGGTGCGTTCGCGCCGCCGCAGGAAAAGTGCTGCTACGCTTAGTCAGTGGAGGGAGGCTATCAGGATGAATTCAGAAGCGATCTCGGCGGCGATATCACGTTACCTGCGTCGGCATCATGTGCTGACGCTGTGTACGGGCGATGCCGACAATCTATGGTGCGCCAACAGTTTCTACGTTTATGACGCGGACAGGGCGGCCTTCGATATTATGACTCCGGCGGACACGCGGCATGCCCAATTGATGCGGGACTACCCGCTGGTGGCGGGCACCGTCAGCGATCAGCAGAAAAACGAGATGTTGATTCAGGGCGTACAGTTCCGGGCCGAGGCCCGCCTGTTGCAAGGCGCGGAGGCGCACGTCGCCCGCGATCGTTACAATGCGCGGTTCGCCCTTGCCCGACGGTCCCGTTCGCCGCTATGGCGCTTAACGCTGACGGAGCTGAAAATGACCGACAACCGGCTTAGCTTGGGGACCTGTCTGCAGTGGCAACGAGACGGCGCAGTCGTGTCATCACGCTGAAGCCTCAACGCAGGTGATGGATGACCTGATTGCTGCTGCCGCGCCAGATCAGCGAGGGGTCTTTCAAATCCTGCACGAACTTACCGTCAACCAGCACGTTAATCAGATCAACTACCTGACGCTGTTCCGGCGTCAGCTCCGCAAGCAAATAGCCCGTCCACACCCAGATATCCTTGCCCGCGCACTCGCGGCGGATACGCTGTACCAGACGCAGGATGTCCGGCACGTTCTGCGGGTGCAGCGGATCGCCGCCGGAGAGGGTAATACCCTGACGTGGGATGTCGGTATCTTGCAGGTCGGCGATAATCCGATCCTCTTCGACCTGCGTAAACGGCTGACCGGCGCTGAGCCGCCAGGTGGTTTTGTTATAACAACCCGGACATTGATGTTCGCACCCGGCGACAAACAGCGCGCAGCGTGTGCCGGGGCCGTTAACGACATCCACGGGGTAGTACTGAAGGTAATTCATCACGGTTGTCCCTATCCGGGGTCGTCCAAAGACGGCCTGTCTTGAGCAGCGTGTGATTCGAATCCCCAAGGGGAGAGCGAATGGGGACTCGATGAGCGGGAAGCGTCAGCGCCCGGCCGGCAGCATCAATATTGTCGGCCAGGCGCTGAGAAAGCAGGATTACCCCAGCTGGCCGTTAGCCAGATGTTTGATTCTGCGTTTTACCTCTTCCTGTTTGCCCGCGTTAAACGGACGCGCGTCCGGGCTGCCCAGATAGCCGCAGACACGGCGGGTGACGGAAACACGCGAGGAGTCGTGGTTACCGCATTTCGGGCAGGTAAAGCCTTTGCTGGTGCAGGCGAACTCGCCGGTGAAGCCGCACTCGTAGCATTCGTCGATCGGCGTGTTGGTCCCGTAATAAGGGACGCGGCTGTAGCTGTAATCCCAGACGTCTTCCAGCGCTTTAAGGTTGTGCTGCAGGTTAGGATATTCGCCGTAACAGATGAAGCCGCCGTTCGCCAACGCCGGATACGGCGCTTCGAAATTGATTTTTTCGTACGGGTTCACCTTCTTCTCGACGTCGAGATGGAAGCTGTTGGTGTAGTAGCCTTTGTCGGTCACGCCCGCGACTACGCCGAACTCCGCGGTATCCAGACGGCAGAAGCGGTCGCACAGGTTTTCACTCGGCGTGCTGTACAGGCTGAAGCCGTAGCCGGTTTCTTCTTTCCAGCGGTCGGTCGCGGCTTTCAGATGCGCCACAATCGCGACGGCCTTTTCACGCAGCGTTTCGTCGTCGAAGACATGTTTCTCATTGCCGAACAGCGCGTTGATCGTTTCATGTACGCCGATATAGCCGAGAGAAATAGACGCGCGGCCATTCTTGAAGATTTCAGCGATATTGTCGTCCGCTTTCAGACGTACGCCGCAGGCGCCTTCCATGTAGAGGATGGGGGCGACGCGCGCCTTCACGTTTTCCAGACGGGCGACGCGGGTCATCAGCGCTTTCTTCGCCAGTTCCAGCCGCTGGTCAAGCAATGTCCAGAACTGAGACTCATCCCCTTTGGCTTCCAGCGCGATGCGCGGCAGGTTTAGACTGATCACGCCGAGGTTGTTGCGGCCGTCGTGGATCTGCTCGCCGTTCTCTTCATAGACGTTGAGGAAGCTGCGGCAGCCCATCGGCGTCTTGAACGAACCGGTGACTTTCACCACCTGATCGTAGTTCAGGATATCCGGGTACATGCGTTTGCTGGCGCACTCCAGCGCCAGCTGTTTGATGTCGTAGCTCGGATCGCCCGGTTTGTGGTTAAGGCCGTCGCGCACGGCGAAGACCAGCTTCGGAAATACCGCGGTTTTGCGATTTTTACCCAGCCCGGCGATGCGATTGCGCAGGATGGATTCCTGAATTAGGCGAGATTCCCAGCTGGTGCCCAGCCCGAAACCGAAGGTCACGAACGGCGTCTGGCCGTTGGCGGTGTGCAGCGTATTAACTTCATATTCCAGCGACTGGAAGGCGTCGTAACACTCTTTTTCAGTGCGGCTGTGCGCATAGCGTTCGGCGTCAGGAATGTTCCACTCTTCCGCTACGGCCTGATGCTTCTTGTAACTGGCGGCGACGAACGGCGCCAGAATTTCGTCAATGCGGTTGATGGTGGTGCCGCCGTAGATATGGCTGGCGACCTGCGCGATGATCTGCGCGGTGACGGCTGTCGCCGTAGAGATAGAGCGAGGCGGCTCGATCTCGGCGTTACCCATCTTGAAGCCCTGCGTCAGCATGCCATTCAGGTCGATCAGCATGCAGTTGAACATGGGGAAGAACGGTGAGTAATCCAGATCGTGGTAGTGGATTTCCCCGCGCTCATGCGCCAGCACCACGTCGCGCGGCAGGATGTGCAGCTTGGCGTAGTGTTTCGCGACGATACCGGCCAGCAGGTCGCGCTGAGTCGGGATCACCTTGCTGTCTTTGTTGGCGTTCTCGTTAAGCAGGGAAACGTTGCTCTGTTCAACCAGACCACGAATTTCCTGCGTCAGGCGTCCCTGACGTTCGCGTGAGACGTCGCGGTCGTGACGATATTCGATGTAGGCGCGAGCGACAGGCTTGTAGTTGCTCGACATCAGCAGGTTTTCGACCGCGTCCTGAATTTCGCGGATTTCGACGCGGGAGCGTTCTTGCATCTGCTCGGTGACGGCGGCCGCCACGGTCGCGCAAAAGTCCAGATCGTTAACGCCCGTAGCGCTGGCGGCTCGCTCCACCGCCTCACGGATACGAATTTCATCAAAAGGTACCTGACAGCCGTTCCGTTTAATCACTACTGGTTTCACGTTCGCGTCCTCATTAATGTCTGTGCAGTTGTTATCCACAGGCACAACCGCGGCCCATCAGGGCTTCACGGGGTTGTGGATGATTTTGTGGATAAGCGCTATATGTAGGTCTTATTCTGAGTATAGACACTATATATTGAATTTTGCCAGCCGGGATTATAGTGAGTTTGGTAATGAGGTTTATCTCCAATTTCAGGCTGAGATTGATGCAGAACAAAGAAATTTCTAAACAGCTTAAATTAGAGACGAATAGCATGATGCCTTTTTTGTAAACGTGAGAAACGGAGGTGGAAACCGTATTTAAATGCGCAAAAAGGCATAGGAAAAATAGGGTTTTCTGGCCTTTGCTCGCCGTTTTTTTAAACGGTTTTTTTTCGCCGCCGATTCACGATCATGACCGGCTTTTCTCCGCGCGATTGTCATATTCCTCGTAAAAAAAACGCCCCGGCAGACCCTACTTTTTTAAGGATATGGTCGCTGTGCCGCTGACCCACTGTTGTCTTCAATCGGCGCGACGGAGCCAGGGGGCGCTTTCTTATGCTTCATCAGGGATCTGAGGGTGTTCCGTGTTGCAATTGGGAGGCTGCGATCATGGCGGGCGGCGGCAACGTGAAACTGCCGCAGAGCGTTGAAGCTCTCCCGTTTTTTAGCTATCAAGGCTTCTAGACATCTATATGACTTTTTTTGTAAGGTGGGCCACCATTTTTTCAGTTTCGCTGAGTAAGGAAGGACGATGTCAAAGAACGTGCTGATTCTGGACGGCGGCATGGGCCGTGAACTGGCGCGAATTGGCGCGCCTTTCCGCCAACCGGAGTGGTCGGCGTTAGCGCTGCTGGAATCTCCGCAGCACGTACGTCAGGTGCATGATAGCTATATCGCCGCGGGATCGCAGGTCATCACGGCGAACAGCTACGCCGTCGTCCCGTTCCATCTTGGCGATGATCAGTTCCAGCGCCGCGGCCATGAACTGGCTGCGTTGGCTGGCAAACTGGCGCGTGAAGCGGCGGACGCCGCACCTCATCCGGTGAAAGTCGCCGGTTCGCTGCCTCCGGCGCTCGGCTCTTATCGGCCCGATTTGTTCTCCGCCGAAGCCGCAGAATCTATCTTACGCGTGTTGATCGACGCGCTTGACCCCTACGTTGACGTCTGGCTGGCCGAAACCCAGAGTTCGCTGGCGGAAGTGACGCTGGTGCGTCAGCTGCTGGCGGACGATTCGCGCGAACTGTGGTTCTCCTTTACTCTGCAGGATGAGCTGGATGAGCAGGGCCGTGCGCGGTTGCGCTCCGATGAGACGATTGCCGAGGCGGCTAAAGGCGCCATTGAGCTGGGCGCCGCCAATCTGTTGTTCAACTGCAGCCGCCCGGAAGTCATGGCCCCCGCCGTCGCGGAAGCCCGCGCTCAGTTCAGCGCGCAGGGTGCGACCATCGGCATCGGCGTGTACGCCAATGCGTTCGAGCCGGAAGATAATCGCCGCGAAGCGAACGACGGCCTCAGTCGACTGCGCGCCGACACGCACCCTGAAGGGTATCAGCAGTGGGCCGCCGAATGGGTGGCGCAGGGCGCGACGCTGGTCGGCGGCTGCTGCGGCATCGGACCCGAACATATTGCCCGCCTGGCGCAGGCGTTGCCGTATCGGGACTAAATCCCGATCGGCGTCTATAACGATAATAACCTCTCGCCACGAGCAGGGGATAACAGGGGAACACATCATGAATCGTCGTCACTTTATCAAGAACGCCTGCGCGCTCTCGGTCGCCGCCGCTACGGCGGGTTGGCCGCTGAGTCACGCGTGGGGGGCGGATACTGCGGAAACGCCGAAGAAAGGCGGTCATCTGATCGTCGGCGTGGATAATGCCTCCAGCACCGATCGCCTCGATCCGGCCTTCTGGTTCGAAACCTATATGTATTTCGTTGGCTCCCAGCTGTTCAACAATCTGGTCGAACTCGATGAGCGCGGTGAACTCAGCCCGTCGCTGGCGGAGTCCTGGGACAGCCAAGAGGGCGGCCGCGTCTGGGTGCTGAAAATCCGGCAGGGCGTACAGTTCCACGACGGTCGTACGCTGACCGCCAAAGACGTCATCTATTCCTTGAACCATCACCGCAGCGCCGAGTCGAGTTCGTCGGTGAAAGGCTATCTGGAGCCGGTCACGGCGTTGGAAGCGACTGGTACGCATGAAGTGACGATCCGACTCAATGCGCCAAACGTTGAATTTGTCGCGCTGCTGAGCGACGTGCATTTCGCCATCACGCCGGAAAATGAATCGTTCGATAAAGGCATCGGCACCGGCGCTTTCATTCTGGAAAGCTTCCAGCCCGGCGTGCGTACGCTGGTGAAACGTAACCCGAATCACTGGAACAGCGCGCGCGGTCACGTCGATTCCGTCGAAACGCTGGCGATGAACGACTCTACCGCCCGCGTCGCGGCGCTGGTGAGTGGTTCCGCTCACCTCATCAACCGCGTCAATCCGCGCATCGTCAGTCGGATTGAGAAGATGCCGAATTTGCAGCTGCTGCGCTCGCACGACAGCCAGATTTTCACATTCCCCGGTCTCGGCAGCCTGCCGCCGTTCACCTCGCAGGACGGCCGACTGGCGCTCAAATACGCCATCGATCGTCAGCAGATTATCGATACGGTACTGGGCGGTTACGGCACCGTCGCCAACGATAACCCGGTATTCCCCTCTAGCCGCTACTTTGCGAAAGACATTCCGCAGCGCCCGTACGATCCGGAAAAGGCCAAATGGCACTGGCAGAAAGCCGGATTCAACGGACCGCTGGTGCTGTCCGTCGCCGATGCGGGCTTCCCCGGCGCGGTGGACGCAGGCCAGCTTTATCAGGCTTCCGCTCAGCGAGCGGGAATTCCATTGAAGGTTGAGCGTGTACCGGACGATGCGTTCTGGGACAATGTCTGGATGAAGAAACCGTTCGTGTCTTCCAACTGGTCTATGCGTCCGACGACGGATGCGTTGCTGTCGCTGGTGTTCACCAGCGGCGCGCCGTGGAATGAATCCGGCTGGAAAGAGCCGTCTTTCGACCAACTGGTGCAGGCGGCCCGTGGTGAAGTCAACGAAGAGAAACGCCGTCAGATTTATCATGATATTCAGCTGATGCTGGTGGAAAAGGGCAGCGAAATCATTCCGCTGTACGCCGACTCTCTCGACGCTTGCAGTCAACGCGTGAAAGGACTGACGGCAATCCCCGGCTTCCCGCTGAGCGGCAACCGCGCCGCAGAAAAATTGTGGCTGGCATAGGGATTGCCCAGCCGATAGGTGAGACAAGATGAGCGTGCTTGATAGCGTAAATGCCCGATTGCCGCTGCTGACGATGATTTCGCGTCGTTTGCTGGCGGGCGGGCTGATGATTGTGGTGGTGTCGGCGTTGATTTTCGCCGGGATCCAGCTGTTGCCGGGGAATGCCGCGACCGCCATTTTGGGGCAAACGGCCACGCCGGACGCCGTGAAGGCGCTCAATCTTCAGCTTGGGCTGGACCAACCGGCGTTGGCGCGCTATTTCAGCTGGCTGTCGGGCATCGTCCACGGCGACTTCGGTCATAGCTTTACCAGTCGCCAGCCGGTCGGACCGGTGCTGGCTTATCGGCTTGAAAATACGCTGTTTCTGGCCGCCTGCACCTCGGCAGTTGCGGTGCCTCTGGCGCTGCTGATCGGTTTTCTGTCGGTGCGTTATCAGGGCAGCTGGCTTGACCAACTGCTGAACCTGTTTACCCGCACGGCGGTGGCGCTGCCGGAGTTTTTTTCCGGCTATCTGCTGATCCTGGTGTTCTCCATCACGCTCTATTGGCTGCCAAGCAATAGCAGCGTAAACGACGGTATGCCGTTCGCGGACCGCTTAACGGCCGTCGCGCTGCCCGCGATGACGCTGTTGCTGGCGGTGCTCGGACATATGAGCAACATGACGCGCGCCGCGCTTATCAGCGCCCAAAATGCCGCCTATGTCGATACCGCGCTGCTGAAAGGACTGTCGCCTTCCAGCATTCTCTGGCGCCATGTGCTGCCCAACGCCTGGGGGCCAATCATCAATGTGATCGTCTTGAATCTGGCCTACCTGATGGTGGGCGTGGTGATCGTGGAAAACGTGTTTGTTTACCCCGGACTGGGGCAGTACATGGTGGACAGCATCAGCAAACGCGATATCCCGGTGATTCAAGACTGTGCGTTGGTGCTGGCCGCTATTTATATTCTGCTAAACCTGCTGGCGGACGTGGTCGCGTTGATGGCTAACCCGCGTTTACGCCATGCCCGGCAGTCGAACTGATGAGCCGGCGCGATCCGCAAGATCGTCCCGATGGTAATGGATAAGAGTACATGCCTCCTGTGAAACCTTCCGTTGTACTCGGCCTGTCAGGGCTGAGCCTGTTTGTTCTGGTGGCTATTTTCGCCCCCTGGATTGCGCCGTTTCCCGCCGATCAGGTGATTGGCGGCGCATGGTTAGGGCCGATGGATCGCGCGTGGCTCGGCACCGATAATCTGGGCCGCGACCTGTTTTCCCGACTGATTTGGGGGACGCGGACCTCGCTGACCGTGACGGCGTTAGCGGCCGCGCTGGCGTTTGTGCTCGGCACGCTGCTCGGCTTTCTGGCCGGGGTCTGCGGCGGGGTGATCGATCAGGTCATTTCGCGTGTGAACGATGTGCTAATGGCGATCCCGACGTTGATTCTGGCGCTGGTGGTGCTGGCGCTGCTGCCGAAAAGCCTGTTCGTCATTATTGTGGTGTTAGGCGTTCTGGAGGCGACACAGGTATTGCGCGTAGCGCGTGCGCTGGCGGTCGATTTGGCGACGCAGGAGTTTATCGAAGCCGCGCGGATGCGTGGCGAATCCATGCGCTGGATCTTATGGCGGGAAATCTTGCCGAACGCGCTGACCACCCTGATTGCAGAGTTCGCCCTGCGTTTTATTTTCATTCTGCTGTTTCTGTCCGCCCTGTCGTTTCTGGGGATGGGCATCCAGCCGCCGACCGCCGATTGGGGCGGGCTGGCGCGGGATAACAAAGACGGCATTTTATTCGGCGTGTGGGCTGCGCTGGTGCCGGGCGCGGCGATTGCGCTGCTGGCGATCTCACTCAACGTCGTCGCCGACGGGCTGCTGAGTCGCGATGGCCGTCGTTGGCAGGGAGGTCGACATGGTTGAGCTGCTGCGCGTTGAAGCACTAAAGGTGGTGGCGGGCGACAGCACGCTGGTGCAGGACATCTCGTTCTCGCTGAAAAAAGGCGAGGTGCTGGGGCTGATTGGCGAATCCGGCGCGGGTAAATCCACTATCGGTCAGGCCATTCTCGGCCACTGCCGTCACGGTATGCAAATTCAGGGCGGCCATATCTGGTTTCAGGGAACGGATCTGGCGGCGTTGTCGGAACGCCAGCTGCGCCGGGTGCGCGGTCCCCGCATCGCTTACGTTGCTCAGTCCGCCAGCACGGCCTTCAATCCGGCCCGCAAGATTGGTGAGCAGGTGATCGAAACGGCGGTGCGTCACCGAGTGATGTCGCGTCGTCAGGCTATCGAACGCGCGATGACGCTGTTCGCTCAGCTGTCGCTGCCGGATCCGTCGAGTTTCTTCCAGCGTTATCCGCATCAGGTGTCCGGCGGACAGCTCCAGCGGGCAATGATTGCGATGGCGATGTGTGCGGGACCGGAGCTGATTATCTTCGATGAACCGACGACGGCGCTGGACGTCACGACCCAGCTGGGCGTGCTCAAAGCCATCGACGACATTATCCGCATGACCGGGGTCGCGGCCCTGTACATCAGTCACGATCTGGCGGTGGTGGCGCAGTTAAGCCAACGCATCATGGTGCTACGTCGTGGTCGGCAGGTAGAAATCGGTGCGACGGAGGAGATTTTGGCGCACCCGACGCAGGAGTACACCCATCAGCTGTTGCAGGCGCGCGGCGAACCGAAAATACCGCAGCCGGACGAGCCTGAGGTGCTGCTGGACATCGTACAGTTGGAGGCGCGCTATCAGCGTCAGCCGGTGCTGCAAGATGTCTCGCTGCGTTTGGCGCGGGGCCGCACGCTGGCGGTGATCGGCGAGTCCGGGTCGGGAAAATCAACGCTCGGGCGGACGGTGTGTGGGTTGCTGGCGCCCAGCCACGGCGATATCCGTTTGCGGGGAGAAACGCTGCCTGCGACGCTGGCGAAGCGCACCCGGCAACAGCTACAGTCGATTCAGATGATTCATCAGCACCCGGATATGGCGTTGAATCCGCGTCTGAGCGTGAGCGTGCAGATCGAGCGGGCGATGGTGTGCCTGACGGATCTTGACCCCGCCGCGCGTCGCGCGCGTATTGACGCACTGCTTGAGCAGGTTGGGCTACCCGCCGAGATGGCGCAGCGTTTGCCTACGTCGCTGTCGGGCGGTCAGAAGCAGCGTGTTTGTATCGCCCGCGCACTGGCCGCGCAGCCGGAGCTAATTATCTGCGATGAGCCGACTTCCGCGCTGGACCCGTTGGTAGCCCGCGATGTGCTGGCGTTGCTGCGACGGATTCAGCAGGAAACCGGCGTTTCCTACCTGTTTATTACGCATGATTTGCACGTGGTGCGGGAAGTCGCGGACAGCGTCGCCGTGTTACGTCAGGGACGTATTGTCCGTCAGGGTCGGGTAGAGGAGGCGTTATCGCCGCCGCTGGACGAGTACACTCGTCAACTGCTCATCGCTGTACCGGAGATGCGCTGCGGCTGGCTGCAGGACGTCATGGCGGAGAGCGAAAACGACGCCGATTAGCGTAAATGCCTGAACTCGAAGATTAAAAAAGACGCGCCTTTCGGGGCGCGTCTTTTTTAATCTTCGAGGATGCGGCGCGCGCTTAGCGGCGAACGGCAATGGCCTCGATTTCGATCTTCACATCTTTCGGCAAACGGGCGACTTCCACGCAGGAGCGAGCCGGGAACGGCGCGTCGTTTTCAGTGAAGAACGCTTCATAAGTCGCGTTAACCGTCGCAAAGTCGTTCAGGTCCTTGACGAATACCGTCATTTTCACCACGTCGCTGACCTTCAGACCGGCGGCTTCTACGATGGCTTTGACGTTTTCCAACGACTGACGTGCCTGTGCGGAGACGTCGTCGGGAACCAGACCGGTTTTAGGATCGACTGGGATCTGACCAGAGGTGAGTATCATGTTGCCGAGATCGACGGCCTGAACATAAGGACCGATAGCGGCCGGCGCGTGTTCCGTACTGATAATGCGAGACATGTTTTCTCCTGATTGAGTCCAAATGAGTGCTAGCGCATCCATTATTCCTGAAACATACCTTCATTCTACCCCGTGAGTCGCCGCACGGGGCAATAGGTTTCTGATATCAGGTCGCTCAGCGGCTGCTCAGCACCGCCTGACGTTCAAACTCTTTTTCGCAGTATTTGCATTTCAGCAGTACTTCGCCTTCGTGAGATTTCACGGTGAACGAGGACGTCACCGGTTCGCTGCGGCTGATGCAGTTGCTGTTCGGGCAGGTCAGGATGCCGTGAACGTGCTCGGGCAATTGCGGGTGCAGCTTGCGCACGACGTTGTATTGGTCGATCTGGTTGACGGTCGCCTGCGGCGCGTACATCGCCAGCTGATTGGCCTGTTCTTCCGTCAGGAAAACGTTCTCGATCTTGATCAGATCCTTGCGGCCCAGCTCGTTGGACGGCAAATTCAGGCCGATGGTGATGCGCTGGTCGGTGTCGGTGAACTTGAACAGGGTCAGCAGTTTAAAGCCGATTTGCGCCGGAATGTGGTCGATCACCGTACCGCGTTTGATGGCTTCAACCTGTAATTTGTTGTCGTGAGTCATGTGTCTTCCTCTCTTACAGAACCAGTTCGCTGTTCAGCACCAGAGCCAGCAGGGCCTGACGCGCGAAAATACCGTTGCCTGCCTGCTGGAAGTAGTAGGCGTAGGGCGTGCTGTCGACATCGGTGGTGATTTCATCGATGCGTGGCAGGGGATGCAGCACTTTCAGGTTCGTGCGCGCCTCGGCGAGATCCGCGGCATGCAGGATGTACTGCGCTTTGATGTTGATGTATTCGGACGGGTCGAGCCGCTCTTTCTGAACGCGAGTCATGTAGAGAATATCCAGCTCCGGCACGACTTCTTCGATGCTGTTATGCAGGCTGTAGGGAATGTTCCGCTCTTCCAGCATTTTTAGAATATAGTCCGGCATCGCCAGCGCATCGGGCGCGATGAAGTAAAAACGGTTGCCTTCGAACTTGGCCAGCGCCTGCGTTAGAGAATGGACGGTGCGGCCGTATTTCAGATCCCCGACCATGGCGATGTTGATGTTATCCAGACGCCCCTGAGTCTCTTGGATCGTGAACAGGTCGAGCAGCGTCTGAGAAGGGTGCTGATTGGCGCCGTCGCCGGCGTTAAGAACGGGGATACCCTGAGAGAACTCGGCCGCCAGACGGGCGGCGCCTTCCTGCGGATGGCGCATCACGATGGCGTCCACATAGTTGCTGACCACGGAAATGGTGTCCGCCAGCGTTTCGCCTTTTTTCCCGAGCGATGTATTGCTGCTGTCGGCAAACCCTACCACCGACGCGCCCAGACGGTGCATCGCCGTTTCGAACGATAGCCGTGTGCGTGTGGACGCCTCGAAGAAGCAGCTGGCAATCACTTTATGTTTCAACAGCTCGGGCTGCGGGTTGGCTTTCAGGCTGGCGGCGACTTTCAGCGTCAGCAGCAGATCGTCCCGGCTGAGATCGTTGATTGAGATAATGTGTCTTTTATAAAGCGGATTGACCATTTGGCTATTCTCCCCACGGTTCGGCACGGTCTACAGGTTGGCTGCCTGACGCCCTTTTCGACAGACAAAAAAAAGCCCCTCAACGAGGGGCTTTTTTAATGAAATAGGGTGTACAGGGAGGAAAAACGCGGCGTGGCTGCCAGAAGGCAGTTGCGGTTGATGACCGACAAAGATGGCTGCGTTGGACATGGTTCCTCCCGGCAAATTGCCCGGAATTATACGCGCGGAAGAAGCGAATTCAAGCGAAAAACGCAGATTTTGCCTGCGGGCAATCGGTTGCAACTGCGTGTGCGCCACTGCCGTCGACGACCTGACATCGGGCCGGAACGGCAGTGAAGCTGCGGGCTATGCGTTGGGGCTCAGAGTGGCCACCATGACGGCTTTGATGGTGTGCATCCGGTTTTCCGCCTGATCGAACACGATGCTGTGTTTGGACTCGAAAACCTCGTCGGTGACTTCCATGCCGCCGTGCAAACCGTACTGTTCGGCCATCTGCTTGCCGATCGTGGTTTGGTCGTCATGAAAGGCGGGCAGGCAGTGCAGGAATTTGACCTGCGGGTTACCCGACGCCGTGATCATGGCCATATTGACCTGATAGGGTTTGAGCAAATCGATGCGCTGCGCCCACACCTCTTTAGGTTCTCCCATGGACACCCACACGTCGCTATAGATGAAGTCGACGTCTTTCACCCCCGCTGCTACCTCTTCCGTCAGCGTGATGCTGCCGCCGGTTTTCTCTGCTGCGGCCTGACATTCCGCCACCAGACCCGCTTCCGGCCAGCAGCTTTTGGGGGCAATCAGACGCAGATCCAGTCCGGTCAACGCCGCCGCTTCCAGCATAGTGTTCCCCATATTGTTGCGGGCGTCGCCGACGTAAGCCAGCTTCATTTCGGACAGTGAACGGCCGGGCGCGTGTTCTTGCATCGTCAGCAGGTCCGCCAGCAGCTGGGTAGGATGGAATTCATCGGTCAGCCCGTTCCATACCGGTACGCCGGACAGCTCAGCCAGCGTTTCTACACGTTCCTGTCCATAGCCGCGATACTGAATACCGTCGTACATCCGACCCAGTACGCGCGCCGTATCCTTCATCGACTCCTTGTGGCCGATCTGGCTGCCGCTTGGGGCCAGATAGGTGACCTGCGCGCCCTGATCGTACGCAGCAACTTCGAAAGAGCAGCGAGTGCGGGTCGAATCTTTTTCGAAGATGAGTGCGATGTTTTTCCCTTGCAGGTGACGGGTCTCGGCGCCGCTTTTTTTATCTGATTTCAGTTTTGCTGACAGGGTTAACAGACGACTTATTTCTGTTGGAGTGAAATCCATCAGTCTTAAAAAATGACGTTTATAGAACGGGTTCATAGAACTTATCTCCGTGCGGACACTACTTATGATTGAATTAAAATTCACTTTATATGTGTAAATATTCAATTTCAAGTGGCGAGGTCAAACTTTGTGGTGGAGCCGGGTGCGGGGCTGTGGGACAATGCGGCGATATCTCGCCGTTTAATGAGGACTGAGTCATGGTAAACCGTGAATTGCTGGAAGAGCAGCGTGAAGAAACGCGGCTGATTATTGAAGAGTTGCTGGACGATGGCAGCGATCCTGAAGCGGTCTACACCATCGAGCATCACTTCTCCGCCGAGAAGTTCGAAGACCTGGAAAAGGTGGCGGTCGACGCCTTCAAGATGGGCTACGAAGTCACGGATGCGGAAGAGCTGGAAGTTGAAGAGGGCGTACTGCTGATGTGTTGCGACGTCATCAGCGAAGTGTCGCTCAAAGCCGAGATCATCGATGGTCAGGTCGAACAGCTGCTGTCATTGGCTGAGCGTCATGAAGTCAATTACGACGGCTGGGGCACTTACTTCGAAGATCCGAACGGTTCTGACGAAGATGATGAAGGCGAAGGTGAATTCTACGATGAGGATGATGACGGCAAACGTCACTAATTCCTCTTCTCCGTGACGGCCCTTTCTCCAGGCCTCGCAATATTGCCGGCGGCATGACCGTCGGCAATCCTTTCTTACAGCGGCTTGATCATTCTTACTTCGCAGTCCACATGACCGGTACTCCCTAACGCAGAGGGAATTTGGCGAAATCCTAGCTTTTCATAGAGCCGAATGGCGCTGGTGAGGTGGCCGGTGGTCTCCAGATAGCAGCGGCTGAAGCCGTGCTGACGACCAAACTCCAAGGCCTGCTGCGCCAGCTGTCTGGCCAGTCCCCGTCCACGCGCGGTGGGGAGGAAATACATTTTCTGCAGCTCGCAAATATCCGCGTCTCCCCCTGACAGCGGGGCGATGCCGCCGCCGCCAACCACTTCGCCGCCGCACTCCACCACCCAGTAAGCACACTGCGGGCGATTGTACAGCTGGAACAGCGAATCGAGATCGGGATCGGCGATGGTATAGCCCTTGTCCGCCGTCAACCCGAACTCGGCCGACACGCGGCGGATCACGTCAGCCATCGCGGCATTGTCTGCTGCGGTGATGGGGCGTGTCAGAAGTTGAACGGGAGTTGCGATTGTCATGGTGCTCAAATGCTCGCTTTTCAGTTTATCGTCGTGGCCAAATGAGGAAAGTGGATACACCGACTGTAATAACACTTTATTCGGCTCGAATGCAATCGTCGGAATTATCCTGCCACGGGACGCCTCCCCAGATTGTTCAAGGGTTTGCGTTACGTGTTTCGGTATTTCACTAATGGGCTGGCGTCGTGTCGGTTAGAGGTCTTGAGGACCAATAAAAAAGGGAGATCTGGACGATCTCCCTTTGTGTCGGACCTGCCGCTTACAGCGCGGCGATGGTCGCCTGCTGTTCTTTCAGTTTCGCTTTGGCATCGGCGTAATGAGTCAGCTTCTCACGTTCTTTCGCGACTACCGCTTCCGGCGCGCGGGCGACAAAGCCTTCGTTAGCCAGTTTACTTTCGATACGCGAGATCTCGCCATCAATCTTCGCGACCTCTTTCGCTAAGCGATCCAGCTCGCTGGCCTTGTCGATCAGACCGGCCATCGGGATCAGCAGTTCGGCGCCGTCCACCAGCTTGGCGACGGAAACCGGTCCTTTATCGCCGGCAGGCAGGACGTCGATGCTCTCCAGTCGCGCCAGCGTTTTGATGAAGCTGAGGTTCTCTGTGATCCGGCGCTGCGCTTCGGCGTTGCTGTCGCGCAGCAGCATTTCCAACGGTTTGCTGGGCGCAATGTTCATCTCGGCGCGAATGTTACGCACGGCGATGATGGTTTGCTTGATCCACTCCAGATCGTGCAGTGCCTGGCTGTCTTCCAGCGCCGCGTCGAAGGCCGGGAACGGCTGCAGCATAATGGTATCGGCTTCGATGCCTTTCAACACTTTGACACGCTGCCAGATCGTTTCCGTGATAAACGGAATAATCGGGTGTGCCAGACGCAGCAAGGCTTCCAACACCTGTACCAGCGTGTGACGGGTGCCGCGCAGTTCGGCTTCGCTGCCGCCGTTCATCACCGGCTTGGCGAGCTCCAGATACCAGTCGCAGAACTGGTTCCAGGTGAACTCATAGAGGATGTTCGCCGCCAGATCGAAGCGATAGCTGTCTAGCGCTTCACGGTAGGCTTTCACCGTGCGATTGAATTCAGCCAGGATCCAGCGGTCGGCCAGCGACAGGACACGTTCGCCGCCTTGCATACCGCAATCCTGTCCTTCGGTGTTCATCAGGACAAAGCGGCTGGCGTTCCACAGCTTGTTACAGAAGTTGCGATAACCTTCCAGGCGCTTCATGTCCCAGTTGATGTCGCGACCGGTGGAGGCCAGCGCCGCCAGCGTAAAGCGCAGGGCGTCAGTACCATGCGGTTCGATCCCGTTCGGGAACTGTTTTTCCGTGCGCTTGCGGATTTTTTCCGCCAGCTGCGGCTGCATCATGTTGCCGGTGCGTTTTTCCAGCAGCGCTTCCAGAGAGATGCCGTCGACCATATCCAGCGGGTCGATGACGTTCCCTTTGGATTTGGACATTTTCTGGCCTTCGTCGTCGCGAATCAGACCGGTCATGTAGACGGTGTTGAATGGCACCTGCGGCTGACCATTTTCATCTTTGATGAAATGCATCGTCAGCATGATCATGCGGGCGATCCAGAAGAAGATGATGTCGAAACCGCTGACCATCACGCTGCTCGGATGGAAGGCTTTCAGCTCAGGCGTCTGTTCCGGCCAACCCAGCGTGGAGAAGGTCCACAGTCCGGAGGAGAACCAGGTGTCCAGCACGTCTTCGTCCTGCGTCAGGGTTACGTCGTCCGCCAGATTGTTTTCGCTACGAACTTCGGCTTCGTCGCGGCCGACATAGACATTGCCGTTAGCGTCGTACCAGGCTGGAATACGATGACCCCACCACAGCTGGCGGGAGATACACCAGTCCTGAATGTCGCGCATCCAGCTGAAGTACATGTTTTCATACTGCTTCGGTACGAACTGGATACGACCGTCTTCGACGGCTTCCACCGCCTGTTTGGCCAGCGGGGCCGTGCGTACGTACCACTGATCGGTCAGCATCGGCTCAATCACCACGCCGCCGCGGTCGCCGTAAGGCACTGTCAGGTCATGCGCCTTGATCTCTTCCAGCAGGCCTAGTTCGTCGAAAGCGGCCACGGTCGCTTTACGCGCGGCGAAGCGCTCCATGCCGCGGAAGGCTTCCGGGATAGTGTCGTCATAGACGTCAGAGGCATTTCCGTGGGTGTCGAACACTTCCGCCTGCTGACGGATATCGCCGTCAAAGGTCAGGATGTTGATCATCGGCAGGGCGTGGCGTTTACCGACTTCATAGTCGTTGAAGTCATGAGCTGGCGTGATTTTTACGCAGCCGGTACCTTTTTCCATGTCGGCATGTTCGTCCGCAAGGATAGGGATGCGGCGGCCGATCAGCGGTAGGATGACGTCTTTACCGATCAAATCTTTATAACGAGGATCTTCCGGGTTTACCGCTACGCCGGTATCGCCCAGCACGGTTTCGGGACGGGTGGTGGCAACGACCAGATAGTCTTTGCCTTCGGTCGTCTTGGCGCCGTCAGCCAGCGGGTAGCGCAGGTGCCACATGGAGCCTTTAACTTCACGGTTCTCCACTTCCAGATCGGAGATGGCGGTGCGCAGTTTCGGATCCCAGTTCACCAGGCGTTTGCCGCGGTAGATTAGGTCCTCTTTGTACAGGCGGACGAAGACTTCCTTCACGGCGTCGGACAAACCTTTATCCATGGTGAAGCGTTCGCGCTCCCAGTCAACGGAGTTGCCCAGACGGCGCATCTGGCGCGTGATGGTGCCGCCGGATTCTTCTTTCCACTGCCAGATTTTGTCGATGAAGGCCTCGCGACCGTAATCGTGGCGCGTCTTGCCTTCTTCGGCGGCGATTTTGCGCTCAACGACCATCTGCGTAGCGATACCGGCATGGTCAGTACCCGCCTGCCACAAGGTATTTTTGCCCTGCATGCGCTGATAGCGGATCAGAGTATCCATAATGGTTTGTTGAAAAGCATGACCCATGTGCAGGCTGCCGGTGACGTTGGGCGGCGGAATCATGATGCTGAAGCTTTCTTGCTCGGTATCGCCGTTTGGCTTGAAGTAGCCTTGTTTTTCCCAGTGCTCGTAAAGCGGCTGCTCTATATCGTGCGGGTTGTATGTCTTTTCCATTATGCTCAAAATTCAGTGGGTTGGCGGTGTAGCCGTGGTCAATCGGAAGCCGACGCTGCGATAGGCTTTATAGCGGTCGCGCGCCAACTGTTTCAGGGATTCTTCGTAAGGGACAAAGTCTATCACTTCATGGAAAGCGGTGGCAAAATCTGCGAACTGCGGCTGCAGGTTGATCAAGACCTCGCGCGGCGTATTACCGCGCTTGTGAGGCCAGGCCAGCTCGACGGCCGCTCCCTGGCGCGGACCTTCCCCCGCCAGGTTGTGCGGTACGAAAGCATGAGGCGGACGTTGCCACAACGCCTCATCCAGCCGCTGCGCTTGCTCTTCGTCTTCACAGGCGATGAGTACCCGTTTGCCCGCCCGCCACAGCGTGGCGGCCAGTTCGCAGGTTAGCGCTTCCAGCGCACTGAGTTCTCCGCTTTGGTCTTCTGTTTCAAGAAGATAGAACGTTGCGTTTTTCATTGTTACCTATACTTCCATCGCGGTTTCTGACCGGCGCGGATCTCTGGCTGCGTTAAACGCAGATTCCCGTTTGCACGGGAATCGCCAGCGTATCGCCATGCGCCGGGGGACTTCAGCGCGGGGTTACCCCTTACTCGACGTCGTTCAGACCGGCGCGGTTCAGCAAGAACTGTGACAGCAACGCGACTGGACGACCCGTCGCGCCTTTGGCTTTGCCGGAACGCCAGGCGGTGCCGGCGATATCCAGGTGCGCCCAGCTGTATTTGCGCGTGAAGCGAGACAGGAAGCAGGCCGCGGTAATGGCGCCGCCGGGGCGGCCCCCGATGTTCGCCATATCGGCGAAGTTGGACTCCAGCTGCTCCTGATACTCGTCCAGCATCGGTAAACGCCATGCCCGGTCGCCCGCCTGTTCGGAAGCGCCCAACAGCTCATGCGCCAGCGGGTTATGGTTCGACATCAGGCCGGTAATGTGGTGGCCCAGCGCGATCACGCAGGCACCGGTGAGCGTGGCGATATCGATAACGACATCGGGTTCGTAACGTTCCACGTAGGTCAGGGCGTCACACAGCACCAGGCGGCCTTCCGCATCGGTATTCAGGACTTCTACCGTCTGGCCGGACATGGTGGTCAGGATATCGCCCGGACGATAGGAGCGACCATCGACCATGTTCTCACAGCCTGCCAGCACGCCGATGATGTTCAGCGGCAGTTCCAGCTCCGCTGCCATCCGCATGACGCCGTACACCGTGGCGGCGCCGCACATGTCGTATTTCATTTCGTCCATGCTGTCGGCGGGTTTGATGGAGATGCCGCCGGAATCGAATGTCAGCCCTTTGCCCACCAGCACGATAGGCTTAGCGTCGGCGTCGGGATTGCCTTTATATTCAATCACCGACATCAGCGACTCGTTTTGAGAGCCTTGTCCCACCGCCAGATAGGCGTTCATCCCCAGCTCTTTCATCTGCTGCTCGCCGATGACGCGGGTGGTGATGTAGCCGTAGGCGTCAGCCAGCTGACGAGCCTGCGAAGCCAGATAGGCGGCATTACAGATGTTGGGCGGCATGTTGCCGAGATCTTTGGCGGCTTTGATGCCGGAAGCAATCGCCAGACCGTGCTGAATGGCGCGTTCGCCGGAGGTCAGTTCGCGGCGGGTCGGTACGTTGAAGACCATTTTACGCAGCGGACGGCGTGGTTCGACTTTGTTGGTTTTTAGCTGATCGAAGGTGTAAAGCGTCTCTTTCGCCGTTTCAACGGCCTGACGCACTTTCCAATAAGTGTTACGACCTTTTACATGCAGCTCGGTCAGGAAGCAGACGGCTTCCATAGAGCCGGTATCGTTGAGGGCGTTGATCGTGCGCTGGACTACCTGCTTGTACTGGCGCTCGTCGAGCTCGCGCTCCTTTCCGCAACCGATCAGCAGGATGCGTTCGGAAAGAATGTTCGGTACATGGTGCAGGAGCAATGACTGGCCGACTTTGCCTTCCAGCTCGCCACGGCGCAGCAGGGCGCTGATGTAGCCGTCACTGATTTTATCCAGTTGTTCGGCGATAGGTGACAGACGACGCGGTTCGAATACACCGACGACAATGCAGGCACTGCGCTGTTTTTCCGGGCTACCGCTTTTTACGCTGAACTCCATGTACTCTCCTGAATCTTTAAAGACAACAGCGGGTGCTACGGTTAGAATGTGGCACTCCGTAATACTTTCCCACCGTCGCGTTAACATAACCTGTGTTAATCTGAACGACGTAGCGAATCTGTAATAAGGCTTTGCAGGTTCTGATAGCACATCCCGAACGCAGGATGTTGTAATACCGGTTTAGCTACGAGAAGGTTGCCACAAATGAGTATAAATGGCGAGTTAGCGAAAAAACTATCGACTTTCCTGCAAAAAGACAAGTTTTCACAGGCGTATTGAGCGTGATCATCATTCGATATCTGGTACGGGAAACCTTTAAAAGCCAGCTGGCTATCCTGTTTATTCTGCTGCTGATTTTTTTCTGTCAGAAATTAGTGCGAATACTGGGCGCGGCGGTGGACGGTGATATCCCGACGAATCTGGTTTTATCCCTTTTGGGACTTGGCGTGCCGGAGATGGCACAGCTTATTTTGCCGTTGAGTCTGTTTCTCGGGTTACTGATGACGTTTGGGCGACTGTATGCCGAAAGCGAAATCACCGTGATGCATGCATGCGGACTGAGCAAAAACGTGCTGCTGAAGGCTGCGGCATGGCTGGCATTGGCGACAGCCGTGGCGGCGACGGTCAACGTGCTATGGCTCAGTCCCTGGTCGTCGCGACATCAAGATGAGGTGCTGGCCGAGGCCAGAGCCAACCCTGGGATGGCGACGCTGGCGGAAGGGCAGTTCCAGCAGTCTCAGGACGGCAATTCGGTGCTCTTCGTGGGTAACGTCAGCGGCAAGGAGTTCGAACACGTATTCCTCGCCCAGATGCGTCCGCGCGACAACGCTCGCCCCTCCGTGGTGGTGGCCGATCACGGCACCGTCGCGCAGGGCGATGACGGATCGCAGGTCGTGACGCTGAACAAAGGCACTCGCTATGAAGGGACGGCGATGATGCGCGACTTCCGCATCACCGACTTCACGGATTATCAGGCGCTCATTGGGCATCAGGCGGTCACCGTCGATCCGAATAACGTTGAGCAGATGGACATGAAGACGCTGTGGCGTTCTGATGATGTCGGTGCTCGCGCCGAGTTCCACTGGCGTCTTACGCTAATCTTATCCGTGCTGGTCATGGCGATTATTGTCGTGCCGCTCAGCGTGGTGAATCCCCGTCAGGGCCGCGTATTGAGCATGCTGCCAGCTATGTTGCTTTATCTGATTTTCTTCCTGCTGCAGACCTCGCTGCGATCCAATGCCGGTAAAGGCAAGCTCGATCCGCTGGTATGGATGTGGCTGACCAATGCGGTTTACGTGGCGATTGCCATCGCGCTCAACCTGTGGGATAGCGTGCCGTTGCGCAAATTGAGATACCGCCTGACGCCAAGAGGAGCGGCCTGATGTTTGGAGTTTTAGACCGCTATATCGGTAGAACCATTTTCAATACCATCATGATGACGTTATTCATGCTGGTATCGCTCTCCGGCATCATCAAGTTTGTCGAACAGTTGCGCAAAGTCGGGCAGGGCGGTTATTCGGCGCTGGGTGCCGGATTCTATACGTTGCTGAGCGTCCCCAAAGACATTGAAACGTTTTTCCCGATGGCGGCGCTGCTGGGCGCGTTATTAGGCTTGGGAACGTTGGCGACGCGCAGTGAACTGGTCGTCATGCAGGCATCCGGTTTTTCCCGCCTGCAAATCGCAGGTGCGGTCATGAAAACCGCTATCCCGCTGGTGCTGCTGACCATGGCCATTGGCGAGTGGGTGGCGCCGCAGGGCGAACAGATGGCGCGCAATTACCGTTCTCAGATGATGTTCGGCGGTTCGATGCTGTCTACCCAGAACGGGATGTGGGCCAAAGACGGGTCTGATTTCGTGTTTATCCAACGGGTTGTCGGCGAAAAAGAGCTGGCGGGCGTCAGTATCTATCACTTCGATAATGACCGTAAGCTGCTGTCGGTACGTTATGCGGCCTCTGCTACCTTTGCGGACGGTATGTGGAAGCTGTCGCAGGTCGATACGTCCGAACTCACCGACAGTAAAAAGATTGGCGGCAGCCAAACCTTAAGCGGTGAATGGAACACCAGCCTGACGCCAGATAAGTTGGGTGTGGTGGCACTGGAACCCAGTGCGCTCTCCATCAGCGGCCTGCTTAACTACATTAGCTATCTCAAACAGAGCGGGCAGGAGTCCGGCCGTTATCAGCTCAACATGTGGAGCAAGATTTTCTCTCCGCTGTCGGTAGCGGTGATGATGTTGATGGCGCTGTCGTTTATTTTCGGTCCGTTGAGAAACGTGCCAGCCGGTATGCGCATCGTTATTGGTATCAGCTTCGGCTTCCTGTTTTACGTGCTGGACCAGATCTTCGGTCCGTTGAGCCTGGTTTACCATATGCCGCCGGTGCTGGGGGCTCTGCTACCGAGCGTTCTATTCCTGGCTATCAGCGTGATGCTACTGCTGAAACGTCGCTAGACGTTCTTCGCTGTCGACTAAAACGGGCCTGCGGGCCCGTTGTCTTTTGTACCGCATCTGTGGGCTAAAACGTGGTTGAATTACGCAGCATGGCAATCAGGTCTGGCAGCTGCGATAGCAGATACAGTCCCAGCCCGATGCTTCCCCCCACCAGCGTGCCGTTGATGCGAATAAACTGGAGATCTTTGCCGATGTTCAGTTCGATTAAACGAGACATCTCTTCAGCATCCCAGCTTTTTACCGTATCGCTAATGTGGCGCGTCAGGAAATTGGCGAACTCCGGTGCGATCGTGCGCACCGCCTCTTCCAGATGCTGATTGAGCGATGACCGCAGTCCTTCATCCTGCATCAATGTTTGTCCCAGCCACTGGCCGATGGCGCTGATGCGGGCCTGTACGGCAGAATCGCTTTGATTAAGGTCGGCTTTGAGCCAGGCGCGCAGGTCTCCCCACAGATCGCTCAAATAGTGATTCAGCGCTTCGTCATCTTTCAAATAGCGCTTAATCTCTTCGGCCCGCTGCGCCATTTCCGGATCGGTGCGGAGTCGTTCGATCAGCTGGACGACGGTACGATTAAAGTGCCGACGCAACTCATGGCCCTCGTCGCGCACGACTTCGTCTAACAGCGTGTTGACCGCGTTGGCGACCACCTCGGCGCTGCGCTCACCCAGCCATTCAGAAGGCAGGATCTTTTCTGTGACGGGATGTTCACGCTTCAGCCAGCGGACGATCTGTACCGCAATAAACTCCCGCGTCGACGGTTTGTTCACCATCCTCAACAGGTGTTCTATCACCGTGTCCAGCAACTGCTGATGGCGATTATTTTTGGTCAGACTTTCCAACAGAACGGCGACAGACTGGGTGAGATCCACTTTATCGATCGCTTTGTGTACCGCACGGCGAATGAAGCGTTGGATTCGCTGGTCATCCGCCATATCTAAAATACCGCGCATAAACTGCAACAGATGACCGCCCAGCCGTTCGGCATTATCCGGGTGCTGCAACCAGCGCCCCACGATGTGAGCGGGATTATGTCGGCGGATCAGCGCTAGCAACGATTCAGTATCGAGGAATTTCTCCTGAACAAAGGTGGCCAGATTGTCCGCTATCCTCGCTTTGTTACGCGGGATAATCGCGGTATGGCGGGAGACTAATGGTAGCGGCACCCGGCGAAACAGCGCTACGACGGCAAACCAGTCGGCCAGCGCGCCGACCATCGCCGCCTCGGCAATGGCCTTCGCGCCGCTAACCCAGAAGTTGGGCGGCAAACACAGCGTTATCACAAAGACGGCGGCCGCAAGAGCGAGCAATGACAGCGCCAGTCGTTTGGCTCGTTTCAGTTCAGCTTCTTTATTCATGCATAAAGGTTACCCTGTTTTACCCCGAACGGGCCAAGCGATTATGCCTCCAAGTCGCAGACTTGACGATGGAGGCCGCTGTCATCGGGCTAGGCGGGGATAAGACGAATTTTTCATCACTCAGTCGCGGATTGATGGATTAAGGTTGCGCGGACGCGACTGCACGGTATAATCCCCCCGTTTTCCGCATACTACTTCAGTGCCGAAGTGGCGAAATCGGTAGACGCAGTTGATTCAAAATCAACCGTAGAAATACGTGCCGGTTCGAGTCCGGCCTTCGGCACCAACAGTATGTAAATTGACCTCAACTGAGGTCTTTTTTTATGTCTAAAATCCAGTCCCCGCAAGGCTTCCCTCGCTTTTTCACTCAACCTAAGTCAACCTGATTCAATCTACATCAACTTACTGATGCGGGTACAACTGCGGGTATTTCCCGGTTCGATAATGTTTGTACCCACACAGAACCCTTGAAAGGATACTCATTATGGCTCTGAGTGATGTGAAGGTTCGTTCGGCTAAGCCTGAAGTAAAATCCTATAAGCTGACTGATGGCGACGGCATGGTTTTGCTTGTTCACCCGAACGGCTCCAAATATTGGCGGCTTCGTTATCGTTTTGGCGGTAAAGAGAAGATGCTAGCGTTGGGGGAAATACCCTGAAGTTTCGCTAGCGGATGCCAGGGCTCGTCGCGACGAAGCCCGTAAGTAGCTAGCTAACGGCGTCGATCCTAGTGAGAACAAGAAAGCTGTTCAGATAGAGTAGGAGCAAGAAGCGATAACCTTTGAAGTGGTAGCCAGAGACTGGCACGCCAGCAATCAAAAGTGGTCTGAGCCGCATAGTGCCCGTGTGTTGAAGAGCCTGGAGGATAACCTCTTTGCTGCCATTGGTAAGCGAAATATCGCTGAACTAAAGACCCGAGATTTACTTATCCCCATCAAAGCCGTAGAGATGTCTGGACGTCTTGAAGTGGCGGCACGTCTACAACAACGAACAACAGCAATTATGCGATTCGCTGTGCAAAGCGGTTTAATCGACTATAACCCCGCACAAGAGATCGCTGGAGCAGTTGCCACTGCTAAACGACAGCATCGTGCTGCGCTAGAACTTAATCGCATTCCTGAATTACTTCATCGTATCGACACATATACCGGCAGACCACTAACACGCTTAGCTGTCGAGCTGACGTTGTTAGTCTTCATTCGATCTAGTGAGTTACGTTTTGCTCGCTGGTCAGAAGTCGATTTTGAAACTGCTATGTGGACGATTCCGGGGGAACGTGAACCACTGGAAGGTGTGAAGCATTCACATCGAGGATCGAAGATGCGTACTCCTCATCTTGTTCCTTTATCACGTCAGGCTCTGGTCATTCTGGAAAAGATCAAAAGCTGTCTCTTATACACATCTCCGAGCCCA
>NZ_CAMKXG010000002.1 GCF_946477055.1 Lonsdalea britannica | reverse complement strand
AGTCTCGTGGGCTCGGAGATGTGTATAAGAGACAGGGAGAGCGTCAGCAGACTGGCGATTGCCCAGCGCGCCAGCCCGGTGTTGACGTGTCCTTTGAACATATCAGCCACCGCGTTAATCAAGGGAAAGCCGGGCACCAGCAGCAGCACGCTGGCCGCCATCGCCACCGTGGCGGAATTCTCCAGCCCCGGCACTCGCATCAGCAAACCGGACGCGGAGGTGGCAACGAAGGCCGTAATGCAGAAGTTGATTAACGGATTGAAGCTGCGGGCCGTCAGCAGCTGGCGCACGTACATCGCAAGCCCGCTGGAGAGCAGCGCGATCAGAAACGCATCCCAGCCGCCGCCGTTCAATCGGCTGAAACAGCCGCAAGAGAGCGCGACGATGCTCACCACAATCCAGCGCGGATAGCGCAGCGGCTTGATGTTATTGAGCCGTTTCGCCACCTCCTCAACGCCCAGCAAGTGATGTTCAGCCATAATCACGACATGCTGCACCTCCGTCACGACGTGCATATTGATGCCGCGATCCTCATTTCTGCGCGTCGTCGTCAAACAGTGTCCGTTGACGATCGTGCTCAGCACCACGGCGTTAGCGGAAATAGAGCTTTCCACGCTATCGGCGCCCAGCGCTTTCCCCAGACGCGACGATAGCTGCTCGACGACCGTACTTTCCGCACCGTGCTGTAGCAGCATCAGCGCACATTGAATACACAACCGGGTGATGTCCCGTTGGGCGATACCTGAACTGATCATGTTGATGCTCCGACCCGACCTCAAAAGTCCCGAGAATTCACGCTGACGCAAGTCACCAAGGCAGTGACAGCCCCACGGCGTCGCCACTCACGGCTTACGACCCACACAGGCTAAGCCACAGCGTGATTTGCCAACATTATGCACGGATTTACCGCAATGGTTTTGATGATGATAAGGATTATGGCAGCTAATCAGGGAGATGAAACGGAGGAAGCGTAAAGCAGGAACGGCGTAAATCGGGCATGACAATCGGGGCGGCGGTGTCGTGGATACCCACCCTCAATGAAACAGCGTGGAACGGCCCATCGCCGCTCCACGCCCCGGGATTGGACAAAGATTACAGCGTGCCGGTGCCGCCGTCCGCACACCAGACCTGACCGGACGTATAACTGGCTTCCGCCGAGGCCAAGGTGACATACAGCGGCGCGATTTCCACCGGCTGCCCAGGACGCCCCATCGGCGAACTCGCGGCAAACTGCTGCACCATCTCCATCGGCTGACCGCCGCTGGACTGTAGCGCCGTCCAGTAAGGTCCCGGCGCGACCGCATTCACGCGAATCCCTTTGCCTGTCACCTGCTTCGCCAGCGCCTTGGTGAACGCCACGTTACAGGCTTTGGTCTGCGCGTAATCCAGCAGAATAGCGCTGGGGTTGAAGGCCTGCACCGAGGTCGTATTGATGATCGCTGAGCCGGGTTTCATGTGCTGTAACGCGGCTTTGCTGATCCAGAACGGCGCATAGACATTGGTTTTGAACGTGGCGTCGAACGCCTCGGTCGTCAGCTGTGCGATGGACTCGACGTACTGCTGGCGTCCGGCGTTGTTGACCAGAATATCCACTCCGCCCAGCTTATGTACCGCTTCGTCCACCAGCTTGTGGCAGAACGACTCGTCGCGAATATCGCCCGGTATCGCTACCGCCGTGCGCCCTTCGGCGCGAATCAGCTCAATGACTTCTTTCGCGTCAGACTCTTCTTCCGGCAGATAGTTGATCGCGACATCAGCCCCTTCTCGCGCATAGGCGATGGCCACCGCGCGGCCAATACCGGAATCGCCGCCGGTTACCAACGCTTTACGGCCCTGCAGACGGCCCGTTCCGCGATAGCTTTTCTCGCCGTGATCCGGCAGCGGCTGCATTTTACTCGCTAGCCCCGGCGGGGTTTGCGGCTGGCTGGGAAACGGGGGATGGGGATAGGCGTCGACCGGATTTTTACCGGTTAATGCAGAATGTGAGGACTGACCTTCTTTCTCATGCGAAGCCATACTTATCTCCTGATAAAGGATGTTCAGACGGATAAAAAATGCTCATCCGCACACGTTTGGGTCACCCTCTAAGCGTAGACGCTAAATGCGTCTTTTTCAGGAAAAAGAGTCATTTGTGCTGCCAAAAACAGATTCAACGCAATGAAATATCAATAAAAAACGGGCCAATCGGCATAACCGATCGGCCCGTTATCAACACCCAGTATCGCGAGCGTTATTGGCTGATTTTCGCGTGCATTTCCTGCACGGAGGTCACCTGTTCCGTCGGATCGGCATTCAGCGACATGGCGGTAGCAAATCCTCCGTTCATGGTGGTGTCGTAGTGCACTTTGTACTGCAGCGCGCTGCGACGGATCAGCTTGGAGTCCTCAATCGCCTGACGGCCAGCCGTCGTATTCACGATATAAGCGTACTCGCCGTTCTTGATGCGATCCTGAATGTGCGGACGCCCTTCGTGTACTTTGTTGACCAGACGCGGATTGATGCCCGCCTCTCCCAGCACCACGGCAGTACCGTGAGTCGCATCCAGCTCAAACCCGTGCTTCAGCAGCTTGGCCGCCAGATCTACAACGCGTCCTTTGTCGCCTTCACGTACCGACAACAGCGCCCGGCCGTTTTTCTTCATGGCGGAGCTGCTACCCAGCATCGCTTTGGCGAACGCCTCTGCAAACGTGCGGCCCACGCCCATGACTTCACCGGTCGAACGCATTTCCGGCCCCAGAATAGGATCGACGCCCGGGAATTTATTGAACGGCAGCACCACTTCTTTGACCGAGTAATAAGGCGGAATCACCTCTTTAGTTACGCCCTGCTCGGCCAGCGTTTTGCCTGCCATCACGCGCGCCGCCACTTTCGCCAACGGCACGCCGGTCGCCTTGGAGACGAACGGCACGGTACGCGCCGCGCGCGGGTTCACCTCAATCAGATACACTTCGTTGTTCTTGACCGCGAACTGCACGTTCATCAACCCGCGCACCGCCAGTTCGAACGCCAGTTTTTCGACCTGCTGACGCATCACATCCTGAATCTCTTTGCTCAGGGTGTAAGCCGGCAGCGAACACGCGGAGTCGCCGGAGTGAACGCCTGCCTGTTCGATGTGTTCCATGATGCCGCCGATCAGCACCTGTTCGCCGTCGCAGATAGCATCCACGTCCACTTCCACCGCGTCGTCCAGGAAGCGGTCCAGCAACACGGGCGCATCGTTAGAGACGCTGACCGCCGTCTGGAAGTAACGGCGCAGATCCGTTTCGTCGTAGACGATTTCCATCGCACGGCCGCCTAGGACATAAGAAGGACGCACTACCAGCGGATAACCGAGGCCCGCCGCTTTTTCTACCGCCTGGTCGATGGCAACGACGGTGGCGTTCGCAGGCTGTTTCAGGCCCAGACGGTCAACCGCCTGCTGGAAACGTTCGCGGTCTTCCGCACGGTCGATAGCGTCCGGACTGGTGCCAATCACCGGTACACCGGCCGCTTCCAGTTCACGCGCCAGCTTCAGCGGCGTCTGGCCGCCGTACTGGACGATGACGCCCTTCGGTTTTTCGATACGGACGATTTCCAGTACGTCTTCCAGCGTCACCGGCTCAAAGTAGAGGCGATCGGAAGTGTCATAGTCCGTAGAGACGGTTTCCGGGTTGCAGTTGACCATGATGGTTTCATAGCCGTCTTCCCGCAGCGCCAGCGAGGCATGTACGCAGCAGTAGTCGAACTCGATACCCTGACCGATGCGGTTCGGGCCGCCGCCCAGCACCATGATTTTATCGCGGTCGGTGTTCGGGTTGGCTTCGCACTCGTCTTCATAAGTCGAGTACAGGTAAGCCGTATCCGTAGAGAATTCGGCGGCGCAGGTATCCACGCGTTTGTAGACCGGGTGCAGGTTGTACTTGTCGCGCAGCTTACGAATTTCACCTTCAGAGACGCCCGCGAGCGTCGCCAGCCGCGCATCGGCAAAGCCTTTACGCTTCAGCATCCGCAGGAACTCAGGCGTCAGGCTGTTCGCCCCTTCTTCCGCTACTTGCTCTTCCAGACGCACCAGCTCTTCAATCTGTACCAGGAACCAGCGGTCGATATTGGTCAGGTTGAAAACGCCGTCTACCGACATCCCGGCGCGGAAAGCATCGGCCAGATACCAGATGCGATCGCCGCCCGCGTCTTTCAGCTCACGGCGAATGGTGGTCAGCGCCTCTGGATCGTCCAGATCCACTTTCGGGTCAAACCCGGTCGCGCCCACTTCCAGTCCGCGCAACGCTTTTTGCAGCGACTCCTGCTGTGTGCGGCCAATCGCCATCACTTCACCCACCGACTTCATCTGCGTCGTCAGACGGTCGTTCGAGCCTGCGAATTTTTCGAAGTTAAAGCGCGGGATTTTGGTGACGACATAGTCGATTGACGGTTCGAACGACGCCGGTGTACGGCCGCCGGTGATATCGTTCATCAGCTCGTCCAGCGTGTAGCCCACCGCCAGCTTCGCGGCGATCTTCGCAATCGGGAAGCCGGTGGCTTTGGAGGCCAGCGCCGAAGAACGAGAGACGCGCGGGTTCATCTCGATGACGATGAGACGGCCATTTTTCGGATTCACCGAGAACTGCACGTTGGAACCGCCGGTTTCAACGCCGATTTCACGCAGTACCGCCATCGAGGCGTTACGCATGATCTGGTATTCCTTGTCCGTCAGCGTTTGTGCCGGAGCCACGGTGATGGAGTCGCCGGTATGGATCCCCATCGCGTCCAGGTTTTCGATAGAGCAGACGATGATGCAGTTATCGTTTTTGTCGCGCACCACTTCCATTTCATACTCTTTCCAGCCAATCAGCGACTCATCAATCAGCAGCTCATTGGTCGGAGAAAGATCCAGACCGCGGGTACAGATTTCTTCGAACTCTTCGCGGTTGTAGGCGATGCCGCCGCCGGTGCCGCCCATCGTAAAGGACGGACGGATAATGCAAGGGAAGCCGACGTCAGCCGCCACGGCCAGCGCTTCTTCCATCGTATGCGCAATGCCGGAGCGGGCAGTATCCAGCCCGATTTTCTTCATGGCAATATCGAAACGACGGCGGTCTTCCGCTTTATCGATAGCATCGGCGGTCGCGCCGATCATCGTGACGCCGAACTCTTCCAGTACGCCGCGGCGTTCCAGTTCCAGTGCGCAGTTCAGCGCCGTCTGGCCGCCCATCGTCGGCAGCACCGCATCAGGCCGCTCTTTATCGATGATTTTGCGCACCACTTCCCAGTGAATCGGCTCGATGTAGGTGGCATCGGCCATCTCCGGGTCGGTCATGATCGTCGCCGGGTTGGAGTTCACCAGAATGACGCGGTAGCCCTCTTCGCGCAGCGCCTTGCATGCCTGCGCCCCAGAGTAGTCGAACTCGCACGCCTGACCGATGACGATCGGGCCGGCGCCCAGAATGAGGATACTTTTTATGTCGGTACGTTTTGGCATTTCTCGCTCCTGAGAACCCGCTGACTCGCCGCCGTCCAAGGGTGATTCCCCGGCGCGGCGCGACTCAGCGTCTTCTGATTATTTGGTGTGACGGTAAGACTCAATCAGCTCGATAAAGTGGTCAAACAGCGGCGCGGCGTCGTGCGGACCGGGGCTGGCTTCCGGATGTCCCTGGAAGCTGAAAGCCGGTTTATCGGTGCGGTGAATGCCCTGCAGCGAGCCGTCGAACAGCGATGTGTGAGTGACGCGCAAATTCGCCGGGAGTGAGGCTTCGTCTACCGCAAAGCCGTGGTTCTGAGCGGTGATCATCACGCAGTCCGCATCCAGATCTTTCACCGGGTGGTTGCCGCCGTGGTGGCCGAATTTCATTTTGATGGTGTCGGCGCCACTGGCCAGCGCCAGCAGCTGGTGACCCAGGCAAATGCCGAAGATCGGGATGTCGGTATCCAGCAGCGTTTTGATGGCGTCAATCGCGTAACCGCAGGGCGCCGGGTCGCCGGGACCGTTGGACAGGAACACGCCGTCCGGGTTGAGCTTCAAGACCTCTTCAGCCGACGTCTGGGCCGGAACAACCGTCAGACGGCAGCCGCGATCCACCAGCATGCGCAGAATATTGCGCTTGGCACCGTAGTCGTAGGCCACCACATGGTAAGGCAGCTCGCTGTCGTCTTTCGCCGTCGGCAGCTCGCCTTGCAGCGTCCAGCTCCCCTGACGCCACTCGTAGCTGGCAGCAGTCGTCACCTCTTTCGCCAAATCCATGCCTTTCAGGCCCGGGAATGAGCGCGCTTTTTCCAGCGCCAGCGCGGCATCCGCCGCATCGCCCACAATGATGCAGCCATTTTGCGCGCCTTTCTCTCTCAGCAGACGCGTCAGCTTGCGGGTATCAATATCCGCAATCGCCACAATGTTGTTGCGCTGAAGGTAATGGGAGAGGCTTTCCTGGCTGCGGTAGTTGCTGGCAATGAGGGGAAGGTCGCGAATAATCAGGCCTTGTGCCTGAATGGATGAGGATTCTTCGTCGCTGGCGTTGACGCCGACATTACCAATGTGAGGATACGTAAGAGTAACAATCTGGCGGGAATAGGAAGGATCAGTGAGGATTTCTTGATAACCGGTCATCGACGTATTGAAGACCACTTCCCCCACAGCCGATCCCTCTGCCCCAATGGCCCGACCGTGGAATTGGGTTCCGTCTTCCAGAACCAATAGCGCTGACTTAATCAAAACACCCTCCAAGGAATAAACAATCACGTTATTTGCATATTAATTCAGATTAGCCGATCTAAATCAATGCAAAAACCACCTGTAAGGTAAATTTTCGGCAAATTGGGCGCATTTTAATGACGGCCCGGTCAATTGTCCATCCAAAACAGGATTTTTTCTTATGTTTATACGTATTCAGTCAATAATCCCAGCCGACAGCCATAAAAACACACTTAAAATGGCGTAAGAAAACGGTTGCTCGCCAAGATGACAAAAAATACGCTTGAGATAGCATCAATTGCGTAAAACGGAGAGAGAAGAAGTGAAAAACCAGCCAACAAAGGAAGAAAACACTGAAATAAACAAACTACAGACAAAAATAAAACCAAAACCAAAATTTCACACACAATACTAAAAATGACACCCAAAGGTGCCATTTAAATCATTTAGTTACAGCAAAACCATAAAATCATGAAATTACAAATCTTCGAGACCCAGCACGTCTTTCATATCATAAAGACCTGATTTATGCGCACTTAACCAAACGGCGGCTCTTACTGCGCCATTTGCAAACGTCATGCGACTTGAAGCCTTGTGGGTTATCTCTACGCGCTCGCCGATGTCTGCAAACATGGCCGTGTGTTCACCGACGATATCGCCCGCGCGAACGGTCGCGAAACCAATGCTTTTGGGGTCACGCTCGCCGGTATAGCCTTCACGCGCATAGACTGCACAGCTTTTGAGATCGCGCCCCAGCGCGCCGGCGATGGATTCGCCCATGGCCAGCGCCGTCCCCGAAGGGGCATCCACTTTGTGGCGGTGATGCGCTTCGATGATTTCGATGTCGGTATAGTCGCCCATGACCTTCGCCGCTTTCTCCAGCAGCTTCAGCATCACATTGACGCCCACGCTGAAGTTGGCAGCGAATACGATGCCGATGTCAGCCGATGCCTGAGAAATCGCGGCTTTGCCCGCCTCATCGAAACCCGTCGTTCCAATAATCATGGATTTAGCGTGCTGGCGACAAAATGCCAGATGCGCCAATGTGCCTTCCGGACGCGTGAAATCGATCAAAACGTCAAAGTCGTTCTTTACGGCATCGAGGGAGTCAGAAACAACCACATTCCGTTTTCCCAGCCCGGCCAGTTCACCGGCATCGCTGCCGACCAGCGTAGAGCCCGCTCGCTCCAGAGCAGCGCCCAGCACGGCGCCATCAACGAGGTCAACGGCCTGTATGAGCTGACGCCCCATGCGTCCGCCGGCACCGGCAATCGCAATACGGATTGATGAATCCTTCATGTCTTCTCTCTCTTGTTCATGTCATGCATAAAAAATGCATTTAGGGTAACCAAACCGAACGGCAGAAAATGAAGCGATTTGCCGACCGGTGAAAATGAGCACGTCTCCCGCCTCTGTCACCCGCGCCACCACTCGCTGAGGGTGGTTATATGCCATTTTTGCGGTGTTCAAAGCATCGTGCAGGTTCATCACTATAACGCATAAACATGCAGTTTCAACGCAGGGAAATATTTTCGGGAAGGAGGAAACGACAGCACCGAACGGGCTGTCGTTCTGTCAGATCGTTAGTCGACCTGTTTAACTTCAACGCGCAGCTCTTTCGGCACTTCGAACACGATATTTTCTTCGCGTCCGACCATCTCGTGCGCCACTTCGCCGCCCAGCGACTGGAGACGCTGTACGACCGCCTGCACCAGAACGTCAGGCGCGGAGGCACCGGCCGTGACGCCGACACAGGCCGCATTGTTGAACCAGGCTTCCTGAATGTCGTCCGCCGAGTCAATGAGATAAGAGCGTTTGCCGACGCGCTGAGCCAGCTCCGCCAGACGGTTTGAGTTGGAGGAGTTTTTCGAACCGACCACCAGCACGACGTCCGCTTCGCTGGACAAATTACGCACGGCTTCCTGCCGGTTGGTCGTCGCATAGCAGATGTCGTCCTTACGCGGCCCGATGATGGAGGGGAAGCGCGCCCTCAGGGCATCAATCACCGCATAGGTATCGTCAACAGACAGGGTCGTTTGCGTCATGAAACACAAATGGTCTTCGTGCTTCACCTGCAGCGCATACACGTCCTCTGGGCTTTCGACCAGATACATACCGCCCTCAGGGTTGTTGTACTGCCCCATCGTGCCTTCGACTTCGGGATGCCCCGCGTGACCAATCAGAATCGCTTCCATCCCTTTCCGGCTGGCGCGCGCGACTTCCATATGCACCTTGGTGACCAGCGGACAGGTCGCGTCGAACACGCTCAAATCGCGGCTTTTGGCCTCTGCCCGTACCGCCTGTGAAACGCCGTGCGCCGAGAAAATAAGGATAGCGCCATCCGGCACTTCATCAATTTGCTCGATAAAAATAGCGCCGCGTTCCCGCAGGCCGTTAACGACAAAGCGGTTATGCACCACCTCATGACGCACGTAAATCGGCGCGCCGTAAATCTCCAGCGCGCGTTCCACGATGCTGATGGCGCGGTCAACGCCCGCACAGAACCCGCGGGGGTTAGCCAGCAAGATTTTCATGCTTCTCCTCCTGTAACGGGGGATCGATAGCCTGCACGTCGATATCGAACGTGATGGTGTGTCCGGCCAGCGGATGATTGAAATCGACGGTGACGGACTCTTCCGCCACTTCCTGAATAATGCCCGGCATATCCTGACCGCCAACGCCGCTGAACAGCATGATGGTTCCCACGTCGGGCACGCCGGTTTCGGCGAAGTCGCGTCGCAGGAAGAACTGAATCAAATCGGGATTGGCGTCGCCAAAAGCGGACTCGGGCGGCAGGCTGAAGCGACGCTTATCGCCCACCTGAAGCCCTAACAGCTGCTGCTCCAGCTCGAGGGACAAACTGCCGTCCCCCAGCCGAAACCGCGCCGGTTTTCCGCTGCGCTGAGTGCTTTCCGCCACAGATCCGTCTTCCAGCGTCAACGTGAAATGCACCAAGACGGTACTGTGGTTCTCAACACGCTCAGACATAGGTTATTTACCTTCGGCTTTTTTCTTCTCAGAGGACACGAAAAAGCCTTCGAGCACAATCAGCAATGCTCCGATACAGATGCCCGCATCGGCGATATTGAAGATGGGGTAGTGCCAGTCATTGATATAGAAATCAACAAAGTCAATAACATAACCATGAACTATGCGATCGGTCAGGTTACCCACCGCGCCGCCGATAATCATGGCGTAAGCGATGTTATTCAGCTTCTGACTGGCGCTGGAGCGATACATCAGTACCAGCAGAGCTGCGGTAATCGCCAGCGCAATCACCGCAAAGAACCAACGCTGCCAGCCGTCTTTATCGGCCAGGAAACTGAACGCCGCGCCCGGATTGTGGGCGTAGGTCAGATTAAAGAATGGGATCAGCGGCAGCGACTCACCCAACTGAAAGTGGGTCATGACCCACTGCTTGCTGCCCAGATCGACTACCAGCACTACCAGCGCCAGCCAAAGCCAGCGCAGTCCCGTTGATTTCATAGAGTGTCTCATTAGACGAATTTACGCACTTCGCCCGCACCACCAACATTGGTAGCACAGCGACCGCACACTTCAGGATGCTCGGAGTCAGTCCCGATATCCGTTTCAAAATGCCAGCAGCGCGGACATTTCTCGCCGTCAGCCTTATCAAGGACAATTTTCAGCCCTGATAATTCCGTCTGCTGAGCTTCCGCAGGCGCATCGTCGTAAGAGGCGATGGTCGCTTTCGAGGTCAGCAGCGCGAAATGCAGCTCAGGCTGCAGCTGATTCAGCTTCTCGGTCAGCGCGCTATCCGCATACAGCGTGACAGCCGCTTCCAGAGAACCACGGATGTGCTTGTCGTTGCGCGCCTGCTCGATGACCTTGTTCACTTCGCTGCGGATTTGCAGCATATCGGCCCAGAAAGCCTCATTCATGCTTTCATTGCCGTCAAGACCGAACAGGCCGTCATACCACTCTTCGGTAAAGACGTACTGCGCGCGCTCGCCCGGCAGGTAAGCCCAGATTTCATCCGCAGTAAAGGAGAGGATCGGCGCCATCCAGCGCACCAGCGCTTCGGCGATGTGGAACAGGGCCGTCTGACAGCTGCGGCGCGCGACGCTGTCGCTCTTCGCGGTGTACTGGCGATCTTTGATGATATCGAGGTAGAACGATCCCATTTCGATCGAGCAGAACTGCATCAGACGCTGGACCACGCGGTGGAAATCGTAGTTTTCGTACGCATCCAGAATCTCTTCCTGCGCCGCTTTCGCGCAACCGACCGCCCAGCGATCCAGCACGACCATATCCTGAGGTGCCACGCTGTGCTGAGCCGGATCGAAACCGTTCAGGTTCGCCAGCAGGAAGCGGGCGGTGTTACGGATACGGCGGTAAGCATCGGCGGAACGTTTCAGGATTTCATCGGACACCGCGATCTCGCCGGAGTAGTCGGTGGAACCGATCCACAGGCGCAAAATGTCGGCGCCCAGTTTATCCATGACGTCCTGCGGGCTGACCGTGTTGCCGATGGACTTGGACATTTTGCGGCCCTGTCCGTCCACGGTGAAACCGTGAGTCAGTACCTGACGGTACGGCGCTTTACCTTTGATAGCGGTAGAGATCATCAGAGAAGACATGAACCAGCCGCGATGCTGGTCGGAGCCTTCCAGATACATATCAGCCTCGTGGCCGCCGAATTCCGGGCGCACGTCGACGACAGATGCATGGGTAGAGCCGGAATCGAACCACACATCCAGCGTATCAGGCACTTTGACGTAGTTGGCGGCGTCTTCGCCCAGCAGTTCTGCCGAATCCAGATCCCACCATGCCTGAATGCCATCCTGCTCAACGCGTTTCGCGACGGCTTCCATCAGTTCCACAGTGCGCGGATGCAGCTCTTCGGTGTCTTTATGCACGAACAGCGACATCGGCACGCCCCAGGTACGCTGACGGGAAATACACCAGTCTGGACGGTTGGCGACCATGGTTTCGATACGCGCCTGACCCCAGTCCGGGATCCACTGCACGTCTTTGATTTCTGACAGTGACTGCTTACGCAGCCCTTTCTGATCCATGCTGATAAACCACTGCGGCGTCGCGCGGAAGATAATCGGCGTTTTGTGACGCCAGCAGCAAGGATAGCTGTGCAGCAGTTTTTCAACGTGCAGCAGCACGCCGCGTTCGCGCAGCATTTCAACAACAGTGTCGTTAGCCTTGAAGACGAACAGACCGTCCAGTCCCGGGAATGTACCCGGCAGATAGCAACCGTTCGGACCTACCGGGTTGGCGATTTCCAGCTGATATTTCTGACTGATGACGTAATCGTCCGGACCATGTCCGCCCGCGGTATGGACCGCGCCCGTACCGGCATCCAGCGTGACGTGGTCGCCCAGAATCGCCGGGACATCGAAGCCCATGAACGGGTGATTGAAGCGCATCAGTTCCAGCGCGTTACCTTCGCACTCACCCAGCGCCTTCCATTCGGAAACGCCCAGACGCTGCATCACGCTTTCAACCAGATCCGCCGCCAGAATCAGCGCCTGACCATCAACCTGCACCAGCTGGTAAATGAATTCCGCATTCAGGGAGATAGCGCGGTTAGCCGGCAGGGTCCACGGGGTCGTCGTCCAAATCACCAGAGAGATGGAACCGACTACCGCATCGGCTGAAACGCCAAACTTCGCCGCCACGGCGGAAGGATCTACCGCGCTGAAAGCAACATCAATAGAAGGCGACGTTTTGTCGTAGTATTCCACTTCCGCTTCCGCCAGTGCGGAACCACAGTCGGCGCACCAGTGCACCGGCTTCGCGCCTTTGTGCAGATGACCGTTAGCGATGATTTTGCCCAGCGCGCGGATGATGTTGGCTTCGGTGTCGAAGTCCATCGTCAGGTAAGGATGATCCCACTCGCCCAGTACGCCCAGTCGAATGAAGTCTTTTTTCTGTCCGGCAACCTGCTCTGCCGCGTACTTACGGCACTCCTGACGGAATTCTGCCGCGCTGACTTTTTCGCCCGGCTTGCCGACCAACTGTTCTACTTTCAGCTCGATAGGCAGACCATGACAGTCCCAGCCCGGAACATAGGGCGAGTCATAGCCGGAAAGCCCCTTGGACTTGATAATAATGTCTTTAAGAATCTTGTTAACCGAGTGACCAATGTGAATGTTGCCGTTGGCGTACGGGGGGCCATCGTGCAGGATAAAGGTTTTTTTACCCTGCTTGGCGCTACGAATAATCCCGTACAGATCCTGATCGTACCAACGTTTCAGCATATCGGGTTCGCGCTTGGCGAGATCGCCACGCATCGGGAACCCTGTTTCCGGCAAATTCAGGGTAGTTTTATAGTCACTCATTAGATTCTCGATTTCGTTTTCGGCTAGAAAAATTAAACCGGTGCCTTTAGCCCAAAGAATTCACGGGCCGCCACCTCATCATTAGCAATCTGCTGCTTCAGCGCATCAAGCGAAGCAAATCGCTGTTCATTACGTAGTTTTTTGCGCATGACCACTTCTATATGGCGGCCATACAGATCCAGCGTGACGTCAAGCAAATGCACTTCCAGCTGCTGACGTTTGTCGCCGGTGACCGTCGGACGCGTTCCGATGTTAGCCACGCCGGGAATAGGCTCATCGCCCAATCCGTAAACGCTGACGGCGTACACACCACTGACCGGCGAGACCTTGCGTTTTAACGGCACGTTCGCCGTAGGGAAACCGATCGTGCGGCCCAGTGCATTACCGTGTACCACGCGTCCCGAGATACTGAACGGGTGCCCCAGTAGCGCTTCGGCCTGCGCCAAATCGTCCTGGCTGAGCGCTTCCCGCACCGCGGTACTACTCACTCGTTTTCCACCGTTGCAGAACGAATCGGTGCTAATGACCTCAAAGTCCAGCTCAACGCCCGCTTTCTGTAATAACAGGAAATCCCCTTTGCGACCAGCGCCGAAGCGGAAGTCATCCCCCACCACCAGGAATTTCACGCCCAGCTTGTTGACCAGCAGATCGGAAATAAAGGTATGGGCGTTGTGGGCGGCGAAAGCCGCGTCGAACTTCACGCACAAGAGGTAATCCACCCCCGCCTGCGACAGGTATTTGACCTTGTCGCGCAACCGGGTCAGTCGGGCAGGCGCGTTTTCACCGCCGAACAGTTCTTGCGGTTGGGGTTCAAAAATCATCACCATCACCGGCAGTCCACGCTTCTGCCCTTCCTGTTTCAGGCGTTCGAGCAGCACATGATGCCCGCGGTGGACACCGTCAAAGTTACCAATAGTAAGCACACAGCCATGATGGTGTGCCTGAAGATTGTGTATACCGCGTATTAGCTGCATAACTGGCTCAAAACAGTGGAAATCGGCGGATTATACCTTGTACAGCGAGTAAGGTTAACCCGGGATGCGTGCCTTTTGTCGCCAGCCCTGCTGATTTCAGCACGGGAAGGCAGCTTAAAATGAGCAGAATTGCCTCCTATGAGGTAGTATCTCGCCCTCAGTAAGGCATGGGATTGCCAAGATCAGTCGGTTAACACGGGTTGCGCGTTTTAATACCGATTTATGGTGTGAAAGGCTGTATTCCCCGACGTGAAGCTGTTAAAATCCTGCGCCATCACAACGTAACAAGCGCTGACGTACAAACGGCGCTTATTTGCACAAATCCATTGACAAAAGAAGGCTAACCGGGCATATTCCTCGGCCTTTGAATTGTCCTCGATAGAATATATTTGGGAGTTGGACCTTGGCTAATATCAAATCAGCTAAGAAACGCGCCGTACAGTCTGAAAAGCGTCGCAAGCATAACGCAAGCCGTCGCTCCATGATGCGCACTTTCATCAAGAAAGTATACGCGGCGATCGCCACTGGCGATAAAGAAGCAGCACTGAAAGCGTTTAATGAAATGCAACCGATCGTGGATCGTCAGGCTAGCAAAGGCCTGATTCACAAGAACAAGGCTGCACGTCATAAGTCAAACCTGATCGCTCAGATCAACGCTTTGCAATAATCGCTTTTTGCGAGCATTGCTAGAAAAAACCGGCCTAGGCCGGTTTTTTTATGTCTGCAGATCCTGAAACAGCAAACGATGATCTTACCTGACTGAGCATAGCCTTGGTCGCGTAGAGGCTTCTACATGCCCACGCGATCGTAGCGCCCATCATCGGATGCCTGCGACAATTCACTCTTCTCTGGGCAACGTCGTTTGACAAGACACTGTAGGCAGTGCAATACGTAAGGCGACAAAACCCAACACCCCAGCCGCCAACGAGGTCACCAGGATCGCGAGCTTGGCATACAGCACCGTCGCCGCATCTGCTTCACCGCCGAAAGAGAGCAACGTGATGAAAATAGACATCGTGAAGCCGATACCGCACAGCACCGATACCGCACTAAGCTGACGAAAGTTCACGCCCGCCGGTAATGCCGCCAGCCCCAACGCGATCACCCCCCCGCTGAACAACATAATACCCAGCGGCTTTCCTATCAGCAGACCCGCGGCGATGCCCACCGTGAGCGGCGAGAGCATCTGCGCTGCGTCTACACCCTGTAGCGCGATACCCGCATTGGCGAAGGCAAACAGAGGAATAATCAGAAAAGCGACCCAACCGCTCAACCGGTGTTCCAGCGCTTTCGCAGGCGACGATTGTCCCGCTGGCGCGCGCAGCGGGATGAGGAATCCCACCACCACGCCCGCCAGCGTGGCATGCACGCCCGACAGCAGAACACAGAGCCACACAGCGGCGCCCACCAATAAATAAGCGGGTGTGTTCATGACCTGTCGCCAATTCAAATACGCCAGAACCAACGCCGATAGCGTCGCACCCAGCAGAGCCCATCCATGCAGTTGCTGCGTATAAAACAGCGCGATCACCAGAATCGCCCCGAGATCGTCAATGATCGCGAGCGCCAACAGGAAAACTTTGAGTCCCAGCGGCACCCGTTTACCCAGCAGCACCAGAATCCCCACGGCGAAGGCGATGTCCGTCGCCGTGGGGATTGCCCACCCCACCCGAGTGTGCGCATCTGCGGCGTTGATCGCCAGATAGATCAGCGCAGGGACCACCATTCCTCCCAGCGCTGCCGCAACGGGTAACAGCGCCTGACGCCGGCTGGCCAGTGCGCCCACCATCAGCTCGCGTTTGACCTCAAGCCCCACCATCAGGAAAAACAGCGTCATCAGGCCATCGTTAATCACATGCAACAGCGAGGCATGAATGCGTATTTCTCCCCACGTCAGGTGGAGCGGCGTCGTCAGTACCTTGTCATATCCGCTCGCCGTCAGCGGAAGATTCGCCATGAGCAACGCCAGCAGCGTTGCCGTAATCAGCGTCATCCCGGCCGCCGCATCCAGCCGGGCGAACCGGCGCAATAACCTCATCATCAGGACACTCTCTCTGCAAAGCGAAATCAGCACACCGTCTTCCTGTGAAGTCAGGAAGTCGGATCATCAGCCAATACACTCGTTGAAAATGCCGCAATATTCAACAAAAACCGGATAACCTTCGGCAGTAAGAAATTACAGCAAAATGATGAGCCACCGGGTGTCTACAGCGACGTTGTCGCCCTGCGCCAACGGCTATTCATCCCAGGTTGCCACTATGCTATTTTGGCGCGCTTCCCTGACGAAAAGACCGTGCGCTGCGCGGAGAGTCCACCAGCACGCCATCCGCCCCCAACGCCTGCGCACGCTGGTAGTCGGCTGGCGTATTAACGCCAAACAGAATCACCTGCGCCGTTCCGGCAGAGCGAAAACAGTCCATCGCCTCTTTATCCCAGGTCAGTATGGTTTTAGAACGCCCTTCTCCCAGCGTGAAACGCTCAACGACCTCGACCTCACGGCGTAATTCCAAGCCATACCAATGCGGCGTCTGCGTGACCGGAAGCGGATCGCATTGATGCGTCATGGAGACATTCGCCAACAAGGTTCTGGTACGGTCGCGAGTTTCAAAGCGAGCAATCTGCGGCGGCAACGCGTCGAGATAGCGCGCATCCGTGGAGTAAACACGCGTGCGCGCCAGGCTTCCGGTATCCTGCAGCGTTTTCAGCAACGCCTGACCGAAGCGGACCGGATCGGCATCAGGCGATTTGATATCCAGATAGAACGGCACCTGAGGAAACGCCCGCAAGACCGCATCCAATCGCGGAATACCGATACCTTTGCGGCGGAAGGGATGATGCGTGGTATCACCGAAAGCCCATCCCGCATCTACGTTCGCCAATTCAGCACTGGTGTACGCAGAAATCGGCCCCTGTTGATCGGTCAACGCCTTAAGATCCGTCGGCCGATACAGCACAATCACACCATCTTTCGCCTCTTGCAACGTGACCCAAACTGCATCCGCGCCATTCTTCAGCGCGGTATCAACCGCTATCACCGTATTTTCCGGCGCGTCGCCGGTCCCACCCCGATGCGCAATCACCTGGGGCGCACTCGCGGAATACGCCGTGCCGGACACCGCCGCTAAACACAGAAACGCACAGAAATAGTGGAAAAATCGTTGCATGCTAAGCACCTGTTTGAGCAATCAATAAGGGGCCTAAGCATATCGTCGCGATATGACGTTTTTGTAACAGCGCTCCGTATTGGCCGGGAAAACCGGCTTACGCAAGACTGTCCGCAAGGCAGGGGAAAAATGAGTCATCCTCGCGCCATAAAAAAACGGCCCGCAAAGCGGACCGTTGATGAGGATTGACGCTTAGAACGATCTTAACGGGTCAAATCGTCGAAGAACTTCTTCACGCCATCGAAGAAGCTTTTCGAACGCGGGCTGTTACGCTCGCCGGAAGGTCCGCCAAAGCTCTGCTCCAGCTCCTGCAGCAGCTCTTTCTGACGCTCGTTCAGGCTGACCGGCGTTTCTACCACGACGCGACACAGCAGGTCGCCCTGCACGCCGCCGCGAACGGACTTCACGCCCCTGCCGCGCATTCTGAACAGCTTGCCGGTCTGCGTTTCCGCCGGGACTTTCAGCTTCACGCGGCCATCCAGCGTCGGCACTTCGATTTCGCCGCCCAACGCCGCCATCGCAAAGTTGATCGGCACTTCGCAGTACAGGTTGTTCTCTTCACGCTGGAAGATCGGGTGCTGTTTCACCTGAACCTGTACGTACAGATCGCCTGCTGGAGCGCCCATCTCACCGGCTTCACCTTCGCCGGAAAGACGAATGCGGTCGCCCGTATCCACGCCAGCCGGAATTTTAACCGACAGCGTTTTGCTTTTTTCCATACGACCGTGGCCGTGACATTTCACGCACGGATCTTTGATGATCTTGCCGCGACCATGACAGTGCGGACACGCCTGCTGTACGGTGAAGAAGCCCTGGCGCATCTGCACCTGACCGTTACCATGACAGGTTGGACAGGTCGCAGGCGAGCTGCCCGGACGGGAGCCGTTGCCATGACAAACATCACACTCTTCCAGCGTCGGAATACGGATCTCTTTGGTGACGCCACGCACGGCCTCTTCCAGAGTCAGATCCATGTTGTAACGCAGGTCTGAGCCACGGCTCGCGCGTTGACGGCGTCCACCACCAAAAATGTCGCCGAAAACGTCGCCAAAGATATCGCTGAAGTCTGCGCCGCCGCCGAAACCGCCGCCGCCACCACCACCACCCATGCCGCCTTGTTCAAACGCAGCATGACCGTACTGGTCGTATGCAGCACGTTTCTGCGAATCGCTCAGCACTTCGTAGGCTTCTTTGACTTCTTTAAATTTGGCTTCAGCACTGCTGTCACCGGGGTTACGGTCCGGGTGAAATTTCATCGCCAGGCGCTTGTACGCCTTCTTGATTTCACGTTCATCCGCGCTTTTCGCAACGCCTAACGTTTCGTAGTAGTCTTGCTTAGCCATGCTTGTTATCTGCCCTCAACATGCGTGCACGGGCGCAGAGTTTCCCCGACGCCCGTGCTGATTGCCTTGCCGGCAACGATAACTTATCGCTGCCGCGCCCGCTCAAGGGCGATTATTTTTTGTCTTTGACTTCTTCGAATTCCGCATCAACGACATCGTCGTCTTTACGGTCAGCGCTTTCGCCGCCAGCGGCGCCCGCTTCCGGCTGAGCCTGCTGCTGCTGAGAAGCTTCCAGCAGTTTGGTTGATGCTTCAGCCAGCGCCTGGATTTTCGCTTCGATGTCCGCTTTATCTTCAGACTTCAGAGACGCTTCCAGCGCTTTCAGCGCGTCTTCGATCGCCGTTTTGTCGTCAGCGGCCAGTTTGTCGCCCAGTTCTTCCAACTGCTTACGCGTGCTGTGCAGCAGGTGGTCGCCCTGGTTGCGAGTCTGAACCAGCTCTTCGAACTTACGGTCAGATTCGGCATTCGCTTCAGCTTCACGCACCATCTTCTGGATTTCGTCTTCGTTCAGACCGGAAGACGCCTTGATGGTGATGTTCTGTTCGCGACCGCTGTTTTTATCTTTCGCAGACACGTGCAGGATACCGTCGGCATCGATGTCGAAGGTGACTTCGATCTGCGGCATACCACGCTGTGCCGGCTGAATGCCGTCCAGGTTAAACTGACCCAGGGATTTGTTGTCCTGAGCGCGTTTACGCTCACCCTGCAGCACGTGGATCGTCACGGCGGACTGATTGTCTTCCGCGGTGGAGAACACCTGGCTATGCTTGGTCGGGATCGTGGTGTTCTTGGCAATCAGCGCCGTCATCACGCCGCCCATGGTTTCGATGCCCAGAGACAACGGGGTCACGTCCAGCAGCAGTACGTCTTTCACATCACCAGACAGAACGCCGCCCTGTACGGCAGCACCGATAGCCACGGCTTCATCCGGGTTAACGTCTTTACGCGGCTCTTTGCCGAAGAAGTCAGCGACTTTCTTCTGAACCATCGGCATACGAGTCTGACCGCCGACCAGGATGACATCATTGATGTCGGATACAGACAGTTTGGCATCCTGCAGCGCCACTTTCAGCGGCTCCAGAGAACGGGTGACCAGTTCTTCTACCAGAGATTCCAGTTTGGCGCGAGTCACTTTAATGTTCAGGTGTTTCGGGCCAGAAGCGTCAGCCGTGATGTACGGCAGGTTAACATCGGTCTGCTGTGCGGAAGACAGTTCGATTTTCGCTTTTTCTGCCGCTTCTTTCAGACGCTGCATTGCCAGCGGATCGTTACGCAGGTCGAAGTTCTGCTCTTTCTTGAACTCGTCAACCAGGTAGTTAATCAGACGGCTGTCGAAGTCTTCACCACCCAGGTGGGTATCACCGTTGGTCGCCAGTACTTCGAAGGTTTTTTCGCCTTCCACTTCATCGATTTCGATGATGGAGATATCGAACGTACCACCACCCAGGTCGTAAACCGCGATAGTACGGTTGCCGACTTCTTTATCCAGACCGTAGGCCAGAGCGGCAGCCGTCGGTTCGTTGATGATACGTTTGACTTCCAGACCGGCGATACGACCAGCATCTTTGGTTGCCTGACGCTGAGCATCGTTGAAGTAAGCCGGTACGGTGATTACCGCTTCAGTGACGGCTTCGCCCAGGTAATCTTCAGCCGTTTTCTTCATTTTCTTCAGAACTTCGGCGGAAATCTGCGGCGGAGCCAGTTTCTGATCTTTCACTTCCAGCCACGCATCGCCGTTGTCGGCACCGATAATTTTGTACGGCATGATGTTGGCATCACGCTGGACTTCTTCGTCCTGGAAACGACGACCAATCAGACGCTTGATGGCGAACAGCGTGTTTTTCGGGTTGGTCACCGCCTGACGTTTAGCCGGTTGGCCAACCAGAGTTTCACCGTCTTGCGTATAAGCAATGATGGAAGGCGTGGTGCGATCGCCCTCGCTGTTTTCCAGTACCTTAACCTTCGTACCATCCATAATCGCAACACAAGAGTTGGTTGTTCCCAAGTCGATACCAATGATCTTACCCATCTAAACATCTCCACTAAAAAGTCATATTCGGTTGTGGTAGTTCAACCTACTATGTGGGCAGCGGATGAATTTTCAACTCCCCGCTATACCATGCCGTGTTCGGTCAAACTGTTCTCGATGACTCATAGATGGGGACGACAATGCCAGCATCAAGGGCTACCAGGTAAAAAAAACCATTCTTTTGCTATTTTGCTTTTTCTGTGTACAGACGAAAGGCGCTAAGCCGTGTTTTGGTACCGCGTGTGAGCCCGTTTCGCCCGCGATGTTGTCGCCGACGGGGATGGATACCCCGTCAGAGATAGGACCAGTGAGCGTCGACGGTGCGGGTTAAGCCGAAGGGGCTTTTTACCCACGGCCGGAGAAGGAAGAAGAGGCGGCCTCACTGTCAGAGGAGGCGTCACCCTGCTCTTTTTCGCGCAGATAACGCATGAGATAGCCGCCCATCAGGACGCCGCCTATCGACAAGAACAAGACGTAAAACGCGGGCGCCAACGGCGTCAATGTCATCAAGAAGGTCACCAAAACCGGCGTGAGTCCGCCAAAGATCGCATAGGCGATATTGTAGGATAATGAGATACCGGAAAATCGCACGACAGGCGGGAAAGCGCGCACCATCACACACGGCACCAATCCCGTCACACCGACGCTGAAACCGGCCAGCGCATAGCTCGCGAACAGGGTGGTCGTGCTGTCCGCCGCGTGGGTATAAAAGAATCCGCTGCTGGCGGCCAGCAGCAAACTGCCGCCGATGAACGTTTTGCCCAACCCCAGTCGGTCCGCAATAGCACCGGCAACGATACAGCCCAACATCAGCATGACGGTCGCCAGACTGTTCGCCTGCAAGGTCAGCGCAGGGGCGATGCCGTAAACCTTCTGCAGATAGGTGGGCGACATCAGCACGACGACGACCACTCCCGCCGAGAGCAGCCAGGTCAGCAGCATCGATAAAGCGACCGACTTTTTGTGCTCTTGGATGACTGATTTGAGCGGCAGTTCTTTCGCCAGCGCTTTACGCGCCTGCATCTCTACGAACACGGGGGTTTCTTTCAGCCAGCGCCGCAGGTACATCGCGATAAAACCGAACAGGCCGCCGATGAAAAAGGGAATACGCCAACCGCCGGAGAGAATCTGATCCTGAGATAACAGCATGTTCAACAGCGAAGCCAGCATTGACCCCACCAGAATGCCCAGAGTCAGACCCGAAGTGAGGATGCCGCAGGCAATGCCGAGACGCTTTGCCGGCACATGTTCGGCGACGAAGACCCAAGCTCCGGGCACTTCCCCGCCAATGGCCGCGCCCTGCAACAAACGCAGCAGCAATAGTAACAACGGGGCGGCCATCCCGATAGTCGCGTACGTAGGCAACAGCCCCATACCCAGCGTCGGCAACGCCATCAGCAAGATGCTCAGGCTGAACATCTTTTTACGTCCCACCAGATCGCCGAAATGAGCCATGACGATGCCGCCCAACGGCCGGGCCAGATAGCCTGCGGCAAAAATGCCGAACGTTTGCAGCTGACGCAGCCACTCTGGACTGTCGGATGGGAAAAAAAGTTGGCTGATCACCGGTGCGAAGAAGACGAACACGATGAAATCGTAAAATTCCAGCGCGCCGCCCAGCGCCGCCAGAGAGAGGGTTTTGTAGTCTTGTCGATTCAACTGCTGATGAGATTCGTTATCCATAATAACCGCGCTATGCGCCGTTGAGTCGGGGCGCTGTAGTCTCCTTGCGAAAACATGACTATACCGACAAATTTCAGTCAGCCAGACAAATCTAAATCTTATGGCGCATAAGCGCCGACTTTAGTTCTGAAAATCGCGCAGCGCGCTTTTAGGACGGAAAGCGGCAACCACGTCGGGATCGGTCTCAACGTACGGGCCTTCCAGCAGCTGAATGCAGTAGGGGACACTGGCGAAAATGCCGGGAACGATGACCTGCCCCGCGTCATCCTTCAGGCCGGTTAGCGTCTCTTGAATCGACTTGGGCTGACCCGGCAGGTTCAGAATCAACGCCTGTTTACGAATCACGCCCACCTGACGGGACAAGATCGCCGTCGGCACGAATCGCAGGCTGATCTGACGCATCTGTTCGCCGAATCCCGGCATCTCACGATCGGCGACCGCCAGCGTCGCATCGGGGGTGACATCACGTCGGGCCGGACCGGTTCCACCGGTGGTCAGCACCAGATGGCAGCCAAATTCATCCACCAGCTCGCACAGCGTTTGTTCGATCAACGCTTGTTCATCCGGCACCAGACGCGACTGTATCTCGAACGGCGTCGTCAGCGCTTGTGAGAGCCAGGTCTCCAACGCAGGGAGCCCTTTATCCTGATAAATGCCGCTGGACGCCCTGTCGGAAATCGACACTAACCCAATGCGCAGACTGTTCATAATGACCTCGTGCCTATCTTAATTGTCTCGGAAAAGCCCATTTTATCAGGCCGACGTAAACAGCACCTCCGGAAATAAATTTGGAGGCTAATCGAGAAAATATCCCGCCACGCATTCATCGCCATTTAATTTTTTATCGACAATGAAAACGCTGGCGAATTAACGCCCAGGATAAAAACGAATTTAGGAATGCGATAATATATTATCGTCAACTGCTGACACTCGAGAATAAAATCGCCAAAATAGAGCGCTTGCTATGCCACACTGGTACGTGGTTTTGGTCACCCTGTTTTTCATCAGTATTACTTATGGTTATCCTGCATAAATATTTTAGGTGAATGATTTAATTAGAATAAGATGTCTGAATGAATAAAATTCAACGCAATGTATTAAAAACCTTATCGCATACGCCGGTCGCGTTCGTCCTGTTTGGTATAGTCTCATTTGTCATTACTGCCAGCATTCTGCTGAACACACAGCGAAATAATTGGCAGGAAGAAAAACGCTATTTTGATAATATCATTCAGATCTATGAATCATTCAATAATGGTAATGCACTCGTAGAAAGCGACCATAGCTATAAAAATGGTGAGTCGCTCTTTTCAAGAGTGATTATTCTTTCGTTCCGAAGCAACGATGTCGTCAAAGAGTGTATTCACCGACTTTCGTCATTCGATATCGCGATGAGCGAAAAGTCGATCACGCGCGTCTGCCAGAGCAAGCTGCCTACTGTGGGGGAGCTGAATAGGCAAGATCAGTTAACGTCCGTACTTCCTCTCCTGTCGTCGACGGATGACCTGGTAGGTATCCGTATCCGCTTCGCCACGTTGAGCGGACCGCCAGTTTTCGGCTCCGTATTTTCCTCTCTCAGCTCGTTGGTGGCGCTGCTGAGCATCAGCCTGTTTGGCGCGTTTCTTGGCACCCTGCTGGCACTGCTGATCAAAAAATACCTGATAGATCTGCCAGCCATTGCACGTTACGACGACCTGACCGGCTGCCTGCGCAGAGACGCCTTTTACCATGCCGCCAACAAAGTCATGCGCAACGCCACCCAGCAACATCAACCGCTGTGCGTCCTGCTGATCGACCTCGATCACTTCAAGAAAATTAATGATACGCTGGGGCATGCTGCGGGGGATGAAACGCTGAAAGATGTCGCTGATGTGACCCGACATTATTTTCGCAGAGGCGACATCTTAGGACGTTTGGGAGGCGACGAATTCGCCGTGATATTACCGAATACGACGTTGGATAACGCCTACAGAGTCTCGGAACGCATCCGCCTGGCGATCCACGAAATGACCTACGACAAACTCTCCAAACACCATCTTTCCGTCAGTATTGGTTTGGTGGAATACGCGGCTGGCGAAGAAACGCTGGAACAAGTGCTCAATCGTGCTGACATCAAGCTGTACGCCGCCAAAATAAACCGTAACCGCGTTGAAAAATAAACGGCCAGCGATGGCTGGCCGTATTGCGATGCTTCCTGTCTTTGCCGCCCTTACAGCAGATCGGCAATCATTTTTTCCAGTTTGCCCTGATCGACGGCAAACTTACGGATCCCTTCCGCCAGTTTATCGACGGCCATCGGATCCTGGTTGTGTTCCCAATAGAACTCGGATTCCGTGAGCGGAGCAGGACGTGCCTGAATATCGCCGCGGTAAGACAGTTTACGTTCAACGCTGCCTTCCGCTTCCGCCAGCTCTTTCAGCAGAGCAGGCGCAATAGTCAGACGGTCGCAGCCCGCCAGCGCCAGAATTTCACCGCTGTTACGGAAGCTTGCGCCCATGACCACCGTCTCGTAACCGTGAGACTTGTAGTAATCGTAAATTTCGCTCACCGAGATAACGCCCGGATCTTCCTGCGGTTCAAACGTCTGCTGTTCGCCGTTGGCTTTGTGCCAGTCAAGGATACGGCCCACGAACGGAGAGATCAGATACACGCCCGCTTCCGCACAGGCGCGAGCCTGAGCAAAGGAAAACAGCAGAGTCAGGTTACAGTTGATGCCTTCTTTTTCCAGCTGCGCCGCCGCTCGGATGCCCTGCCAGGTAGAGGCCAGTTTGATCAGGATACGACCATTGTCGATCCCGGCATCGTTGTAAAGTTTGATCAGGCGCTTCGCTTTCGCCACGCTGGCTTCGGTGTCATAGGACAGGCGAGCATCCACTTCGGTGGAAACACGGCCGGGAACCAGCTTCAAAATTTCCAGCCCGATATTCACGGCCAGTTTGTCGGAGGCGTCGGTCACCTGCTGAGCGGGATCGTTGCTCTGCTGACGCGCCCAGTCCACGGCGTCATCAATCAGTTTGCGATATTCCGGGATCTGGGCCGCATTCAGAATTAAAGAAGGGTTAGTCGTGGCATCCTGCGGCTTGTACAGTTTCATTGCCGCGATATCACCGGTATCAGCCACCACCGTAGTGTATTGGCGTAGGGAAGTCAGTTTATCCGTCATGTTGGCCTTTCTCATTGTTAGTACATGAACTGGTGGCAGGGTGCCGTCGCCAGAAATTGATAATAGCATGCGCGAAACCCCATGCAAGACGGCCTGACAAATCACTGCCATCGTGTTTTATTTATGATTTTCACTTTTAAAATCAATAAGAAAATCAAAAATCACCGCCAATAACATTTTCATTGATGTGGATATAAAGGCGAAAAAAAGTCCCTTGGCAGCCGCGTCGATTACCCCTCCCTGTCGCAACCATCGCCCTTTCCTTCCCCGGTATTAGCCCGTTTTTTGCTACATTAGTGCTATAAAAATTGCGCATAGAAATCAAAGGGAACCCGCTCATGCTTATCACGATCTCTCCGGCCAAAACGCTGGACTACACCAGCCCGCTCCCGACTCAGCGTCACTCTCAGCCAGAACTGCTGGAGCGCTCGTCCCAGCTCATCGAACGCTGCAAGAAACTGACGCCTGCGGAGATCGCTTCGCTGATGGGCATCAGCGACAAACTCGCCGGGCTGAACGCGGCGCGCTTCAACGACTGGCAGCCCCACTTCACGCCGGATAACGCTCGTCAGGCGCTGCTCGCGTTTAAGGGCGACGTGTATACCGGACTCGCGGCCGAGGATTTCAGCGATCGTGATTTTTCATTCGCCCAGAAGCACATGCGTATTCTTTCAGGCCTGTACGGCGTGCTGCGCCCGCTGGACTTGGTGCAGCCCTACCGGCTGGAAATGGGGATAAAACTCAACAATCAGGCGGGAGATAACCTGTATCAGTTCTGGGGAGATACCATCACCCACACGCTGAATCAGGCACTGGAAGCGCAGGGTGACGACATCTTGATTAACCTTGCTTCCGACGAATACTTCAAGTCGGTGAAGCCCAAGGCGCTGAACGCGCGCATCATCAAGCCGGTCTTTCTGGATGAGAAAAACGGCAAATACAAAGTCATCAGTTTCTATGCCAAAAAAGCCCGTGGGCTGATGAGCCGTTTCATCATCCAGAATCAGCTCACGCAGCCGGAACAGCTGAAAGGGTTTGATCTTGAGGGATACGGCTTCGCCGCCGCCGAGTCGTCAGCGGACGAGCTGGTATTCAAACGCGCCGAACGCGTATAAGGAGTGGCGGAAGCCACGGCGGCGATCCACACTTCGTCGCCTTTCGGCCTTCTGGTATTGAAGGCGTTCTGGACATATCCATCGTTTAGCCTATTCAACAGCATACCGAGCGATGTTCAGCCTTCACCACGCTGATGTTTTATTGATGTCGTCACCTGAATGTGATTGAGGTGACGGCTCGAAACCCGCTCATCTCGCGTCCTGCTTCCGTGAGCGAAACGCCGCCACTTTCATTCGGTTACCGCAGAGCGCCATGCTGCACCAGCGGCGTCGATGCGACTTTGTGGTGTCCAGGAACAGCAGCGTGCAGTCGTGGGCCTCGCACTGGCGCACATACTTCAACTCTTCCCCAGACAGCAGCACCGCCAGCGCAGCCGCTATCGGCTCAAGCAAGCTATCAACACGGTCGTCTCTGCGGCATTCAATCAGTTTGAACGCTGACGCCGGTTCGTCCCACTCCAACCGTCTGGTTGGTCGTCCTTGATCCAAGACCTGATTGACCGCCTCCGGACAACAGGCCACCCCAGCCCGGCCCGACGCAATCATTTGCCCTGCCGTCTCTCTTAACGCTCTGGCCTTTTCAGCGAGGCCGGACGGAATATCTGAAAAATCGTCAGGAAGTTGCCCGGCGGCCTTAAGCCAGGAGACAACGCTGACATCATCGGTCAGACAGTCCTGAAACGCCTCCCCGACGCCATAGGCGCTATTAATAAAGTCCAGAGCCAGATGGTTCGCGAGAAAGTGAGGCTGCGAAGAAGAGGATGCCGTCATCGATGTAACCCTTAAAAAATAATTGACAGGTTACACGAGATATCAGTAACCTTCAAATAACCACTTTAAAGGTTACAAAGGAAAAACGATGAACGCTGCCAGCACCGTGAAAACGCCACCGCAGGTCCACTACCGCTATGAACCGGTGGGACAGGTCAACATGTTCTATCGAGAAGCGGGGAATCCCTCATCCCCCTGCGTGCTCCTGCTGCACGGCTTCGCCGCGTCGTCGTACATGTTCCGGGATCTCATCCCGGCGCTGGCGGAGAAGTATTATGTGATTGCGCCTGACCTGCCGTCATTTGGTTTCACCGAAGCGCCGTCGAGGGGCGAGTATGCTTATACGTTTGATAATCTGGCGGAAACGATCGACCAATTCACAGAGCAATTGAAGCTCAAGCGCTACGCGATCATGGTGCATGACTACGGCGCACCCGTCGGCTGGCGCCTGGCGGCGGCGCATCCGGAGCGGATTTCGGCGATTATTTCTCAGAATGGTAATGCGTACGAAGAAGGTTTAGCTCAGGGCTGGGACGCCATCAGAAAGTATTGGGACTCGCCGACGCCGGAAAACCGCGCAGCGTTGAGCGATTTTCCGACGCCTGCCGCCGTCAAATGGCAGTATCTGGAAGGCGTGCCGGAGACTGACCTCGTATCGCCGGATGGCTATACACTCGAGGGACTGCACGTATCACGCCCGGGCAATGCCGATATTCAGCTCGATCTGGTGCTGGATTATGCGTCCAACGTACGTAATTACCCGCGTTTTCAAGCCTACTTCCGTGAGACACAGCCACCGCTGCTCGCCGTCTGGGGCAAAAATGACCCTTATTTTCTGCCCGCTGGCGCGAAAGCCTGGAAGCGCGATATTCCGAATGCCGACATCCGTTTTTACGATACCGGCCACTTTGCGCTGGAAACGCACGGACAGGAGATCATTCCGGTCATCCGGGCCTTTCTGGACCAACACCTCCAATAAGGCGTTCAGCGCACAGAAGCGCATATCGGTATGCGGAGGCTGCCGCGGTATCGCGCTCGGGGATAGAGGACGATCCCCTTTATCGCGCACGGACAGCCGATGACATCAGCGGGGCTCGGACGGCCCTGCGACCGATTGACGTCTCACCAGCGTGGGGTGAAACAGATGCGTCGACTCCGCCGGCTCTCTGCCTTCGAACAGCGCCAACGCCAGCTCCGCAGCCTGTACCGCCATCGCCGAGACAGGATAGTGGATCGTGGTGAGGCGAGGACGTAAATAACGGGCGATCAGGACATCGTCGAATCCCACCAGCGACATCGCCTGAGGCACCGCGATACCGTTATCATCCAGCACCGACAGCGCGCCCGCCGCCATCGAATCGTTGTAACAGGCCACCGCGGTCATATCTCCGCCGCGACTCAACAGGATCGTCATCGCCATCTCACCGCCCGCTTCGTCCGGGGTAGAACTCGCCACCAACCGCTCATCGTAGGCGATTTGATGTTTAGCCAGCGCCTCTTTATATCCTTGCAGACGGTCGGCTGAGTCGGAAATAGGATGGTTTGAACACAGGAAACCGATGCGCCGATGGCCTGACTGAATCAAATGCTGCGTGGATAAAAATGCGCCCTGACGATCGTCCAGCGCGATGCAACGTCGTTCATAACCTTTCAGCACCCGATTGATCAGCACCATGTGCGGAATATGGTCCATCAGCATGGCGAGCTCATCGTCGGCGATCATTTTCGCATGCACCACCAAACCGCTGCAGCGATGGCGAATGAGCTGTTCGATCGCCTGTTTTTCCTGTTCGGCATCGTGATAACCATTGCCGATCAGCAGGAACTTTTTAGCGCTCTGGGCCACCTGTTCGACCGCTTTAACCATGGTGCCGAAAAAGGGATCGGAGACATCCGCCACCACCAGTCCCATCGTCTCGGCGCTTTGCTGCGCCAGCGCGCGAGCATTGGCGTTAGGATGATACTGCAGCGCCACCATCGCCTGAGTCACAGCCTCGCGCGACGCCACGCTGGCCTTGGGGGAGTCATTAATCACACGGGACACTGTCGCAACTGAGACACCCGCCAAACGGGCAACATCCTTTATGGTAGCCATATCACATTCCTGTATACGTAACGGCGTGCAGTGGCACACACATTGACGTTATTGCCTATTACGGGGCGACACACAGCGCTCGCCATGCCGCTCAATATACCGCTTTCACCCTAAGCCTGCGACCTTCTACCGCACCTCACGCAGGCGCGATACGTTTACGCGATCGTGGTCACGGTCCTTACCTCTATCGGCACTTCACAAAATGATCCGCCGCTGTTTAAATGGGGTAACCGATTACACAAAATCAAAAAAAACAACAAATCACCGCTCAACAGTATGCCAATTTTAGGCCACATTCCTATATAAAATGGGGTGTAACTGATTACACAATTCATCAATTTCTCTCGCCCAAAAAGCGGATCAACGCTTTGCAACACGGGGCATCGGTCCCAGTGATGACACAGGAGTCGTCCATGATGTTGTTTGAACCTACAGAACACCCACACAGACGCTTCAACCCACTTAGGGGCGACTGGGTGCTGGTCTCGCCGCATCGGGCCAAACGGCCCTGGCAAGGACAGCAGGATCACCCCGATCTCACGACACCGCCCGCCCACGATCCGAGCTGTTACTTGTGTGCCGGCAACCGTCGTATCTCTGGAGAGGTCAATCCCGACTACGCCAGCACGTTTGTCTTCGCCAATGATTTTTCAGCGCTGCTACCGGACACCCCGGACGTCTCACCGGGCGAGGATCCGCTCTTTCAGATGAGCAACGCCCGTGGGCTGAGCCGGGTGATCTGCTTCTCTCCCGATCACAGTAAAACGATCCCGCAGCTCCCCCTCCGCGCGCTGCGCGCCGTCATTAATACCTGGAGCGATCAGACCGCAGAACTGGGTGCCCATTATCCCTGGGTGCAAGTGTTTGAAAACAAGGGCGCGATGATGGGATGTTCCAACCCGCATCCGCACGGGCAGATCTGGGCCAATGATTTTCTGCCCAACGAGGCGAAGATTGAAGACCAGCAGCAGCGCGACTATCTGACGCGGTACGGAACCCCGATGCTGCTCGACTACATGCAACGCGAACAACAGGCGGGCGTTCGCACCGTGGTGGAAACCGAGCATTGGCTGGCGGTGGTCCCTTACTGGGCGTCGTGGCCGTTTGAAACGCTGCTGCTGCCGAAATTCGCCGTCCGGCGATTACCGCAGTTGAATGACCGACAGCGCGACGATCTGGCACTTGCCCTGAAAAAGCTGACCAGCCGCTACGACAATCTGTTCCAGTGCTCATTTCCCTATTCCATGGGCTGGCACGGAGCGCCCTTCACGGCGGAAAGCCACGACCACTGGCAGTTGCACGCACACTTCTACCCGCCGCTGCTGCGCTCCGCCAGTATCCGAAAATTCATGGTGGGCTATGAAATGCTGGCGGAAAGCCAGCGCGATCTGACGGCGGAGCAGGCGGCAGAACGCCTGCGGGCGGTCAGCGACATTCACTTTCGCGAACACGCCTGAGGCTGACAGATGACCACTCGCATCACCCATTTGAAAATGACCGCAGCCGCGGTATTCCAGGAGTCATTCGGCTACGCGCCGGCCGCCTTCGTTCAGGCGCCGGGGCGCGTCAATCTGATCGGCGAACACACCGACTATAACGAGGGGTTTGTCCTGCCCTGCGCAATTGACTATCAGACCGTGATCGCCGCCCGCCCGCGTCATGATGGCCGCATCCGGGTCGTCGCCATTAATTACGATCGTCAGCGGGATGAGTTCGATCTGACGCAGGATATTGTGCCGCATCCCACCTTCGGCTGGGCCAATTACGTTCGCGGTACGGTGAAATGCCTGCGGCTGCGCGGTGTGAATCTGACGGGGATGGATATGACCATCGTCGGCAACGTTCCCACCGGCGCGGGATTAAGCTCCTCCGCGTCGCTGGAAGTCGCCATCGGTCAAACCTTTAAAGCGTTGAATGGACTGTCGCTCAGCCAGCTTGAGCTCGCGCTGAACGGACAGCAGGCAGAGAACGACTTCGTCGGCTGTAGCTGCGGCATTATGGATCAGTACATCTCAGCGCAGGGCCGCGCAGGTCATGCCCTGCTGATCGACTGCCGCTCGCTGGATCATTCTCGGGTGAAAATGCCCACAGGGATCGCCGTCATGATCGTCCATTCCAACGTCCATCGTGGTCTGGTGGACAGCGAATACAACCTGCGCAGGCAGCAGTGCGAAATCGCGGCCCGCCATTTTGGCGTCACTGCGCTGCGGGATGTCTCTCTGGAACAGTTCGAGCAGGAAAAAGCCGGGCTGGACGATCTTGCCGCGCGCCGCGCGCGTCACGTCATCACGGAAAATGCCCGTACGCTGTCCGCCGCCGAAGCGCTGACCGCAGGCGATATGCCGAGCCTGTCCACGCTGATGAGGCAGTCGCATCTTTCCATGCGTGACGACTTTGAAATCACGGTCCCGCCCGTCGATGCGTTGGCGAAGTTAATTCAGGATGAGGTCGGCGATCGGGGAGGCGCGAGAATGACGGGAGGCGGTTTCGGAGGCTGTGTGGTGGCGCTGGTTCCCGTAGACATGACGCAGGACATCGGCGCGGTGATTGAGCGGGAATACCCGCGTCTCACCGGCCTGCAACCTACGCTGTATATCAGCCAGCCATCCAACGGCGCGGGTTTGCTGGCCTAACGCCTGCAACGCCGCCGGACGCTCGCCAGCGCCGTGAGGAGAAGGCTCTCCTCACGGCTCGCGATGTGGTTTAGCGCGGCAGTTCCATTAGGAACTGACGAAGCTGGGCGAAGTCAGCACCGAAGTGGTGAGACAGCAGCTCCAGATCGGCGCGCTCCGCCAGGGCGGCAGGCAGCTCCAGCGGTTTACCCAGAATCTCTTCCACGCTCTCTTTGAACTTCGCCGGATGCGCCGTTCCCAGGAACAGGCCGAACTCTCCTGGCTGCAGCTGATCGCGCAGCAGACGGTAAGCGATGGCCGCATGAGGCTCAGAGGTATAACCCAGCGCTTCCAGCTCATGCATTGCCTCTTTAGTGGTCTCGTCGCTGACCGCACCAAAGCCCAGCGTATTCAACTGCCAGTTTTTACGACGGTACAGCTCTTCCACGCGCGGCCAGTTGTTCGGCTGGCTGACGTCCATCGCATTCGACAACGTGGCGACCGTCTGTTTAGGCTGCCATGCGCCGTTCTGCAAGAAGCGCGGCACGGTGTCGTTCGCATTGGTCGCGGCGATGAAACGTTTGACCGGCAGGCCCAGCGATTTGGCGAGCAGACCCGCGGTCAGATCGCCGAAGTTGCCGCTCGGTACCGAGACGACCAGCTGATTGCGCGCTTCCTGCGGCAGCTGCGCCACAGCTTCGAAGTAGTAGCAGATCTGGGCCAGCAGGCGGCTGATGTTGATGGAGTTAGCGGAGTTCAGACCGATCGTATCTTTCAGTTCCTGATCGTCAAACGCCTGTTTCACCAGCGCCTGACAAGCATCGAAGTCGCTGTCGACGGCGATGGTATGGATGTTGCCGCCCAACGTGCAGAACAGTTTTTCCTGCAGCGGGCTGATTTTGCCGCGCGGATACAGGATAACGACGCGCACGTTTTCCAGACCGTAGAACGCATGCGCCACCGCGGCACCGGTATCGCCGGAAGTTGCGGTCAGAATGGTGATCTGCTGATCGCCGGCGACTTCCGCCAGCATCTGCGCCATAAAGCGACCGCCGAAGTCTTTAAAGGCCAGCGTCGGACCGTGGAACAATTCCAGCGCCGCGATATCTTCGCTGACCGGGACGACCGGCGCAGGGAAAGCGAACGCCGCTTTGACCCGCTGGTAGACCGTTTCCGGCGGCAGCTCGTCACCGATAAAGGCCGACAGAATACGACTGCTGCGGGTCACGAAGTCCTGCTCCAGCAGCTCATCGATCGCCGTCAGATCAAACTCCGGCAGATCCAGCGGGAAAAACAGACCTTGCTGGCTTCCCAATCCTTGTCGTATCGCCTGAGCAAAATCGACCTGTTCGTTATGATCTTTCAGATTGTACAGTTTCATGCGTTATCCCAATTGTCGCGCGCCGGACGTATCCAGACGGCAAATATGAACAAAACCTTCGTCATTTTGCAGATAGTTTACCCGCAGCCAGTCCGCCAGACGCTCCGCGACCACTTTATCGTTGCAGACTGAGAAGAGCGTCGGACCGGAACCGGAAATCCCGGTCGCAAGCGCGCCGATTTCCTGCGCCGCCTGTCGTGCCTCGGCGAAACCGGGCAGCAGCTGGGTGCGGTAAGGTTCCGCAATCACATCGTGCATCAAGGTCGCCGCCAGCTCAGCCTGGCCGGTATGACATGCGTGAATAAAGCCAGACAGGTAGCGGCCATGACGAATACAGTCCTGGCGACTGTAGCTATCAGGCAGAATCGCCCGCGCTTCGGCGGTCGACACCTTGATGCCGGGATAAGCCATCACCCACAGCCAGTCGTCAAACCCCGGCACGGGTTGACTGACGATCCCGCAGTCTTCCACCATCAGCTGAATGCCGCCCAGAAAACACGGCGCAACGTTATCGTAGTGAACGCTGCCCGAAATGCGGCCTTCCAGCTCGCCCATCAGCGTCAGCAGACGATTGTCATCCAGCGGTTTACCGCAAAATTCATTCATTGCCATCAGCCCGGCGACCACGGAGCAGGCGCTTGAGCCCAGACCGGAGCCGATAGGCATATTTTTTTCCAGCGTCATCGCCACAGGCACGGTTTTGCCGAGTTCCTGACAGAAACGCTCCCAGCACTGATAAACGATGTTCTCGCGGGCCTCAGTCGGCAGTTTGCTGACGAAGCGCCCTTCATTCTTCAGGCTGAATTCATCAGCCGCGCTGACGGAGACACAGTCTCCCAGCAAAGAACCATCTATCGGCGAAACAGCCGCGCCCAGGACATCAAACCCAACGCTCACATTCCCGATGGAGGCCGGTGCATAAATTCTGACCATGATTACACTCCCACCTTCCATGACAAGGTACGCAACAGATCGGCGAAAACACCCGCCGCCGTCACATCGTTTCCAGCTCCGTAACCGCGCAGCACCAGCGGCAGAGGCTGGTAATAGCGGCTGTAAAAGGCCAGGGCGTTCTCACCGTCTTTGACCTTGAACAACGGATCATTGCCGCCCACCTCGCTGATGGCGACTTTGCACTGACCGTCTTCAATCATACCGATATAACGCAGCACTTTCCCTTCGTCGCGCGCTTTTTCCACACGGCGTTCAAACTCGCCGTCCAGTTCCGGCAGGCGGGACATAAAGGTCGCCACATCGCCAGACGCATCGAAGCTGTCCGGCAATACGGATTCGACCAGAATATCGTCCAGCTCCAGCTCATAGCCCGCTTCGCGCGCCAGAATCAGCAATTTACGCGCAACGTCCATACCGGACAGATCGTCACGAGGATCCGGCTCGGTATACCCTTTTTCTTTCGCCAGCAGAGTCGCCTGCGACAGCGTCATACCCTCATCCAGCTTGCCGAAGATAAAGGATAGCGAACCGGACAGAATCCCGTTGAATTGAACCAGTTCATCGCCCGCATTAAGCAGGTTCTGCATGTTTTCAATCACGGGCAGACCCGCACCCACGTTAGTGTCGTACAGGAACTTACGGCGAGAGGCGGCCGCCGCATCACGCAGCTGATGGTAATAGTTCAGGCTGCCGGTGTTCGCTTTCTTGTTCGGCGTGACGACGTGGAAACCGTCTTTCAGGAAATCCACATACTGATCGGCCACAGCCTGATTGGAGGTGCAGTCCACGATAACCGGGTTCAGCAAGTGGTACTCTTTCACCAGACGGCTCAGCGTTTCCAGATTGAACGGCTCGCGGGCTTTCGCCAGATCTTCGCGCCAGTTGTCCATCGAGATACCGTTGATGTTCGTCAACAGCGCTTTGGAGTTGGCGATGCCGCACACGCGCAGGTCGATATGTTTCTGCTTAAGCCAAGGCTGCTGACGATGAATCTGTTCCAGCAGAGCGCCGCCGACGCCGCCGACGCCAATCACGAAGACATCGATCACCTGTTCGGTGTTGAACAGCATCTGATGAGCCACGCGCACGCCGGTGGTGGCGACATCGTTGTTCACCACGACGGAGATGGAGCGTTCGGACGACCCCTGCGCAATGGCGACGATGTTGATGTTCGCGCTGGCCAGCGCGGTGAACAGACGCGCCGACAGGCCGCGCAGCGTGCGCATACCGTCGCCGACCACAGAGATGATAGCCAGTCGCTGAATCACATCCAGCGGATCGAGCACGCCCTCTTTCAGCTCCAGATAGAATTCGCTTTCCAGCGTTTTGCACGCGTGACGCAGTTCATTCTGAGAAACGCAGAAGCTGATGCTGTATTCGGAAGAGGACTGAGTAATCAGCACGACGGAAATCCCGGAACGGGACATGGCTGCGAATACGCGGGCCGCCATCCCGATCATGCCTTTCATCCCCGGGCCTGAGACGTTAATCATCGCCATATTGCTGAGATTGGTGATGCCCTTCACGGGATACTGTTTGTCGGAGCTGTCGAGTCCGATCAACGTGCCGGGCGCTTTGGGGTTTTCCGTGTTTTTGATAAGGCAGGGGATCTGGAACTGAGCGATGGGGGCGATGGTGCGAGGGTGGAGGACTTTGGCGCCGAAGTAGGAGAGCTCCATGGCCTCCTGATACGACATGGACTTCAGTAACCTCGCGTCCGGAACCTGACGCGGGTCGCAGGTGTAAACACCGTCGACATCGGTCCAGATTTCGCAACATTCCGCGCGCAGGCAAGCGGCCAGCACGGCGGCGGAGTAATCCGAGCCGTTGCGGCCCAGCACCACCAGTTCACCCTTCTCGTTACCGGCGGTAAAGCCCGCCATCAGGATTACGTCCTCTTTGGGAATAGCCTGTTCGTTGATGCGACGGGTGGACTCGGCGATATCGACGGTGGACTCCAGATAGTGTCCCTGCGCCAACAGTTTTTCGACCGGATTAATGACCGAAACCTGATAGCCGCGCGCCTGGAACAAACCTTCCATGATCGCGATGGACAATTTTTCACCGCGGCAAATCATGGCGGCGTTCACGCTGTCCGGGCACTGGCCCAGAAGGGAGATACCATGAAGTACCTGCTTGATGAGTGCGAATTCCTGATCGAGCAGCGTGTTCAAACGGGCGTAAGGGAAACCCGGCTGCGCTTTTTCCAATCCGGACAACAGCGAAGAGAAAATCGTCAGTGCTTCGTTAAAATGCGTCTCAGTGTCGTGTCCGGCAACGGTTTTTTCGATCATCGCAACCAGATGGTTGGTAATTTTTGCCGGGGCGGACAAGACGGTGGCAACCTGTCCCTGCCGTGCATTACTTTCAATAATGTCGGCAACGCGAACAAACCGTTCCGCATTTGCCACCGAAGTCCCGCCAAATTTCAACACTCGCATTTTTATCTGTTCTCCTGAATTTCCGTCAACAAAAACGCTCACTGCATTCTTGATTGCCGCTTGTGGCAGGCAGGATTTCGCCTGCCATAAAAAAAAACCCGCACTGTGAAGTGCGGGCCTTTTTGGATTCTTCTTTACGCGTCAGCCCGCACCGCAATACATCGTATCGGTGATGGTAATAATAATCGTGGTGATCAGGCTAAATGGACGCATGGAATAGTCGTATCTCGTTCGTAATAAACTTTTTCTGGCCCTATTAGTTAGGGCAATCACACCGCTAAGTCAATGGATTTCTGATTTTTCGCCCCTGTTCCCCACATCGCCAGACAGACAGATAAACCAGTAAATTTACAAACCGCCACAGATTGATTTATGAAAAATAACCAAGTCTTATATTTGACTTCAAAAAACTCATTTCCCCTGATTTTCTTTCGAGAGGGCTTTTTCGATGTCATGCAGCAGCATATGCAGCATTGCGGTGTCCCGCTGTTCGAGCATGCCTAAACGCTGATGCAGCCAATCCTTGAGTTTGGCATCCTGTTCCGCCCCGATATCCACCAGCAAGCGATCCATACGCTGGCGCAGCGCGTTCAACTGCCCCGCTTGCGCTACCGGCGCATTATCCCGCTGCACATTCATCAGCGACGACAGCTGATGGCAGTACACCATGACCGCCTGTCCCAGGTTTAAGGAAGGATAGTCCGCCTGCATCGGCACGCCGGTCAGGACATCGGCCAGCGCCAGCTCCTCATTGGTCAGCCCGGAGTCTTCACGGCCAAACACCAGCGCGGCGGAAGAAACCCAACTGCGTTTCTCTTCCATCACCCCCTGCAATTCGGTCGGCGTGCAGTAATAGTGAAAACGGGCGCGGCTGCGCGCCGTGGTGGCAACGGTAAAATCAACGTCAGCCACTGCATCGGCGAGCGAGCTAAAAGTTTCAACGCCGTCCAGGATATCCCCAGAGCCATGAGCGACCCACCGTGCGGCGGGCTCCAGATGCGCATGGCTATCGACGATGCGCAGCCGGGTGAACCCCATGGTTTTCATCGCTCTCGCCGCCGCGCCCACGTTCTCAGCCCGCGCCGGAGCCACCAAAATAATATAAAACTGCATGACTGCCTCTTGAGATCCTGCATCGCCAAAAAAAACGTCCTCCCTTTCACGCTAAATCGTGTAACGCGATGGGGGAGACAATTTACCACGGATAGCCTAATGGCGATGACAAAGGCATGGCGAACACCCCGCTGAAAGGCGCCAGCTAAATACGGTAAAAAGAAGGAAAAATTGTGCTCTCAACAAAAACGGTGTCAGAAGCGGAGAAATAAAGTGGGGTAAAATTAGAAATCAAACATTATCGAAACATAAAAGCAACAATAGTTGGCTTATTTATTTTTGCTGCCCAGATGACGCGGTTAATCGACTTAAAGAAAGTGCCCAAAATAAAAAACCATTTGTATCACCCTATTACAGTCATTCTTGGTGTTGTTTATGCCAAAAAACCACACAATTTATAGGTCAAATCGATTCAACAAGCCGCGAAAATGTGATTTCAATTGACAATTTTATATCTGTTTTTCACAAAATTTTTAACGTGCTACAATCAAATTTGATATATGTCAACAGAACCGTAAATTTGCTGGCTGGCGAAATCAGTGCTTACTGTTATGTTGCTGTTAATAAGGTTAAACTGTGCGCCACTTTTAAAACTTGAGGCCGAGTTTAGCGCCTCCTCTCACCAGCCATTAAAACACTTTGCGGGTGAGGAAAAGTGCATCGAAACGCATTTACGTACTTGAGTCAGTTGGCGCGTGAGACGGTGAACATTATTTCTAGAGCGCCTGAAGAACCCAGACTTTTGTACTTCTCAAATTATCAGTTGGCAATTTTAGGTAGCAAACATGCAGACCCCGCACATTCTCATTGTCGAAGACGAGTTAGTCACTCGCAATACCCTCAAAAGCATTTTCGAGGCTGAGGGATATATCGTTCACGAAGCCACCGATGGTGCTGAAATGCATCAGATCCTGTCCGAGAACGATATCAACCTCGTGATTATGGATATTAATCTGCCAGGTAAAAACGGCCTGCTGCTGGCACGCGAGCTGCGTGAACAAGCCAGTGTAGCGCTGATGTTCCTCACAGGCCGCGATAACGAAGTCGACAAGATTCTGGGCCTGGAAATTGGCGCTGATGACTACATCACCAAGCCATTCAACCCGCGCGAACTGACTATCCGGGCACGCAACCTGCTGTCACGCACCATGAATTTGGGCGGAGGCACCGAAGAACGCCGTCTGGTTGAAAGCTATCGTTTCAACGGCTGGGAACTGGACATCAACAGCCGCTCGCTGATCAGCCCTAACGGCGAGCAGTACAAGCTGCCGCGCAGCGAATTCCGCGCCATGCTGCATTTCTGCGAAAACCCGGGAAAAATTCAGTCCCGTGCAGAACTGTTGAAGAAAATGACCGGCCGCGAGCTGAAGCCGCATGACCGTACGGTCGACGTGACCATCCGCCGTATCCGTAAACACTTTGAATCCACCGCCGATACGCCGGAAATCATCGCCACCATCCATGGAGAGGGTTACCGCTTCTGTGGCGATCTGGAAGAGTGATCGATAGGGCAGACCGGAGCGTCAATCTCCGGTTTGCCCGCTCTACTGCATTACTGCGTTTTTGCCCATGCCATGATAGGCACCGCGCTGAGCGCATTTTTGGGCGAACCGTCGATAACGCGGTCAGAGTAAGTCAGATAGATCAACGCATTACGTTTCTCATCGTAAAACCTCACCACCTGTAACTTTTTGAAAATCAACGATGTGCGCTGTTGAAAAACAACGTTCCCCTTTCCTTTACTCTTCGCGATTTTCTCACTGAGCGTGATCGGCCCCACCTGTTGACAGGAGATAGCCGCATCCGCCGTATCTTCAGCCAGCCCTAATCCCCCTTTGATACCACCCGTTTTCGCCCGGCTCAAATAGCACGTGACGTTGGCGACATCCGGGTCATCAAAAGCCTCCACCACAATTTTATGGTCGGGGCCAAACAGCTTAAATACCGTATCGACGGAGCCTACCTCTTCAGCACTCGCTGAAACCGCAACGCTTAGAAAGAGCCCAAGACTCAACAATGATTTTTTAAACATTCTGCAATTTTCCTGATATGTGACCATCACTCATGACGTGTAAAAGCTGACAAAGAAAACTTTTCCCCCATCGGTAGCGAGGTCTCACTCTACCGACGAGCGCCATTGAGGTTTTACCTGAAATTCCAGGCAGTCGTAGGTGAAAAAAGTTGCTATCATGCAAGGTCTTATAACCTTTAACGCTCTGAGTGTTCTATGAGGACGAGCTATGGATCAAGCCAGTATCATACATGACCTGCTTAACTGGCTGGAAGGTCATCTGGACCAGCCTCTGTCGCTGGATAAAGTCGCAGCAAAAGCGGGTTATTCGAAATGGCATCTACAGAGAATGTTCAAGGACGTCACAGGCCATGCCATCGGTTCTTATATCCGGGCCAGACGCCTGACCAAAGCCGCCGTGGCGCTATGCCTCACAAGTCGGCCCATTCTGGATATTGCTCTACAGTATCGCTTTGATTCTCAGCAAACCTTCACTCGCGCGTTCAAGAAACAGTTTTCCCAAACGCCCGCGTCATACCGTCGCTCGGATGACTGGAACACTCACGGCATTCAAGCCCCCATCCGACTGGGCGCTTTTACTATGCCTCAGCCAGAGTTCATCACACTGCCAGAATTAAAACTGGTTGGTGTGACGCAAACTTACAGCGGTACGTTGGAACAGTTGTGTCATTTCCGTATGGAACTTCGGGTGCATTTCTGGCGCCAGTATCTTGGCGACGCCAAGCAAATTCCCAACCTGTTGTATGGATTGGCGCACTCTCGGCCGAGCAAAGAAAAAGATGACGAGCATGAAGTGCTCTATACCACGGCGATGGAGCCCGATAACGTGCCGGAAGGCACTGCGCCGGGCGACCCGATTACCCTGCCGGGCGGTGAGTATGCAAAGTTCAACTATGAAGGCCCGAAGGATGAGCTGCAGGACTTTATTGTCAGTCTGTATGACACATGCCTGCCGACCTTCAAGCTGACCCGACGCAAAGGTTGCGACATCGAGCGGTTTAACCTGTCTGGGGGAGTCAAGCAGGATGAGCCACCAGCTGTCATCCGCTGCGAATACTTCATCCCAGTGCTGCGCTAACGCTGCAGTTCGTCCAGTGCCGGAGAATCCAAATGGGATACATCTCCGGCCGTCTCGACAACCCAACCAGACGCCAGCCACGGACTCTGCTGATGGTCGATACGGGACAGTGAGCAATTACGCAGACGAAGGCGACGCTCAGCCCACGCAGGTAACCCCAGCAGCGTTCCGAGCAAACAGCCCAACGCAATACCGTGACTCACCAGCAACGGACGGCTCCCCGGGGGCAGAGTCAGGCAGAACTCAAGCACCTTGTGCATCCGTTCGGCCAGCTCTGAAAGTGATTCCCCCTCAGGGATACGACCTTCCCGCGTGCCATCCACGATTTGCTTGCGCCATCCCTCTTCCTCGCTATTCAGCGAGTCGATCAGACGCTCTTCCAGAACGCCCATGTTTAGCTCACGCAGGTTGGGATCGAGCAGAATGGGGCAACCGCCGCAGCCCTCTGAAATGATGTCGGCCGTTTGACGCGTCCGACCCAGGTCACTGGCAATAATGTGGGTAATTCCCAGATGTTTTACCCGTTCCGCCACCCGACGAGCCTGTTGCTCCCCCGCCGACGTCAGCTTGCTATCTGATTGACCCTGGATGCGCCGCGCCACGTTCCATTCGGTCTCTCCGTGGCGAACAAGATATACCTGTAACATGATTGTTTTCCGTTATACTGCGTCAAATTAACGACTAGAGTAGAGAACATTATGTATTACGTTGTAGCGTCTACGACTAACCCGGCAAAAATTAACGCCGTAACTTTAGCATTTGCTGATGTTTTTGGTGCGGAAAATTGCCGCATTGAGGGAGTCGACGTAGACAGCGGCGTTCCACAACAGCCCTTAGGTTCCACAGAAACACGTACGGGGGCAAGAAACCGCGTCATGATGGCTCGACAGGTACGTCCCGAGGCCGATTTTTGGGTCGGCGTTGAGGCCGGTATTGAAGACAACATGACCTTTGCCTGGATGGTTGTCGAAAACGCGACAATTCGCGGAGAGTCCCGTTCCGCCAGTCTGATGCTCCCTGAAGCGGTCCTGCAGGGGATCCGTGAAGGCCGCGAGCTAGGCGATGAAATGGCGCGCCTGAGCGGTATTCAGAATGTGAAACAAAAAGGTGGCGCGATTGGCGTATTCACCAACGGTAAACTGACCCGAACCAGCGTTTATCATCAGGCCCTGTTGCTGGCCCTGGTGCCGTTTCAAAACACCTTGTTCCAACAGGCCGTTTCCAAGCCGTAAAACGTCATCCTTAACGTTACCCTGCTTTTTTTTCCAGAAGCTGCGCCTCAAGCCAAATCTTCAAATCGGGCGGCGCAGCCTTCAGGCTATTCGACCCACGCGTGATCGTCGCAATTCCGGCGCCTAATTCGTTTTTTAACTCTCGCTGACTTAAATCACCGCGCAACAACTCTTGAATAATACGTACCCGTGTTCCAAGCGCCGTTCGTTCATCCGCCGTCAGCAGCAGCTGAAGCAACGTTAGCGCCAGATCGTCCTTCACCGACTGACGTAAGAGATCCAGAAAATACGACCAGTTTTCATTATCTTCTTCAGAAAGTGCGGGATCGTGAGGAAATGGTGTCGTCATAGCCCTTTGCCATACTAATAAACTAGTACGCAAGCATAGCATATTTAAAGAAACGGATTTAACTCATAAAGTACCTTTGCATACCCTCAGGCCAAAGCCGCCCCTTTGGACTACCTGGCCTGCAGACTGTCTAATAGCGGCGCTGCCACTCGCTGTCGATGAGTACAGGCGAGTTATGTTTCAAGAAATAGCGATAATAGGCGTCATAGGCCAGCACGTTTTTGACGTAATTTCGCGTTTCCGAAAATGGGATACTTTCGACAAAAGCGACGGCGTCAATACGCCCGTTGCTACTTCTCAGCCAGGTATTAACCCGAGATGGCCCAGCGTTATATGCGGCAGACGCCAGAATGCGGTTTTGCCCAAACGACTGATAGACATACTCTAAATAGAGCGTGCCCAATTCAATGTTGGTCTGCGGATCCATGAGCTGCGCACTATTGGAATAACTCGAGACATTAAATTTTGCGGCGGTATGCTGCGCCGTCGCTGGCATTAGCTGCATCAGGCCTGATGCGCCCACGGCGGACTTCGCCTGAGAATTCCACGCGCTTTCCTGACGCGCTATCGCCATCGCATAGCTTTGAGAGATATCTTTGCCTTGAGTGGCACGACGAAATTCATCATTCCAGGCGAGCGGGAAACGCTCTTCCAGGTTGTCCCACATTTTGCCGATGATTGTGGCCTGCACGCTGAGATCATACCAGCCTTGCTCAAAGGAATAACGAGCCAGCGCCTCCTGCTGCAACCGTTCGCGGCTCGCCACCAAGCCTGACCATTCGGCACGCGCCAGATTATCCATATGCCAATACATCAGCTCACGAATACGCGCGACTTCGGCGAGTTGATCCACCGTGCGATCGGGCTTGGCCGCTACCTTAATCGTCAGCGGATATTGAGTCTTCAGCTGCTGCGCCGCAATCATGGGATAGAAGCCGCGGGCTTTCATCAATTCGCGCAGTTGCCCTTCTCCCTCCGAGCGCTGCCCGTTTTCAATTGTCAGCATGGCCCGCCAGTATCGCCACTCGTCTTTTTGTAACACCTCGGCGGGCAAACGCGCCAGCCATGTCGCCAGTCCACGTCGGTCGCCTTCTCCCAACGCCATACGCACGCGACGCTCCAGCAGCGCGGTGGACTGACTACGCTGTATTACCGCATCGCGCCATTCTGCCTGCTCACTGGAAATCTCTTTCCCCATCAGACGCCAGACGACGTCCTCTTCCATCTTGCTGCGCTCGAGACTCCCCATCCCCTGCAAACGCGCAATAACAGGGAGCATGGAGCGTGCCTCATCGGGGTCCTGACGGGCCACACGGGTAAATGCCGCCAGCGTCACTTTCCGGCTGAACTCCGTCGGCCCGACGGTACGAGCGAAGTGCTCCAGCGTCATCGGATCGCGCTGCAGCGCGCTTAACGCATCCGCGATGGTCTGATAATCCGGCGGCAGCTGTCGTACCAGATGTGTCACCAAACCGCTGCTGCCCGAATCCATTGCCAACAGAATGCGTTCAAGTATCAATGAGGGCGTCAAAATTCCTGACTGCTGCCAGGAGGTCAGCAGATTGTCACAGCTTGCCGGCAACGAGCGACCATTCAGCCAGATATCTCGATTCTGTTCCCATATTCCCTGACGCTGCCCGGTGATCCACTTGGCGTAGAGGTAGTTACAACGAGCGGCCATTGGCTTAGGCATGGTCGGGCTGAACGCCAGCAGTCCTCTCCAGTCCTGACGCCGTGCCAGCTCGTTAATGAAGCTGGTCTGCAAATTATGAGAAACCGGAAGTGTGGGATGCGACGTGATGAACTGTTTCGCCTGAATACTGGTCAGCAGCGAAAGATCCTGCGTCAGAGAACGATATTCCAAATAGGGATAAAGCGGATAATCCCGCAGGGTAGGCATCAACTGCGCTACGGTATCCATCTGGTTCGCATCCCAGGCGGTTTTAACCTGCTGATAGCGTTCACGTTGTTCGGTAAGAGAGTCGGCCTGCGCGGCAATCGAGACTCCGGCCAGAGAAACTGCCACCAAGGCATGGCGCCAATAAACCGCTTTGAATATCACTACGCTGACCTCATTCGTTATCGTTTTATCTGCCCGCAGGTGCCAGTGCTCCAAGCAACGGTGATCCTGCCCAAAAAGCTGTCATGCTTCTCACTTCGGCTAAGTGTGGCACATCCAGTCAGACAACGATACGCCAGCATGGAATATTCATCACTCGGAAAATTAACGGTATTTATGCCATTTCCGAGCAGGTTCCCAGTTCTCAATGAAACTTTACTCTGCCGTTGCATGACTCCCGGAATGCGTCACGCAAAGCGAACCACCAATACGCCTGATGGCTGGGATCACCGGCTGAAAACAGCTAAACTTCGTCACAGTGAACTCATCGGCCGGATTCGCGTGCTATGCCCGCATCCGACCGATTCCCCTACGGTGCGGTGAAATCAACTGCCGCCGCACCCACATTGACAGAGAGAGGCTCAGAGCAACGTGGCTCAATTCGTTTACAGCATGCACCGCGTCGGCAAAATTGTTCCGCCGAAACGCCATATTCTGAAAGATATCTCCCTCAGCTTTTTCCCGGGCGCCAAGATTGGCGTACTCGGTCTGAATGGGGCCGGTAAATCAACGCTGCTGCGCATTATGGCTGGCATCGACAAAGACATCGAAGGTGAGGCACGCCCGCAGCCCGGCATCAAAATCGGTTATCTGCCGCAGGAGCCCCAGTTGAATCTGGAGCAGACCGTACGCGAAGCGATTGAAGAAGCGGTCGGTGAAGTCAAACAGGCGCTGACTCGTCTGGATGAGGTCTACGCGGCCTATGCCGAACCAGATGCGGACTTCGATAAACTCGCCAAAGAACAGGGCGAGCTTGAAGCGATTATTCAGGCGCACGACGGTCACAACCTCGACAATCAGCTGGAGCGCGCCGCAGATGCCCTGCGCCTGCCGCCGTGGGATGCCACGATCGGCAAACTTTCGGGCGGGGAACGTCGCCGCGTCGCCATCTGCCGGCTTCTGCTGGAAAAACCGGACATGCTGCTGCTGGATGAACCGACCAACCACCTCGATGCCGAGTCCGTCGCCTGGCTGGAACGTTTCCTCCACGATTACGAAGGCACCGTAGTGGCGATCACCCATGACCGCTACTTCCTCGACAACGTGGCCGGGTGGATTCTGGAGCTTGACCGTGGCGAAGGGATTCCGTGGGAAGGCAACTACTCATCCTGGCTGGAACAGAAAGACCAGCGTCTGGCTCAGGAAGCATCTTCCGAAGCGGCACGTCGCAAGTCTATCGAGAAAGAACTGGAGTGGGTTCGCCAAGGCGCTAAAGGCCGCCAGTCAAAAGGCAAGGCGCGTCTGGCTCGCTTTGAAGAGCTCAACAGCGTTGAGTATCAGAAACGTAATGAAACCAGCGAACTGTTTATTCCAGCCGGTCAGCGCCTCGGTGACAAAGTGCTGGAAGTCACTAACCTGTCTAAATCTTATGGCGATCGTGTCCTGATCGACAATCTCTCTTTCACACTGCCGAAAGGCGCGATTGTGGGGATCATCGGTCCGAACGGCGCGGGTAAATCCACGCTGTTTCGTATGTTATCCAGTCAGGAACAGCCAGATAGCGGCGAGATCAGCCTGGGCGAAACCGTTAAGTTGGCTTCCGTCGATCAGTTCCGTGACAACATGGACAACAGCAAAACCGTTTGGGAAGAAGTCTCCGGCGGTCAGGACATCATGCGCATCGGCAACTTCGAGCTGCCCAGCCGCGCCTATGTCGGCCGTTTCAACTTCAAAGGCGTGGATCAGGGCAAACGCATCGGCGAACTGTCAGGCGGTGAGCGTGGACGTCTTCATCTCGCGAAACTGCTACAGGTCGGCGGCAACATGCTGCTGCTCGATGAACCGACCAACGACCTGGATATCGAAACCCTGCGAGCGCTGGAAAACGCCCTGCTGGAATTCCCAGGCTGTGCGATGGTTATCTCGCATGACCGCTGGTTCCTGGACCGTATCGCGACCCACATCATCGATTATCAGGATGAAGGTAAAGTGGAATTCTTCGAAGGTAACTTCACCGAATATGAAGAATACAAAAAACGTACCTTAGGTGCGGAGGCGTTGGAGCCTCACCGCATCAAATATAAGAAGATGGCGTAACGTTTCGTCGATGCGCAAACGGAGAGGCTCGCCCCAGTGCGGGCCTCTTTCGCCTATAACTTCAGCTTCGAAATAGCGTTTACCTATTATTGATAGGCTTTGCTATACCCCGCTTATAAAACCTCTTTCCCTGACCAACGGCCCCAAGCCTCTAACTTCCGCCTAATACGTCTCCGCTTGTCGTTGTATCGCCCCAGATCTGTCTCTTATACACATCTCCGAGCCCACGAGACTAAGGCGAATCTCGT
>NZ_CAMKXG010000001.1 GCF_946477055.1 Lonsdalea britannica | reverse complement strand
TCAGGCTTCAGGCTTCAGGCTTCAGGCTTCAGGCTTCAGGCTTCAGGCTTCAGGCTTCAGGCAGAGAGTCATACCAGAGCGCCGTAGATCGTCAATAGCGCCACCACCACCACAATCACCAGCGTCACCTTTTTGGCTAACTTCACTGCCGCGACCGGCGTTGCTAAAGGATCAATGTGAGGGTCACGCGCCAGGGAAAATTGCGCCAGCTGAGTCAGCACCCAATACTGGGTACTATGAAAATCCAATAAAGCGGCAAACCAGGCAGGCAGTGCTTTTTCACCGTGCCCCAGCAACGCATAAGCCGCTCCAGCCAACCGCACGGGGATCCAGTCCAGCCAATGCAATAATGTATCCACGCCAGAATTAGCGCGTTCCAGCGGCGTGTGATAGCGAGCGAGCATCGTTTGACGCGCCCTCAGGCAGGCATAACCCACTAACGCAATGGGGCCGTAAGGTCCAGCGACCACAAACCAGAACAGCGGAGCCAGGTAATAACGGAAATTAATCCACAGCAGCGCATTCTGTAATTCCTTAAGCCTTTCCGATTCATTGGCATCCACGGGTAAACCATGAATCAGCGCTAACTCAGCGGACATCTGACGTTCCGCATCCGCTTCCCCTCGTTGAGCCGCCTGCAAATAACGGTGATAGTGCAGCCTCACCTCGCCCGCGCCCACGCAGAGCAAACCGATAATGACCCAAAGCATCAGCATCGGCAGACCAAACAGCCAGCCGCTGACCAACCACATCAGCAGCGCGGTTATGGCCATACCCGCCACCGTCAAATACAAAGTTTGTATCAAGGACGGTGAAGACAGATGCCGCAGCCTCACCGCAAAATGGTGATCCAACTGCCAGTGCTCGCCCTGTTTAAACAGACGTTCCCATCCCAAAACCAGCAACAACGTAAACAGCGTCATTAATTTGGACTCCCTTTGTAGCTCGCTATTCCTGCGCTAAATGTCGATATCTATCCCAGTCGAAAGCAGGACCGGGATCGGTTTTACGACCTGGAGCAATATCGTTGTGACCGCAAATTCGATTCGGTGTAATTGGGTAGGCCAGACATAATAGCCGTGTGACCAACGCCAACTGACGGTATTGATCATTCGTGAAAGGGAGCGTATCGGTCCCTTCGAGTTCGATGCCGATAGAGAAATCATTACAGCGTTCGCGATCTTCAAATTTTGAAACGCCCGCATGCCAAGCCCGACGGTCAAAGGGCACATATTGCACGATGCTGCCGTCGCGACGAATCAGGCAATGCGCTGAGACTCTCAGGTGACTGATCTCGGCAAAAAAAGGGTGTTCCGAAGCCTGCAGTCTTCCGGTAAACAATTGATCGATATAGGGACCGCCAAACTCTCCCGGCGGCAGGCTGATATTGTGTATCACCAGCAGAGAGGGAATATCTCCCTCGGGCCGGTCATCGCAATGAGGGGATGGGACCCGCGCCACATCCGTTAGCCATCCATCTATCAATTCCATCCGCCAGCTCCCATTAACCTGTTGTTTTATGCGAGATCCTCTGCGCCACAAGCGGCTCACACAGACCAAAGCGTAGCATGTTTCCTCTGCTCGTCATTCACCTGCTATGCGGCTTAACGCGTCAGTGAAACATTCCTCTGCGCCCCACATTTATCGCTAGCATACCGCTTAGCGCCACTCCCCTGCTGCGACAAATATAGAAATCGGAAGGCGTCCGGCAAAAAAATGGAGGCTGACTGCAACCATTTAAACAGTTTGCGAAGCGCATTCCGAATGAGTTTATCGGCTGTCGCCGAAGTCTATGCCGTCCCATATGCTGCCGCCATCCGCCACATCAAGGATTGAAATCATGTTACAGCAAGGATTTACGCTGATTGAACTAATGGTAGTGATTGTCATCATTGCCGTACTAAGCGCCTTGGGAATTCCGGCCTATCAGGGATACCTGCAAAAAGCGGCGATGACCGACATGCTGCAAACGGCGGCGTCCTACAAAATGGCCGTCGACCTCTGTGGACTAAGCAATGCCGATCTGGCCCTTTGCAATGCGGGTAATCAGGGCATTCCAGCGGCAACCTCCACACGTTACATCAGTCAGGTTACCATTTCGCGAGGCATCATCACGTTGACGGGTCAATCCTCGTTACAGGGGCTCAGCGTGGTTATTACGCCGACGTTGGAGTCTCAGACAGGATCGTTGAGCTGGACTAAAAACTGCCTGGCGGAAGCCGGGGCCGATATGCTCAGGCAGGCCTGTCTGGACGTTTTCCGTCTGGATGATGCCTCTAATGCGACAGGGTGATCCCATGACGACACCAAGACTCAGCGATGAACTCAAGATATTGTGCCGGCGTTACCACGCTTTGCTTCTGACCATAGATGAGCAGTCTATTACCATTGCTGTCGGCAACGCCCCCGCCACAGAAATGCTGACGGCACTGAAATTCGCCAGCAATCGTCGGGTGCTGGTCGAAAAATGGCCTGCCGCCAGACTGGAAAAACAGCTTGCCCCTCCGCAAAGCGCCATGGAGAAAGCCTCAATCTATCAGCCCACACCCGAGGTCGAAGAACAGGAAGACATTCCGGTGGTCAAATTCATCAACGAGACGCTGAGTTCAGCGATTCAGCGACGAGCCTCGGATATCCATTTTGAACCGATGACAATGCACTGCCGGATACGACTGCGCATTGACGGGGTTTTGCAGGAAGTGCCGTCAGCGCCTGACGAACTAACACCCCGACTGATCGCTCGACTTAAAATCATGGGAAAGCTGGATATCGCTGAACGTCGTCTGCCGCAGGACGGCCAGTTCACCCTACAGCTTGATCGGGAATGTTATTCACTACGCATCGCCACTCTGCCAATACAAACGGGAGAGAAGGTCGTACTGCGGGTATTACAAACGCAGCAACAGGCGCTAACACTGGACACGCTAGGGCTTACCACCGGCGCATTAAAGGCGTTCAAACGAGTTCTGCGTCTGCCTCAGGGCTTGATTTTAGTGACCGGACCAACGGGGAGCGGTAAAACCTTCACGCTATACAGCGCCATACGCTGGCTTAACACGACCAGCCGTAATATCTGCAGCGTGGAAGACCCCGTTGAAATCCCGTTGGAAGGGATCAATCAAACCGCCGTCAACACGAAAAGTCGATTGGACTTCAGTCGAGTGCTGCGAGCACTGCTGCGTCAGGATCCCGACGTCATCATGATAGGAGAAATTCGCGACGCCGAAACGGCGGATATTGCCGTCAAAGCGGCGCAAACCGGCCACTTGGTTCTATCCACGTTACATACGAACTCTGCTAGCGAGACCATCACGCGAATGAGACACCTTGGCGTTCCCGGTTATCTGCTCGCCTCGGCGCTAAAACTCATCATTGCACAGCGCTTAGTTCGCAGACTGTGCTCCCACTGTCGCCAGCCCGTGCCTGCGGAAACAGTTTCTTCCCATGCATCCTGGTCTGGCCCTCTGAAGCAATGGCGCCCGCAGGGCTGCAACCACTGTTTTTCAGGCTATTACGGCCGCGTAGCGATTTACGACCTGTTAGCCATATCTCCTGCGCTACAGCAAACGCTGGCGGATAACGGGGAAGTGTCATACGACAACACGCATGCCCGGCACTCCCGACCACACTCGCTATTTCGTGCCGGTCTGGCTTTAGTCAACGAAGGCATAACCTCGCTGGATGAGGTCTATCGAGTGGTCGGAGACGGAATGGAGGAGAAAGAGTGAGATGGTGATGCAAAAGCTATACGACTGGCAGGCCCTGGGTGGAAACGGCGAGCTGTGTTGTGGCGAGTTTATCGCTAGCCAACGCCAACAGGTGTTCGACCATCTGCTAGAACAGGGCTATCAACCTCTTAATCTCAAGGTCCGCCAGTATCTGACCCGCTATACCTGGCACGGCACGCAGCTTACGGCCGTCATTCATCAGCTCGGTTCGCTATTGAAGGCGGGGCTTCCACTGCTGGAATCATTGAATCTCATGGCGCAGCAGCATGACAAACCGGCGTGGCGATGCGTCTTATACTCCGTTAGCCGTCAGATAGCACAGGGGGTCACGCTGGCAGAGGCGTTTCGGCACTATCCCCATATTTTCCCGCCCATGTATTGCTCCCTGATTGCCGCAGGCGAACTGACGGGCAAACTGGGGGACTGCTGCCAGCGGCTCGCCGCCTATCAGGAGGCACGTCAGCAATTAGCTCATAAGGTCGCCAAAGCATTACGCTATCCCCTCTTCGTTTCCGCCGCCGTGCTGATCGTGAGCGCGCTGATGGTTACCCTAGTGTTACCCGAGTTTGGTCGGCTTTACGCGTCATTCAACGCCCCGCTTCCCCTGCTCACACAGACCTTGCTGACCCTCTCGGAACGGTGCGTACGCAATGGCGCGACTTTCGTCACCACAAGCATTGCTCTCACAGTCGCTTACGGCTGGCTACGCAAAACCTATCCACGCTGGCGTTACAGGGAACAACGCCTGTGGCTCAAAGCGCCGGGTATCGCCACACTGATTCGCGGACGCTGCCTCAGCCAGATATTCCATACGCTGGCGATGACTCACGGTGCAGGGCTGCCGCTACCTGCCGGATTGGACGCAGCCGCGACGCTTGGACATCCGCTTTATCAGAGAGAATTGAAAGAGATACAAAGCCTCATTGAGCGCGGCATACCACTGAGTCAGGCGCTAGAACGCTCACCGCTGTTCCCTGCTCCCTGTCCACAGCTAATTAGAGTCGGAGAAGAAACTGGCGCGTTGGAGCACCTGTTTACACAGTTGGCCGAATGGCATGAAAAAAGTACGCAGCAGTTTGCAGACAAGCTGCCTCATACCTTGGAGCCATTATTGATGGGGACGGTGGGCGTGATTGTCGGTACGCTGGTGATAGCGATGTATCTGCCCATATTCCAATTGGGTCAGGTACTGACGGGAGCCTGATCCCGTCAGTCTAGTAGACACCGAGGGTTATACGTTGAAAATCCGGTTTTCCTGCTCGGCGACACGAATAAACGTCGTGCGTTTGGTCAGCTCTTTCAGGCGTGAAGCGCCAACATAAGTGCAGGCTGAGCGCAAACCGCCGAGAATATCGCGGATGGTGTACTCCACCGGCCCTCGCAGCGGAAGCTTGACGGTTTTACCTTCCGCAGCACGATAACCGGCTACGCCGCCCACATGGCGTTCCATCGCGGATGCCGAACTCATACCGTAAAACAGCATCATTTTCTGGCCATTTTCTTCGGCGATGGTTCCTTCACACTCATCGTGTGCCGCTAACATCCCTCCCAGCATCACAAAATCAGCGCCGCCACCGAAAGCTTTGGCGACATCGCCCGGCACAGAGCAACCACCATCGCTGACAATCTGTCCCCCCAGACCATGCGCGGCATCGGCACATTCAATGACCGCCGACAGCTGCGGATAGCCCACGCCCGTTTTCAACCGGGTGGTGCAAACGGAACCAGGACCAATCCCGACCTTAACGATATCCGCACCCGAAAGAATCAGCTCCTCGACCATTTCGCCGGTGACCACATTGCCCGCACAAATGACTTTATCAGGACACGCCTCACGCGCTTTTTGTACAAAGGAGACAAAGTGCTCGGAGTAGCCGTTGGCGACATCGATGCAAATAAATTTCAGCGTCGGCGACAAAGCCAGAATCTGCTTCAACTTATTAAAATCGTCGTTTGACGTCCCCGTAGAGACCATAACATGGCGCAATACCTCTTCTGACGACTGCGCGACAAACTGCTGCCACTGTTCAACGGAGTAATGCTTATGAACGGCTGTCAGAACTCCGAACGTGGATAACGCCTGAGCCATGCGAAAAGTACCTACCGTATCCATATTAGCCGCAATGACCGGCACGCCGGACCAACGGCAGCCCGCATGCATAAAGGTAAAATCGCGTGCCAGTTCAACTTCCGATCGACTCTTCAGGGTAGAGCGTTTGGGACGAATGAGAACGTCTTTAAAGCCTAACTTTAAATCTTCTTCAATACGCATAAGGAGGTGTCCTGGTTAGTGGCGAAGACCGTCAGAGAGACAGTCGGTATGCATTAAAACCATATCCAGTGACCTCATCATACGCGCGAATAATCCTGCGGCAAGACTGCGAATTTACCTTTATTTAGGCTAGAATCCCGTAAATTTACCGGTAATTTTGCAGAACGATACCATGGCATACATCGTAGCGCTCACAGGCGGTATCGGCAGCGGCAAAAGCACCGTCGCTGAAGGTTTCGCCCAGCAAGGCATCACCATTATTGATGCAGACATCATCGCCCGTCAGATCGTTGAGCCCGGAACAGCTGCGTTGTCCGCTATCGCAAAACGCTTTGGCCCCGAGATACTCAACGCCGACGGTACGCTCAATCGCTCCGCCCTACGGACAAAGATTTTTTCCAGCGAACGTGAAAAAGAGTGGCTCAACCAACTGCTACATCCGTTGATCCACGCGGAAACCCGGCGCCAGTTGCTTGCCGCCCCCGGCCCGTATGTGATGTGGGTCATTCCCCTGCTGATTGAAAACAGCCTGCAATCGCAGGCGCAACGTGTTCTGGTCGTAGACGTCACCCCGGAGATTCAGCTACAGCGCACGCTGGCGCGTGATGGCGTGTCCCTTGAACAGGCGGAAAAAATTCTGTCCGCACAGGCTTCGCGAGAACAGCGTCTGGCTTATGCCGACGACATCATCGACAATAGCCTTAGCCAGAGCAAACTAGCTCCACAAATTGCCATGCTGCATCAGCGCTATCTTGAGCTGGCGGCATCCGCAAACGACAGGATGACAAAATAATGAGTGATGCTTCCTCAACCCTATTATTTGAATATCCGCTGAATGAGAAAACGCGGACGTGGCTACGTCTTGAGTTTTTGCTCCAACAGATGCATGACAACCAGACACTGGAACACATCGGTGATGCGCTGAGCTTTTTCCGCGCCGCCACCGACCTGTTGGATGTACTGGAACGCGGCGATGTGCGTCCCGACTTGATGAAGGAACTGGAACGCCAGCAGCAGAAGTTGACGCAGTGGCAGGACGTTCCCGGCGTCGACCAGGCGCGAATCGATGCCTTTCGCCAGCAGCTACGCCAGCAGGCCAGCCAACTAATGGCCGCCCCGCGTATGGGTCAGAGCCTGCGTGAAGATCGTCTTATTGGCATGGTTCGCCAACGGCTGAGTATTCCTGGAGGATGCTGTAACTTCGACTTGCCGACGCTGCATACCTGGTTGCATCAGCCTGTGGAGTACCGAAACCGGCAGGTCGGCGCCTGGCTCGACAGCGTCGCGCCATTTGAACAGACGTTGGGGATGATTCTGGACCTCATCCGCAACTCAGCGATCTTCCGTCCGCAAATCAGCCTGAAAGGCTTCTATCAGGACAATGCAGCCGATGCCGACCTGCTGCGCATACAGATCGCACAGGAATATCAGCTTTACCCACAAATTTCTGGTCACAAGAGCCGTTATGCGATTCGCTTCATGCCGCTGGACAGCGAGCATGGACAAGTGCCCGACCGCCTGACGTTCGAACTGGCCTGCTGTTAGGAGTTAACACGATGAGCAACGATATCACCACCGTAAAATGTCCGACCTGCGCCAAACCTGTGGTGTGGGGAGAACAAAGTCCTTACCGCCCTTTCTGCAGCAAACGCTGCCAGCTAATCGATCTTGGGGAATGGGCAGAAGAAGAAAAACGTATTCCCAGTAATGAAGCGATTACTGACAGCGAAAACTGGAGCGAAACAAAGTATTAAACTTTGGTGTTACGCCGACTGTTTTAGCCAGCGGATCATCTCCGCATTCGCTGGCGGAAATTCCTCTTCTTTGAGTTCATCGACGGTCAGCCAACGCGACGGCTGACCTTCCCGTCCGTATGGCTCCCCCTGCCAATGCTCCACCAGAAAAAAATGCAGCGTGATGAGCCGATCGCCTGCGGAGAACGTTTTATCCGTGAGCGCCTGAGGATCGCGCGCTTCAATCCCCGTTTCCTCACGCAATTCACGAATCAGCGCCTGTTCGGGCGTCTCTCCCGCTTCGACTTTTCCCCCCGGGAACTCCCATTTACCGGCCATGTGCGAGCCAGCCTGACGGCAGGCGATAAAAAACTGTCGCTGGGCGTTACGGATAATCCCTACCGCGACTGACAAAGGTTTTTGCGTCATAAGCCTTTCCCCAAGTAAAAGGCGGTCAATGACCGCCTTTATTTTTATCGATGATGTTATTCAGCCCTAATGAAGACTAGTTCTGGATACGTCCGTGGCACTGTTTGTATTTCTTGCCTGAACCGCAAGGGCAAGGATCGTTACGGCCGATTTTACGCTCAGATGAACCACCGGCAGTCGGTGCGGCAGCCACTTCACTTTGATGGCTCAGTTGCTGCTGGCCTGCCAGACGTTCGGCTTCCTCGCGACGCTGCTGTTCCAACGCTTCGATCTCTTCCGGCATACGGACCTGAACTTTGCTCAGTGTGCTGATGACTTCATATTTCAGCGCTTCCAGCATCGCGGCGAACATGGAGAACGACTCACGTTTGTACTCCTGCTTCGGATCTTTCTGCGCATAGCCGCGCAGATGGATGCCCTGACGCAGATAGTCCATCGCCGCCAGATGCTCTTTCCACAAGGAGTCCAGCGTCTGCAGCATGACGCCTTTTTCGAAGTTGCGCATCACATCGACACCCACGACTTCTTCTTTGCGGGCGTAAACTTCCATCGCCTGTTCGTGGATACGTTCACGCAGCGTTTCTTCATGCAGCTGTGGCTCTTTTTCCAGCCATTCTGCAATCGGCATGTCCAGATCGAAATCGTTTTTCAGACGCTGTTCCAGACCCTCGATATCCCACATTTCTTCCAGAGACTGCGGCGGAATATGGTTATCGATGGTCACTTTGAATACATCGTCACGAATGCTGTTGATCGTTTCGCTGATATCGACTGAGTTCAGCAGCTCATTACGCTGAGTGTAGATAGCCCGGCGCTGGTCGTTCGCCACATCATCGTATTCCAGCAGCTGCTTACGAATATCGAAGTTGCGGTTTTCTACCTTACGCTGCGCATTGGCAATCGCCTTGGTCACCCAAGGATGCTCGATTGCTTCGCCTTCCTTCATCCCCAGCTTACGCATCATGTTGGACACGCGGTCAGAAGCGAAGATACGCATCAGGGCATCTTCCATGGAAAGGTAGAAGCGGGAAGAACCGGCATCCCCCTGACGACCGGAACGGCCACGCAGCTGGTTGTCGATACGACGCGATTCATGACGCTCGGTACCAATAATATGCAAACCGCCCGAAGCCAGCACCGCGTCGTGACGCAGTTGCCAATCGGCTTTGATTGCCGCGATCTGCTCATCCGTCGGGGCTTCAAGCTGGGCGATTTCAGTCTGCCAGCTGCCGCCCAGCACGATATCCGTACCACGACCGGCCATGTTAGTGGCGATGGTCACCGCGCCCGGACGACCGGCCTGTGCGACGATATCCGCTTCCATGGCATGGAACTTGGCGTTAAGCACGTTGTGTTTGACTCCGGCGCGCGTCAGCGCGTCAGAAACCACTTCGGATTTCTCAATCGAGATCGTCCCCACCAGCACCGGCTGGCCATTCGCCGTACGCTCTCTGATATCTTCGATGATAGCGTCGATTTTTTCCCGCTCGGTCATGTACACCAGATCGGGCAAATCTTTACGAATCATCGGACGGTTCGTCGGTACAACAATGGTATCCAGTTTATAGATAGAGCTGAATTCGAAGGCTTCGGTATCCGCCGTCCCCGTCATCCCGGCCAGTTTTTCATACAGGCGGAAGTAGTTCTGGAAGGTAATGGAGGCCAGCGTCTGGTTTTCATTATTGATGGTGACGTGCTCTTTCGCCTCAACAGCCTGATGCAGACCGTCAGACCAGCGACGCCCCTGCATGGTACGGCCGGTATGTTCATCGACAATGATGACCTCACCGTCTTTAACGATGTAATCGACGTCGCGCGTGAACAGAACATGCGCTCGCAGGCCAGCGGTAACGTGGTGCATCAGCATAATGTTGGAAGGCGAGTACAGGGATTCGCCTTCATCCATGATGCCTTCGTTCACCAGCAGCTCTTCGATTTTGACCAGACCGCGTTCGGTCAGGTTAACCTGACGGGATTTTTCATCCACGGAGAAGTGGCCTTCGCCCTGGAAGGTGTCGGAATCTTCTTTTTCCTGACGGATCAGCGACGGGATGATTTTATTGACGCGGATATACATCTCGGAGCTGTCTTCTGCCGGGCCAGAGATGATCAGCGGGGTACGCGCTTCATCGATCAGAATGGAGTCAACTTCATCCACCAGAGCGTAAAACAGCGGGCGCTGAACGCGCTCTTCCGGGCTGAACGCCATGTTGTCACGCAGGTAGTCGAAACCATATTCGTTGTTGGTACCATAAGTGATGTCAGCCGCATACGCTTCGCGTTTCGCTGGCGCTGGCATGCCAGGCAGGTTGATCCCTACCGTCAGACCGAGGTACTCAAACAACGGACGGTTGTTCTCGGCATCACGCTGTGCCAAATAGTCGTTCACGGTAACAACATGCACGCCGCGGCCGGTCAGACCATTCAGATACGCGGGCAGCGTCGCCGTCAGCGTTTTACCTTCACCGGTACGCATTTCGGCGATGCAGCGTTCATTAAGGACCATCCCGCCCAGCATCTGAACGTCGAAGTGGCGCATACCGAAAACACGTTTACTTGCTTCACGCACGACGGCAAAGGCCTCAGGTAACAGCGCTTCCAGCGTTTCGCCTTTCTTGATGCGCTCACGGAACTCCGGCGTTTTAGCCTTCAGCTCGTCGTCAGACAGCTTTTCCATTGCGGGTTCAAGCTGGGCGATCACATCTACAGTTTTACGCATACGGCGTAAGGTACGGTCGTTACGGCTACCGAAAACTTTGGTTAATAGTTTCACTAACATAATAATTTTAATCTCTACAATGCCACCGTATCTACTGTGGCATAACAACAGAAAACCAGGCTATCTCACCCGGCTATTGCGCGTGTTAACAGAAAAAAGGGGGGTAGTTAAGCGGTCCGGCGCGTATCCCCATCGTCTGGGCAAGCCAGATGCCGGAATGATGGAATAGCGAAGATACTGCGGAGAAGTACGTCGAGACATCCAGCGCGGGCACCCTATTTTCCTGGGTCAACAACGCGTGGAGTGTTTCAATCAGGATCTGATGCTGTGCGGGCGAGGACACCACCGCTTCAGCCACCGTAGAAGGCTGCGGCGCCGTCAGAGCAAATGACAGATGCCGGATAACGGTGCGAATGGCATGCTGATGCCAATAATCAATGCCGACGGATGAACGTCGATGAGCCTCTTTTAATGCCACCAGATCGGTCAGGCTAAAGGCGGAAACGTTATGGCGGCTAATCGCCGAGGTCGACAGCGATGGGGCATTCTGGGATTCGCACAGACTAACGGGCAGACCAAAACCAGCCGCGACCATCCCCAACAGGAGATGCGGCCAAAAATAACGTCTGCCAAATTGTCGCCAACGATTTAGAATACCAATCACAAGTTTACTGTCCGTCGGAGCCTGCGTTATGCGTGATAGTCGTCCACAATCACTAGAGTCTTTTTTTGATAGCGCATCGGAAACCGGAAGCGGTCCGCTGCGAGATATTCAGCAGCGCGCTGCCGCGCTGGTAAAACTTAATCGCGCCGTCTGCGCGCTATTGCCAGCGCAAATGCACCCTTGGTGCCGCGTCGCAAATTATCGCCGCAGTTTGTTAGTGCTGGAAACGGCGAACGCCAGTTGGATGATGCGGCTACGTTATGAACAGCCCGCATTACTCTCCGCATTGCGTGCTCAAATACTACCATCATTAGCAGCAATCGACATCCGGATTAATCCTTCGCTGGCAGCTAAAGCACATCAAAATAATAAGCTGTCGGACACCAGCACCGGGGTTGATTCTAAGGACGTGCCGAAGCAACGTTCGCTGAGTCCGCAGAGTGCAGAAATATTGAATGGATTAGCGGAAAACAGCCCGGAAAGGTTACAGCGGATATTAAAAAGACTGGCTTCACTGGCCGGAGAGAAAACCAGTGATAACCAGTCATAAAAACGACAAGTTGTTGTTCTGACTTGTCAGGCGAGTACCGTCGAAGGCGCTTTGAACGCCAGCGGCATTTCCGCCTCATCTTCAAAGGTCACGTATTCCCACGCTTCCTGTTTCGCCAGCACAGCCTGCAACAGTTTGTTGTTCAGCGCATGACCCGACTTGAATGCCGTGAAGGCACCAATGATGTTGTGGCCACACATAAACAGGTCGCCAATGGCATCCAGCATTTTGTGACGAACGAATTCATCTTCAAAACGCAGACCGTCATCGTTCAGCACGCGGTAGTCGTCGACGACAATCGCGCAGTCAAAGCTGCCGCCCAGGCACAGACCACGGGACTGGAGATATTCAATATCCCGCATGAAGCCGAAGGTCCGCGCACGGCTGATCTGACGGACGAAAGAGTCCGCAGAGAACTCTAACTTGTAGCGCTGTGCGCCAGAGTCTATCGCCGGGTGATTGAAGTCGATGGTGAAGTCCAGGTTGAAACCGTTATAAGGTTTCAGTTCCGCCCACTTGTCGCCATCTTCTACGCGCACGGTATCTTTGATCCGAACGAACTTCTTAGCACAGTTCAGTTCTTCAATGCCGGCGTCCAGCAACAGGTAAACGAACGGACTGGCGCTGCCGTCCATAATAGGAATTTCAGGAGAATCGACTTCGATCATCACGTTGTCGATGCCCAATCCTGCCAGCGCGGCGTTCAGATGCTCCACCGTAGAAATTCGCACGTCATGCTCATTGACCAGGCAAGTACAGAGCATGGTATCACGCACGGATTTGGCATCAGCCGGAAAATCAACCGGTGGATTCAAGTCAGTGCGACGATAGATGACCCCGGTATTTGCCGGTGCAGGACGCATGGTCAGGGTGACTTTTTTGCCGGTATGCAAACCGACCCCTGTCGCCTGTACGATACGTTTTAATGTACGTTGTTTGATCATCGTATTATCTCGCATTTAATCCGAACCAACGGCCTTAGTCTATACCAAGGCCGGCGGCACAGTTTAGCACAAAGAGCGGAGATTCCAACCAAGCGGCCGGTTAATCGGCCTGCTTGCGCAGGAACGCCGGGATATCCAGGTAATCCGGCTCTTTATTAGGCTGCGTGTTCTGGTCGTTGACGACCTTGGCGGCAGCCGGTTTTTCCTGCGGCAGAGGCGACATGCCATGCTGCTGGTAACGGTGGTCCATTACCGGCTGACTGCTCTGCTTGTTGGTCACCAGCGTAATTTCCGGACGTTTGTCCATGCCGATGCCTGTCGCCACCACGGTAACGCGCAGTTCGTCGTTCATTTCCGGGTCCAGAGACGTACCGATAACCACGGTAGCGTTGTCGGACGCGAAAGCACGAATCGTGTTACCGACCGTTTCGAACTCATCCAGACGCAGGTCAAAGCCCGCCGTGATGTTGACCAGAACGCCGCGAGCGCCGGACAGGTCGATATCTTCCAGCAGCGGGCTGGAGATCGCCATTTCGGCCGCTTCTTCCGCACGGTCTTCGCCACGCGCTACGCCGGAACCCATCATGGCATAGCCCATTTCGGACATCACGGTGCGAACATCCGCGAAGTCGACGTTCATCAACCCCGGGCGGGTAATCAGTTCAGCGATACCCTGAACCGCACCTTTCAGCACGTCGTTGGCAGCGCCGAACGCATCCAGCAGGGAGATACCGCGTCCCAGAACTTTCAGCAATTTGTCGTTCGGGATGGTGATCAGGGAATCCACGTGCTTAGACAGCTCCGCGATACCTTGTTCCGCAAACGCCATGCGTTTTTTGCCTTCGAAGTTAAACGGCTTGGTCACGACGGCAACGGTCAGAATGCCCAGGTCTTTAGCCACTTCGGCTACAACCGGCGCAGCGCCCGTCCCCGTACCACCGCCCATACCCGCAGCGATAAACACCATATCGGCGCCTTCAAGAGACGCGCGCAATGCCTCGCGGTCTTCTTCAGCAGAGTTACGGCCGACTTCCGGGTTAGCCCCGGCGCCCAGACCTTTGGTGATACCGCTACCGATCTGGATAGTCTGCCCAACCGCCGTTTTGCGCAGTGCCTGAGCGTCAGTGTTGACCGCAAAGAACTCAACGCCTTCAATGCGTTCACGCACCATATGCTCGACCGCGTTACCGCCGCCGCCACCGACGCCGATGACTTTAATCACCGCGTCGTTGGTTAATTCCATAGGTTCAAACATAGTTTCTCTCCGTCTTGTGCCTGTGTTACTTCGAGATCAAAAAAGCTGTGCCAGGATCTCTTTTGATAACCGTTAAAATTCTTTTCTCAGCCAGCTGTTCAGGCGTTTAAACCAGTGGCTCACTGAGGCGCGTTTTTCCACTTCATGCTCACCGTTCAGGTGAGATTCTTTACCGTAGTGCAGCAACCCTACCGCCGTAGAGTAGTAAGGCTCCTGCGCATAATCCGTCAGGCCTGTGATGTTCAGCGGTTGCCCGATACGAACCTGCGTATGGAACACTCGCTGGGCGCATGCGGCCAGGCCATCAATCTGTGCGGCTCCACCCGTCAGCACGATACCGGCCGCCAGGTGATGCTTGACGCCCTGCTGACGCAACTGCTCCTGTAACTGCAATAGCTCGTCGTTCACCAGATTCAGCAGCTCGGTGTAACGCGGCTCGATAACCTCGGCCAATGTCTGACGCTGCAGACTGCGCGGCGGACGACCGCCCACGCTGGGAACTTCAACCGCTTCGTCTTTGCTCACGATAGAGCCCAGCGCGCAGCCGTAGCGAACTTTGATCGCCTCGGCGTCCGTAGGCGGAGTGCCGAAAGCGTAAGCGATATCGCTGGTGACCACGTTGCCTGCGTACGGGATCACCTTGGTGTGGCGCAGCGCGCCGCCGGTGTAAACCGCCATATCCATGGTGCCGCCGCCGATATCCACCACGCAAACGCCCAGCTCGCGTTCGTCTTCAGTCAGCACCGCATAGCTGGATGCCAGTCCGGCGAAAATCAGCTGATCGACTTTCAGACCGCAGCGTTCAACCGCTTTGACGATGTTCTTCGCCATATCGTTATGGCAGGTGATCAGATGCACCTTCGCCTGCATACGTACGCCGGACAGCCCTACCGGATTCTTGATGCCTTCCTGGTAGTCGATCGCGTACTCCTGCGGGATGACGTGCAGGATGCGATGCTCATCGCGTACGCGTACGGATTTCGCCGTGTGGACGACGCTTTCCACGTCGTCCAGCGTCACTTCTTCTTCAGAGATCGGCACCATGCCAATCTCGTTCTGGCAGCTGATATGTTTGCCGGACAGCGCCAGATAAACTGATGAAATCTGGCAGTCCGCCATCAGTTCAGCCTGGTCAATGGCGCGCTGTACGCACTTCACCACCGACTCCAGGTCGTTCACGCCGCCTTTATCCATACCCCGTGACGGGCAACTACCCACACCGATAATATTGACCATGCCATCGGGCAGAACTTCCCCTACCAGCGCAGCCACTTTTGCTGTACCGATTTCCAGCCCAACTACCAGTTTTCTGTCCGTCGACTTGATCATTGCTGTTTAGCCTGTGCCTGATTCTGTTGCTGATTACCGTTTTGGTGACGATCAATGTCTTGTTGCTGATCGATAAACGCCGGACCCCAACCTACCGCTGCGCCTGAGTCGTAACGCAGATCCACATAGTTAATCCGCTTGTTCCCGTCCTTCGCCTGCTGTTGAAGAAGCGGATACAACTCAATAAATCGCGCCAGACGGCGAGCCTGATCGTCGCGTCCCAACTGCAGGCGGATATCGTCTTCCAGACCCACCTGCCAGGAATGGCGCGCGGTCATCGCAACCATTTTCAGCTGAAACTTGCCGGCGCTTAGTATCTGGTTCATGTTCCGATACCCTTCCAGCACGTCGGCCTCGCTGCCTTCCGGCCCGTACAACATCGGCATCTTCTTATTACCGATGCGTTCCGCCGGTACGCTGAACGCGTTTCCATCGCTGTCCACCATCAGCTGGTCATTCCAACGTGCAAAGGGCACGTATTCAACCAGATGAATCTTTAATTCGTCAGGCCACTGCTTACGCACGCTGGCCTGTTTAATCCACGGCAGTCGTTCAATCTGCTGCTGGATGATATTGACGTCCTGCGTCATAAACGTTCCCGGCGCCCCGAGCGACAGTATCGCCTGACGAATATCGTCGTTGGTGGTGTAGGTTCTTTCTCCCGTCACCACCAGCCGAGACAGCGGCAGCCGGCTGGCGTCTTGCATCCATCCCACCACCATCCAACTGCCCCAGGCGATGGTGCCCACCACCATCAGCAGGAAAATCATGCCCGCCAGTTGGCCGCCGTTGCTGCGACGCGCGCCGTTCGATTCGGGCTCGCGTCCGCGTGTGTTAAGCGCCGCTTGCGACATATCAGCTCGCCAGATCCAAAATACGTGTCACCAATTGTGGAAACGTCAGGCCATGTTCTTTGGCAGCCATCGGCACCAGGCTGTGCTCGGTCATCCCCGGAGAGGTATTCACCTCTAACAGGTAAAATTTGCCGTCGTCGTCCATCATCACATCAACCCGTCCCCAGCCGCTGCAGTCCAGCGCGCGGTAGGCCGCCAGCGACAGAGAAGCCAGTTCGCTTTCCTGCTCCGCAGTCAGACCGCTGGGGCAAAAGTAACGGGTGTCTTCCGACTCGTACTTCGCCTGATAGTCGTAAAACGTGCCTGTCGCCTGAATGCGAATCGACGGCAAGGTTTCGTTACCGAGAATAGCCACCGTAAACTCCGGACCGCTCAACCACTTCTCCACCATCACGTTTTCGTCATGATGGAAAGCCGCTTCCAACGCCGCAGGTAAGGCTTCAGCCTGTTCGACTTTGCTCATTCCGACGCTGGAACCTTCCCGACTCGGCTTGACAATCAATGGCATACCAAGAGGTTCTACTAACTTTAGCAAACCAGATGGATTACTGCGCTGAAACTGATGCCGATTCAGCACGATATAAGGCGCTACCGGTAAATTTGACGCCTGCCAAATCTGCTTGGTGCGACACTTATCCATCGTCAGCGCCGACGCCATCACGCCGCTGCCGGTATATGGCAGCCCCAGCTGCTCCAGCGCGCCCTGCATGGAGCCGTCTTCGCCACCGCGCCCGTGCAGCGTGATGAATACCCGGGTAAAGCCTTGTTCTTTAAGGTAACTGACCGGGAAGTCACTGGGGTCTATCGCGCGCGCATCCACTCCCGCTTCACGCAGCCCGGCCAATACGGCCTGCCCCGAGAGCAAAGAGATTTCGCGTTCTGCGGATGAACCACCCAGCAATACAGCCACTTTCTCAGTCATTTACTTTTACCCTTTGACCTGCGGCTGTAAGCGAGAATCCGCCAGCCTGCGGGCCAGTTTGCCGATATTACCTGCGCCCTGAACCATGACGAGGTCACCATCTTGCAGTGCCGGTGCTAACAATTCAGGTAAAGTCTCTATATCCGGCACCAAAATCGGATCAATCCTACCTCTTCCGCGAATCGTACGGCATAAAGAGCGGCTATCGGCCCCAGGAATAGGTGTTTCTCCTGCTGAATAAACATCCAACATCAGCAAAACATCCACCTGAGACAGCACGTGCGCGAAGTCGTCATACAGATCGCGCGTACGCGTATAGCGGTGAGGCTGGAAAACCATTACCAGCCTTTTTTCGGGCCAGCCCGCTCGCGCCGCTTTAATCGTGGCGTCCACTTCGGTGGGATGATGGCCGTAATCATCGACCAGCATGACCGCGCCGCTTTTGCCGTTTACCGACTCCAGCGGATATTCGCCCAGGAAGTCGAAACGACGGCCGGTGCCTTCGAAACGTTCGAGCGCCCGCAGGATCGCGTCGTCTTCAATCCCTTCTTCTGAGGCGACCGCAACCGCCGCCGCCGCATTCAATGCATTGTGGCGGCCAGGCGCATTCAGGGTCACGTGCAGCAGAGGTTTCCCCTGACGCGCCAGCGTAAAGTGGCCCTGCGCACCGACCTGGCGATAACTGGCGATGCGCACATCCGCATCGTCGCAGAATCCGTATGTCGTCACATGACGCCCTACACGCGGCAGCAGCTCGCGGACCACCTGATCGTCCAGACACATCACCGCGTGTCCATAAAACGGCAGATTGTGCAGAAAGTTGATGAACGTCTGCTTCAGATTCTCGAAATCGCCCTGATATGTGTCCATATGGTCGGCTTCGATATTGGTCACGATCGCCGCCATCGGCTGCAAATGCAGGAAAGACGCGTCGCTTTCGTCCGCTTCTGCAATCAGGTAGCGACTGGATCCCAGTCGCGCGTGCGTACCTGCCGCTTTCACCAGCCCGCCGTTGACGAAGGTGGGGTCCAGACCGGCTTCCGCGTAAATACTGGTCACCATCGCCGTCGTCGTCGTTTTGCCGTGTGTTCCCGCCACAGCAATGCCGTGACGAAAGCGCATCAGTTCCGCCAGCATTTCCGCCCGGCGAATCACGGGGATACGCGCTTCCTTCGCGGCAATGATTTCCGGGTTGTCGCCGGAAATGGCGCTGGAAACGACCACCACGCTCGCGCCGTTCACATTTTCCGGACGGTGGTGGAAATAGATCTGCGCGCCTAAATCACTCAGCTGCTGCGTAACGGCATTCGGTGCCAAATCGGAACCGCTAATCTCATAGCCTTCATTAACCAGAACTTCGGCGATACCGCCCATGCCAGCACCACCGATGCCAACAAAGTGGATGTGCCGGACGCGATGCATCTCGGGCACGATTGAACGCAGTTTCGCCAGTTGTTGTGTATTCACTTTACCTATCGCTACCTTATTGATCGCCGTCCTGTGTCCGGCGATGTCATGATTAATGTTGAACCGCTGCCACGTCTTGTGTACGCGCCGCTGCGACGACTTCTGCCGCAACGCGCTCGGTCGCATCAGGAATGGCGACCGATTGGGCCTTCTCGGCCATGTCGCGCAGCGTAGCGCGGTCCCAGCTGGCCAATACATCGCTGACGGCGTCAACGCTGATCTGGGCCTGCTCGATAATTTTGGCCGCGCCCGCCTGTTCCAGCGGCAACGCGTTCCAGTACTGCTGCCGATCCTTATGCTGGAACGGCACGAAAAGCGCTGGCAAACCGGCGGCGGCGATCTCACTGACCGTCAGCGCCCCGGAACGACAGACAACGACATCGGCCCAGGCATAAGCCGCGGCCATATCATCAATAAATTCGACCACGTTATGCTGCGGCTGTCCGGCTTCCGCGTACGCCGCCTGAACATCAGCCTGCGCGCCTTTACCGGTTTGATGCCAAAGGGTGATTCTGTCGCCCAGCGTGGCGGCCACGCCCGGCAACGTCTGGTTCAGCACCCGGGCGCCCTGACTGCCGCCGATAACCAATACGCGGATAGGTCCGCTACGGTCCGCCAGGCGTTCCGCCGGTGACGGCAGCGCCAACACGTCAGTGCGCACAGGGTTTCCGACCACGGGCGCTTTAGGAAATGCGCCCGGAAACGCCTGCAGCACCGTTTTCGCAATACGCGACAGCCAGCGGTTGGTCAGCCCGGCGATGCCGTTCTGTTCATGCAATACGACCGGAATACCGCATAGCCACGCAGCTAAGCCGCCGGGACCGGACACATAGCCGCCCATGCCCAGCACGACGTCCGGCTGGTAATCGCGCATGATCGCCTGCGCCTGACGCACCGCGCGGAAAATACGCACCGGCGCGCTGATCAACGCTTTAAGCCCTTTGCCGCGCAGACCGGAAATGCGGATAAAATCAATCTCAATCCCGTGCTTCGGCACTAAATCGGCTTCCATACGGTCAGCGGTGCCCAACCAGCGCACCTGCCATCCCTGCGCCATCAGATGATGTGCCACGGCCAATCCGGGGAACACATGGCCCCCGGTTCCGCCTGCCATCACCATCAAACGCTTGCCTTCGCCACTCATCGGGCACTCCTCGTAAACGCCTGCGCTTTCGTCAGACGCGTCTCATAATCTATGCGTAACAGCAGTACGATGGCGGTCGACATAATCAACAGACTGGACCCCCCGTAACTGACCAGCGGCAGGGTCAACCCTTTGGTCGGCAACATGCCCGCCGCGGCTCCCACATTGACCAATGTTTGGAAACTGAACCAAATGCCGATGGAACACGCCAGGAACCCTGAAAAGCGCTGATCGATCTGCAGCGCGCGGCGTCCAATCGACATCGCCCGAAAGGCGACGAAGAATATCATTAACAACGCTAAAACCACACCGATATAGCCCAGTTCTTCGCCTAAAATGGAGAAAATAAAGTCAGTGTGCGCTTCCGGCAGATATTCCAGTTTCTGAATCGAATTACCCAGTCCCTGACCCCACACTTCGCCGCGTCCGAACGCCATCAGCGACTGCGTCAACTGATAGCCGCTGCCGAACGGATCATCCCAAGGGTTCCAGAACGATGTCACGCGGCGGATACGGTACGGTTCCGCAATAATCAGCAGACAGACCGCGAAGATGCCGCTGCCGATAATCGCCAGAAACTGCCAGAGTTTGGCACCCGCCAGAAACAGCATGGCCAGCGTCGTAATAAACAACACCACTACGGTGCCAAGGTCAGGCTGCGCCAGCAGCAGCACCGCCAGCACCACCATCACGCCCATCGGTTTGCAGAAGCCCCAGAAGTTGTTTCGCACCTCTTCCACTTTGCGCACCATGTAACTGGAGAGGTAGCAGAACAGCGCCAGCTTCGACAGCTCGGCAGGCTGTATGCGCAGCGGCCCCAATGAAATCCAGCGGGAGGCGCCGTTGACCGAGCTCCCGACGACCAAGACCACCAGCAGCAGAACGATGGCGACCAGCAGCAAAACCGGGCTGTAACGCTGCCAGACGGCCATCGGCACCCGCATGGTGATCAGCGACAAGCCGAACGCCAGCGCCAGATAGAGTCCGTCGCGCTTGGCGAACAAGAACGGGTCGCCAGCGAGGCGTTGCCCTACCGGCATGGAGGCGGAAGTCACCATCACGAAGCCAATCACCGCCAGTCCGAGCGTCAGCCACAGCAGCGTACGATCGTACAGCACGGCGCTGAGGTTATCGCTTTCGCGCGTCCCCATGACCCAGCGTCTCAATCGTTCCACGATCGCCCCTGCCATCTGCATCAGCCCAGTTCCTCCGCCAAACGTGCAAATTCATCGCCGCGATGCTCAAAGCTGCGGAACTGATCCAGACTCGCACAGGCCGGGGACAGCAACACTACGTCGCCCGGGCTGACCTGCTGAGCAATGAGCGTCATCGCCTGCGCCAGGGTCTCGGTACTCTGCGCGATATCGGGACGCAGCGCCGCCAGCAGATCGCCATCGCGACCAAAACAGTACAGCCGCACGTTATCGCCCTGAAGATAGGGCTTCAGCGGCGAGAAGTCGGCGGACTTGCCGTCTCCGCCCAGCAGCAGATGCAGCGTGCCGTCGATGTGCAAACCGCTCAGCGCCGCCTCGGTGCTGCCGACGTTGGTCGCTTTCGAGTCGTTGATCCAGCGCACCTCGTTGCGATCCAGCACCAGCTGGAAACGATGCGCCAGACCGGTAAAGCCGGTGAGCGCCGCCAGCGCGGATGCGCGGGGAATGCCCACCGTATCGGCCAGCGCCAACGCGGCAAGCGCGTTGGTATAGTTATGCTGTCCGACCAATTTGATTTCACGCGTATTGATCACGCGCTCCCCGTTCACCCGCAGCCAGGTTTCGCCCTGCTGCCGATTCAGGTGATAGTTGCCTACGTCCACGCCGAAGCTCAGACAGCGGTCGTCAGCGCCACGCACCGGCATGGTCAGCGCATCATCGGCGTTCACCACGCAGACCGCGGCGTTTTCGTAGATGCGCAGCTTCGCGGCGCGGTACTGCTGCAGACCTAACGGATAACGGTTGGAGTGATCTTCCGTCACGTTCAGGATGGTGGCCGCCGCGGCATGCAGGCTACAGGTTGTTTCCAGCTGGAAGCTGGACAGTTCCAGCACATACAGCTGGCACTCCTGCTTGAGCAGTTCCAACGCGGGCACGCCAATGTTGCCGCCAACCCCTACCGACCAACCGGCCGCACGCGCCATGTCTCCCACCAGCGTGGTGACGGTGCTTTTCCCGTTCGATCCCGTGATCGCGACGATTGGCGCCTGCGCCTCGCGGCAAAACAGCTCGATATCGCCGACGATCTCAATGCCTGCCTCCGCAGCGTCGCATAACGCGGGCGTGGCCAGAGCGATACCGGGGCTGGCGACGATCAAGTCGGCGTCCATTAGCCAGTCTTCCTGTAATCCGCCCACGTAGCGTTCGACCTGCTCGGGCAGTTTATCCAGACCAGGCGGACTGACACGGGTATCCACCACGCGGGGCGTCACCCCGCGCGTAAGGAAGAAATCAACACAGGAGAGCCCGGTCAGGCCCAACCCGATAATGACGACTTTTTTACCCTGATAGTCCATGTCGTTACCGTACCTTCAGTGTGACCAGTCCAATGAGCACCAGCATCAGAGAAATAATCCAGAACCGCACAATCACGCGCGGTTCCGGCCAACCTTTAAGCTCATAGTGGTGATGTATCGGCGCCATGCGGAAAATCCGCTGGCCGCGCAGCTTAAAGGAGCCAACCTGCAGGATCACCGACAGCGTTTCGACCACGAACACGCCCCCCATGATCACCAGTAAAAATTCCTGACGCAGCAGCACGGCGATCGTCCCGAGCGCGCCGCCCAGCGCCAGCGAACCGACGTCGCCCATAAAGACCTGCGCCGGATAGGTGTTGAACCATAGAAACCCGAGTCCCGCGCCGACGATTGCCGTACACACCACCACCAGTTCGCTGGCATGGCGGATGTACGGAATATGCAGGTAGTTGGCGAAGTTCATGTTCCCCGTCGCCCACGCCACCAGCCCGAAGCCCGCGGCGACAAACACCGTCGGCATAATCGCCAGACCGTCCAGACCGTCGGTCAGATTGACGGCGTTGCTGGTGCCGACAATCACGAAATAAGCCAGCACCACATACATCAATCCCAACTGCGGCATGATGTCTTTAAAGAACGGCACGACCAGCTGCGTCGCTGGCGTATCTTTGCCGATGGCATACATGGAAAAGGCGACGACGAGCGCCAACAGCGACTGCCAGAAATACTTCCAGCGCGCGATCAGCCCTTTAGTGTCTTTGCGTACAACCTTGCGGTAGTCGTCCACGAACCCGACGATGCCGTAACCCAGCAACACCAGCAGCACGCACCAGACGTAAGGGTTAGACAGGTTGACCCACAGCAGAACGGAGATCGTGATCGAAGCCAGTATCATCACGCCGCCCATCGTCGGCGTACCGCGCTTGCTGAAGTGCGACTCCGGCCCTTCGCTACGAACAACCTGACCAATCTGTAAACGCTGCAGCCAGGCAATCAAATGCGGCCCCATCCAGAGCGAGATCACCAACGCAGTCAGCAGGCTGACGATGGCTCGAAACGTCAGGTAGGAAAAGACGTTGAAGCCGGAATAAAATTTGACCAATTGTTCGGCCAGCCACACTAACATGTTGCCTTCTCCTGTAATGCGCGTACTACCTGCTCCATCGCAGCGCTGCGTGAGCCTTTTATTAAAATGGTAATCACTGTGTGTTCCGCCAACAGCGCCCGAAGACGGTCGACCACGGCGGCTTTATCCTGAAAATGTTCACCCTGCCCGCTGGCCTGGCTAATCCATTCGCTCAACGTACCGACGCTCAGCACCCGGTCGATACCGGCGATCCGGGCCGCCTCGCCAACCTGACGGTGACAAGCTTCTGCTTCCTGCCCTAACTCCGCCATGTCGCCGACGACCAGTACCCGATAGCCCGGCATGTCCGCCAGCACCTGCACCGCCGCCGTCAGAGAACCGACGTTGGCGTTGTAGCTGTCGTCGAGCACTCGTTGCTCACCGCCCAAAGAGAGCGGGAACAAACGTCCCGGCACCGCCTGAAGCTGCGCCAGCCCTGACTTCACAGCCTCCGTTGACGCCCCGACGGACATCGCCAACGCCGTGGCGGCTAGCGCGTTGGCGATATTGTGTTTACCCGGCAACGGTAACGTGACCCCAACCTCGCCGAACGGGCTGTGCAGGGTGAACGTCGTCCCCTGCGCTTGCACCACGACATCGCTGGCAAAGAAGTCCACATCCTCTGCGGCTTCCGGCGAAAAACGCCAGACGGTTTTCTGCGTCAGCGTCGTTTGCCAGTGCGGCCAGTCATTGCTGTCGGCGTTAAGAATCGCCACGCCGTCAGCGGGCAGACCGTTGAAGATCTCGCCCTTGGCCTGCGCAACACCGGCCAGCGACCCGAACCCTTCCAGATGCGCCGCCGCAATATTGTTGACCAGCGCCGTTTCCGGCCTCGTGAGATCGGCGGTGTAGGCAATCTCGCCGATGTGGTTCGCGCCCAGCTCAATGACGGCGAAATCGTGTTCTGGCGTCAGTCGCAGCAGCGTCAACGGTACGCCGATGTCGTTATTCAGATTCCCGGCGGTATACAGCACGTTGCCGCACTGCCGCAGAATCGCGGCGGTCATCTCTTTGACCGACGTTTTGCCGGACGAACCGGTCAGGGCGACAACGCGGGCCGACGATTGCTGCCGAACCCAGGCAGCCAGCGCGCCGAGCGCCAGCCGCGTATCTTTAACAATCAGCTGCGGCGCCGAAACAGGTAAGCGCTTACTCACCACCAGTGCTGCCGCGCCCTCGCTAATCGCATTCGCGGCGTAGTCGTGAGCATCGAATTTCTCGCCCTGTAGCGCGACAAACAGGCAGCCTTCCGTCAAATGACGGGTGTCCGTCGAGACGGCGTCGATCGCCAGATCGTCTCCTTCCAGACGGGCGTCTAATACGTTCGCCAATTGGCTCAGCGTTACGCGAATCATGCCACCACTCCCAACAGGCGTGCGACCGTCAGTCGGTCGGAGTAGTCCAACCGCTGATTGCCCACGATCTGATAATCTTCGTGACCTTTCCCGGCCACCAGCACCACATCATCCGGCCCGGCATGCATCACCGCGCTGCTGACCGCCGCCGCTCGGCCTTCAATCGTCTGCACTCGACCGGCGTCCATCAGGCCGCTCAGGATATCTTTGACGATAGCCTGCGGCGCTTCGCTGCGCGGATTGTCGTCCGTCACGATGACCCGGTCGGCCAGCTGTTCCGCTACTGCTCCCATAAGTGGGCGCTTACCTCTATCGCGATCGCCCCCGCAGCCAAACACGCACCAGAGCTGCCCCTGACAGTGCAGTCTTGCCGCCTCCAGCGCTTTTTCCAGCGCGTCGGGCGTGTGTGCGTAATCAACAACCACGGTGGGTTTGCCTTCGGCATGGAAGACTTCCATCCGGCCGCAGACCGGTTGTATTGCCGTCGCCGATTCAGCCAACTGCTCCAGCGGATAGCCCAGCGCCAGCAGCGTCGCCAGCGCCAGCATCATGTTGCTGACGTTGAACTCGCCCATCAGGCGGCTATGAATCACGGCCTGACCCCAGCTGGAGTCCACCTGCGCGGTGAAACCGCTGTCGTGATACTCAACGCGGGTCGCCTGCAGCCAGCGGCTCCGGCCCTCTGGCCGCTGTGAGCCCAGCGTCACCGCTACCGCATCAGGAAGCCGACTTAGCCAACGTCGACCCACGTCGTCGTCCGCGTTGATAATGGCTTCACCGACCTGATGTTCCGCGAAGAGCGCCCATTTGGCCCCTTCGTAATGCGCCATGTCGCCGTGATAGTCGAGATGGTCGCGGCTCAGGTTGGTAAATACCGCGGCGGCGAAAGGTAGCGCGGCAACGCGATGCTGCACCAGCCCGTGGGAAGAGACTTCCATCGCGGCAAATGTGGCACCCGCGTCAGCCAATTGGCTGAGCGTCTGCTGTACGCCGATGGCCGAACCCGTGGTGTTTTCCGCCGGGGTTTCTCGTCCCAGCAAACCGTTGCCGATGGTACCCATGACCGCGCTGGTTTCGCCCAGCGCCTGGCTCCACTGCGCCAGCAGCTGGCTGGTGGTCGTTTTACCGTTGGTGCCGGTTACGCCGACCAGACGGAGTCTCTCTGCGGGCTGGTGGTAGAAACGTCCCGCTAGCGCCGAAAGCCGCTGATTAAGCTCATCCAGATAAATCACCGGTACGCCGTGCTTTTCACACACGGTGCCTTCCGGATTTTCCTCATCCGCTTGGGCGATCACCGCAGCCACGCCTTGAGCAATGGCCTGCGCAATATAGCGTCGCCCGTCGGTTTGATGTCCGACAATAGCGACGAAAACGTCTCCCGCCGCAGCCATACGGCTGTCCAGCGTCATGTCCCGCAGCGCGCGCTCGGGAACGTTGGCAACCCACGGCGCCAGCAAATCGTGCAAATTACGATCTGTCACCTGAGCCCTCTTTTCGGTTAATAACGAATTCATTTTTCTCCCCCGTCGCCAGGGCATCCGGCTCGATGTTCATGGTGCGAAGCACGCCGCCCATGATGGCGCCGAAGACCGGCGCAGAGACCGCACCGCCGTAGTATTTCCCGGCCTGCGGGTCATTGATGACCACGACCAGCGCGAAGCGAGGATTACTGGCCGGGGCAACACCGGCGGTGTAAGCAATATATTTGTTGATGTACTTGCCGTCCGGCCCGACTTTCTTGGCCGTACCGGTCTTGATGGCGATGCGATAGCCTTTGATGGCGGCTTTCGAGCCACCGCCGCCCGGCAACGCGACGCTTTCCATCATATGCACCACGGTGCGTACGATGTTTTCAGGGAAAATACGTTCTCCCGGCACCGGCGGATCGACCTTGGTGATGGAAAGAGGCCGATAGACGCCGAAGCTGCCGATAGTGGCGTACATCCTGGCCAGCTGCAGCGGCGTAACCATCAGACCGTAGCCGAAGGAGAAGGTCGCGCGTTCGATATCAGCCCAGCGCTGACGGTGAGGAAACAGCCCTGAGCTTTCGCCGACCAGCCCGAGGTTGGTGGGTTTACCCAGACCAAAGCGAGAGTAAGTATCCACTAACACCGAAGAAGGCATCGCCAGCGACAGTCGAGATACGCCGACGTTACTCGATTTCTGCAGTACGCCCGTCAGCGTCAATTCGTTGTAGCGCGCTACGTCTTTGATTTCATGCCCGTTGATGTAATACGGCAGCGTATTCAGCACGCTGTTCTCTTTCACCACGTTGCGCTGTAACGCAGACATCACCACCATTGGCTTCACGGTGGAACCCGGCTCGAAGATATCGGTGATGGCGCGGTTACGGATGACGTCGTTGGTAGTGCCGGACAGGTTATTCGGGTTGTAAGACGGGCTATTGGCCATCGCCAGCACTTCGCCGGTGTTGACGTCGACCAGCACAGCGGTGCCGGACTCCGCTTTGTTGAAGGCGACGGCGTTATTCAGCTCACGGTAAACGAGCGCCTGCAGGCGTTCGTCGATGCTCAGCATCAGGTTGTGCGCGGCCTGACTGTCGACGGAGGAGATATCTTCAATCACGCGCCCAAATCGGTCTTTACGTACGGTACGTTCGCCCGGCTGGCCGGTCAGCCAGCGGTCGAAACTCTTCTCGACCCCTTCGATGCCCTGCCCGTCGATGTTGGTAAAGCCGATAAGATGAGAGGTCACCGGACCTGACGGGTAATAGCGACGGGACTCCTGACGCAGATTGATGCCCGGCAGCTTCAGTTTGTGGATGTATTCGCCGATGGCGGGGTTGATCTGACGCGCCAGATAAACGAAACGGCCGTTGGGGTTGGCGTTGACCTTGGTGGATATTTGGTCGAGCGGCATTTCCAGCGCGTCGGCCAGCGCTTTCCAGCGCGTATCGAGCGTGATGCCGCCGTGGTCGTTCACTTCCTTGGGATCGGCCCAAATGGCGTTGACCGGGACGCTCACCGCCAGCGGACGACCCGCACGATCGCTAATCATTCCGCGCGCGGTGGGCACTTCCTGCACGCGCAGAGAACGCATGTCGCCTTCGCGCACCAGCTTATCCGGCGCGATGACCTGGAGATAGGCGGTACGCAGCATCAGGCCGACCAGACAGATCAGAATCCCCCCGCAAAGCAACGCAAAACGCCAGCTGACGAAGCTGGCATGCTCTTCCTGACGTTTCAACCTTCCGGGGCGTGCGGGTTTCATTTATTGAGTAATAACCTGTCAGTTCATTGTTTAACCACAATATTTTCCTGCGAAGGATCGACGTGCCCCATGTAGAGTTTTTCTATCGCGTTCTGCTCGACACGGCTATGGTCGCCCAGCGCATTCTCTTCCAGAATCAGGTTGCGCCATTCAATATCCAGCGCATCCCGTTCCAGCAGCAGGCGCTCGCGTTCTGCGGTTAGCAGACGAGTACGATGCGCCGTCGTCACTACGAGTACGGCCGAGATCAGAACAGCGACCAGCAGCAGCAAGGGCAATTTGCCGTGCCGCAGCAAATCTTCTGCAATGACGCCAGCCAGCGAGTGACGTTCGTGCCCGATCATGAGGACAATCTCTCCGCGAAGCGCAGTACGGAACTGCGGGCGCGCGGGTTCTCCGCGACTTCAGCGTCGGACGGCTTCATTTTTCCTGCGATCTTCAGGGTTCTTCCCCCCTGTTCGCGGAGCTGTTCTTCCGTCAACGGCAGACCCGCAGGGACCTGCGGCCCACGGCTGTTGTGACGGATAAAGCGCTTCACAATGCGGTCTTCCAGCGAGTGGAAACTGATCACCGACAGTCGACCTTCGGGAGCGAGGACATCCAACGCGCCGTTGAGCGCGCGTTCAATCTCTTCGAGTTCACTGTTGATATAGATACGGATGGCCTGGAAAGAGCGCGTTGCCGGATGTTTATGCTTTTCACGAATCGGACTGGCGGCGGCAATCAGCTCAGCCAGCTCTTTCGTGCGCGTCATCGGTTCAGTCTGATTACGCTCAACGATGGCGCGAGCAATACGGCGAGCGAAACGTTCTTCGCCAAAGGTCTTAAGAACCCAGGCGATATCTTCCGCTTCCGCTTTCATCAACCATTCGGCGGCAGAAACGCCGCGAGTAGGATCCATACGCATGTCGAGCGGGCCGTCACGCATAAAGGAGAAACCGCGCTCCGGATCGTCGAGCTGAGGCGATGAAACGCCAAGATCCAGCAGTACGCCGTTGATTTTCCCCGTCAGTCCGCGTTCTTCAACGTATTCAGCGATTGATGAGAAAGGCCCGTGGATGATAGAAAAGCGTGCATCGTCAATATCGCTGGCAGCGGCGATAGCTTGAGGATCGCGATCGATTGCCAGCAGGCGACCCTCCGGCCCCAAATGGGACAGAATCAGACGGGAGTGACCGCCGCGGCCAAACGTACCGTCAATGTAAATACCGTCGCCGCGAATGTTCAGGCCGTTGACGGCCTCATCCAACAGCACGGTCGTGTGTTTAAAAGTTTCTGTCATGACTATAGAGATAAGTCCTGCAATCGATCAGATAGCGGTTCCTGAGTCGATTGTTCAGCTTCGATGTCTTCCTTGACTTGTCGATACCAGGTCTGTTCATCCCACAGTTCAAACTTGTTGAACTGCCCGACCAGCATCACTTCTTTTGTAAGCTTTGCATGTTGCCGCAGCGTGGACGCGATTAATAAACGCCCGGCACCATCCATTTGGCACTCACTGGCGTGTCCCAGCAGCAAACGCTGAACGCGACGTTCGGCGGGATTCATGCTCGACAGGCGAGAGAGCTTCTGTTCGATGATTTCCCACTCAGGCAAGAGATAAAGCAGCAGACATGGCTGGTGGAGGTCAATGGTGCAAACCATTTGCCCCTGCGCTTCCTCGTTCAGTACGTCCCGGTATCGGGTCGGAACGGCGAGCCGTCCTTTACTGTCGAGATTGACCAGACTTGCCCCACGAAACATGGTTGTATTTAGCCCTTCATGCCATTTTCTACCACTTTGTCCCACAAATTCCCACGATCCAGAGTTTACGGAGGGGAGGAAAACCTTGTCAAGCAAGTACGGAGGCGGGCAGGCATTATTTACGGTGACTTTTGGCGGGGGAAAAACAGTTAAAAAAACACCAGTAAAAAATAATGAGTATTAAGGCTGTGATTATTTAAGAGAAATTAACCGGGCCTCAACTAACGCGTGAAAGATATACGCTTTAACAGCCAATGCAATATTATTTTCACAGCCACATATCGTTACGTATTTTTTATTTTCGACAAAACCCGAGTTTCTCGTCAAACCCTGATTTGTCAGTATTTTTCGACAATCCATTTTGCCAAAAGAGAAGGGTCTTAAATCTTCGATGCGGTTTTGAATTGTAAAAATAAATTTTTTGATGAGAAAAACAGAATGTTTTCTATCAAGAATGATTTATCAACGAAGACGTCTACGCTCCAGCGTGGTTTATCAGATGCAGAAAGACTGTTTATATTTACAGTATAAATCTATCATGCCTGTCTAATAATAATCAGCCGCGTCTGAAGCAAAGCCGATCTATATAAAAGAGAGGTAGACGACCGTGCTCACATCACCCTCTTCACCCATAATCACAATCCATTGTTTTAAATAACTATTTCTATCGTTAGCACAATAATAAAATGCCAATGGTTTTTTACGCCGACAAAGTAGCACCAACCGCTAATAACAACGAAAAAATAAAAATTTATAGCTACTCTAAAAATTACATCCAGTGATGTAGACTGCGAAAAAGCAAAAAACCAAAACAAAACACCACTTAAATACCGTGTTTTTGTTTTTATCCTCGACGCACTGGAGCCTACCGGCATGTTCACCCCCTCCTTACGCTTGCGCAGCGCGCTGGCCGACACCGTTGCCATGGTGATTTACTGTTTCGTTACGGGCATGGCGATTGAGATACTGATTTCAGGCATGTCGTTCCAGCAGTCGCTCTCTTCACGCCTGCTTTCCATTCCGGTCAATATGGTGATTGCGTGGCCTTATGGCGTCTACCGCGATCGCATCGTGGGTTTCGCCCACAATTTGGCGCCCCGATCCTGCCGAAGCAAAAACGTCGCTGACCTTATTGCCTACGTAAGTTTTCAGTCACCGGTCTATATGGCTATTTTGCTAAGCATTGGCGCCAACGCCTCGCAAATTGCAACGGCCGTCGGGAGTAATGCCGTGATATCGATGGTCATGGGCGTGGTCTACGGTTATTTCCTGGAATATTGCCGTCAGCTGTTCCGCGTATCCAGCAAAAGCCAGGAACGGCTTGTGACGCATTAAATGACCCGCATGAGATGGCGTAAAGCGGTAAAAAGTTTTTTATAAAACGGGACTTTTCTTAGGCGAAAACTCAGAAATAACGCGCTCTGAGTAAAAATTCGGAGAGAGATATCCAGATGACGTGTAATAAATGACGATGATAACGGCGGGAATAATAGGAACTGCCGGAAAGATGTCGACCCGGCAATTCCCTTTCGGCTTAGCGGCGGCTTAACGAACCTCGCCGATAAAGGCTACGACGAATACGATACAGCCCCGCCTTCGGCCTGCGCGGTTCATCCAGGCTCGCCAGCACCAGCTCCAGTACCCGTTCGGCCACTTCCCGATGACGCTGGGCGACGGACAACACCTGGCATTCCAGAAAATCCAGCAGCTCATTGTCACCGAAGGTGGCGATAGCGAGATTGTTAGGCAAACGCCCGCTTTGCTTTAACGTCACGTCCATTACGCCCTGCAACAGAGGGAAAGAGGTCGTGAACAACGCCTCCGGCATCGGATTGTGCTGCAAATAGTCCGTGAATATCGCCGCCGCCGCGCTACGTTCGTAGCTGTTCGCATAGAGATAATTCACCTGACGGGGGTCGCTCTCCCAGGCCTGCCGAAAACCTTGTTCACGCAAGAAGCTGACCGATAGCTCTGGCAACGCCCCCAGATACAGCACCCGTTCAGCCGGAATGTTGCGCAGCTCTTGCGCCAGCATTTCCGCATCTTCCATGTCCGCTCCCACCACGCTGGTGAAGTGCTCGCGATCTAAGGCACGATCCAACGCGATAATAGGCAAAGGATCTTTCACCCAACGCTGATAAAAAGGATGCTCCGGGGGCAGTGACGTGGACACGATAATGGCATCGACCTGACGCTGCAGAAGATGTTCAATGCAGCGCATTTCGTTATCGGGCTGATCTTCCGAACAGGCAATCAGTAACTGATAGCCGCGCTGACGCGCCTGACGTTCCAGATAGTTGGCGATACGGGTATAGCTGGTATTTTCCAGATCGGGGATAACCAAGCCGATTGAGCGCGTTCGCCCAGCACGCAACCCGGCGGCCACGGCGTTTGGATGATAATTGTGTTCCCGGACCACAGCCATGACCTTTTCAACGGTCTTATCGCTCACGCGATACTGTTTCGCCTTTCCGTTGATGACATAACTGGCCGTCGTACGCGAAACCCCCGCAAGACGCGCAATTTCATCCAGTTTCACTGGTAACCCCTTAATAAGTCAGATAATGAAGAATTAATGGAATGATAGCCATAAACTAACCAGGGATATCTGCTCGATCTAACCGCATAACCTTCCGGTCAGCAACCGCTTTTATCACAGTATGATGACACGCATAGACTGTTTAGCATTGCACTAGCCCCGACGGGGCTGCACCGGGTTATAACGGTGACCCTACTCACGCTTTCGGGTGGACGCGTTAATCCTTGCTGACGTCTTGTTCGCGATATCCGTGGAAACAATCCATCCTGTGCATAGGTAAAAACAGCGTCGCCAGCCTGAAAAATCCGCCGAACGCATTTTTCTGACAAAATCCCCCTGCCGGTCGATTTTTTTATCCGCGTCAAAAGACGTTTTAAACGCGGATTTTTGAGGGATAACGTCCGGGCATTTTGGCCCCCCGCAATCGAGGACGCATTAACATAATGTCAGTTTGTGCGGCAGGCAAATCACGCCGACTTCACACGTTTGCGCGCGTTCGGGGAATTCTCTGCCAAAAGCACTTTTACTACGTTAAAACTCCAAAAGAATTGGCCTTGGTCTGAAAATATCCCACGACCTTTGAGTAGGTCAGCAAAAAATATTATCGGCACTTATCCCTTTTCCTGCTCGTAAATGCCCTATTTTTATCTTTATACGGCGATACCGCCTGCTCAGGCATTCGACATCTCAACCAATGGAGTCGTCTGTTTTAAGGACAATTCAGACCAATTTTATCGCCGAAATCAGGCCGAGAAATCCCACGTTGCCGCAAAAATCAAACGTTGACATACCCACAGTATTCAAGTACCAATAATAGAGAAGCAATTTACTAACAAACATTGGAAGACAATCAGCATGTCCCACTTCGCTAAACTACTAGGCCTACTACTAATCGCATCCAATATGCGCGGTATGCCGGTGGGCGAAATTCACAGCTGATTTTCACGCCACACCTTCAAAGAACCCGCGCCGTTGCGCGGGTTTTTTTTTACTCGCCGGGCGTCAGAATTAACAAGACAAAGGAACCAGAGCGATGAGCCAAGAAGTGATTATTTTCGATACCACATTGCGTGATGGTGAGCAGGCGCTGCAGGCCAGTCTGAGCGTTAAGGAAAAGATTCAGATCGCCATGGCGCTGGAACGCATGGGTGTCGATGTGATGGAAGTCGGCTTCCCGGTCTCTTCGCCTGGTGACTTTGATTCCGTTCAGTCCATCGCCCGGCAGATCAAAAACAGCCGCGTCTGCGCGCTGGCCCGATGTGTAGAGAAGGATATCGACGTCGCGGCGGAAGCCCTGAAAGTGGCTGACGCATTCCGTATTCATACTTTCATCGCGACCTCGCCGATGCATATCGCCACCAAGCTGCGCAGCACGCTGGACGACGTGATTGAGCGCGCGACCTATATGATCAAACGCGCGCGCAACTACACCGACGACGTCGAGTTCTCCTGCGAAGATGCCGGACGAACGCCGATTGACGATCTGAGCCGAGTGGTGGAAGCCGCGATCAACGCCGGCGCCCGCACCATCAACATTCCAGATACCGTCGGCTACACCCTGCCCCACGAATTCGGTAACATCATCGCTTCTCTGTACCAACGCGTTCCCAACATCGACAAAGCCATCATCTCCGTGCATACCCATGACGATCTGGGTCTGGCGGTCGGCAATGCCATGGCGGCGGTCAACGCGGGCGCCCGTCAGGTCGAAGGGACACTGAACGGCATCGGCGAACGCGCCGGTAACTGTGCGCTGGAAGAAGTCATCATGGCGATCAAAGTGCGTCAGAAGCTGATGAATCTGCACACCAACATCAACCATCAGGAAATTTACCGCACCAGCCAGATGGTCAGTAAGATCTGCAACATGCCGATCCCGGCTAACAAAGCCGTCGTGGGCGCTAACGCCTTCGCCCACTCTTCCGGTATCCATCAGGACGGCGTTCTGAAGAATCGTGAAAACTACGAAATCATGACCCCGGAATCCATCGGTCTGAAGGAAGTGCAGCTGAACCTGACGTCGCGCTCAGGCCGCGCCGCGGTGAAACATCGCATGGAAGAGATGGGCTATAAGGAATGCGATTACAACCTGGACGATCTGTACGCCGCCTTCCTGAAACTGGCGGACAAGAAAGGCCAGGTGTTTGACTACGATCTGGAAGCGCTGGCGTTCATCAACAACAAGCAAGAAGACGCCGCCCTCTACCGTCTGGATTATTTCAGCGTACAATCAGGCTCCAGCGTCATGGCCACCGCCTCGGTCAAACTGGCCTGCGGCGAAGAAATCAAATCAGAAGCCGCCACCGGCAACGGCCCGGTCGATGCCGTCTACAAAGCCATCAACCGTATCACCGGTTTCGATATCAATCTGGTTCAGTACCAGCTGTCCGCCAAAGGTCACGGTAAAGAAGCGCTGGGCCAGGTGGACATCGTCGTCGAATATCAGAACCGCCGCTTCCACGGCGTGGGTCTGGCGACGGATATCGTCGAATCCTCCGCGAACGCCATGGTGAACGTGTTGAACAATATTCAGCGTGCGCAGATGGTTGAAAAGGAATTACTGCGTTTGCAGCAGCAGAACAACAAACAAAATAGTCAGGAAACAGTGTGATGAACAAAAGCTACCATATCGCCGTACTGCCTGGTGACGGCATCGGCCCGGAAGTCATGGCTCAGGCATACAAAGTGCTGGAAGCCGTACGCCAACGTTTTGGTTTGAACATAACGACCAGCGAATATGACATCGGCGGCGCCGCTATTGACCGTCAGGGCACACCGCTGCCGAAAAACACCATTACCGGCTGCGAGCAGGCGAGCGCGATTCTGTTTGGCTCCGTCGGCGGTCCGAAATGGGAACATTTGCCACCGGCAGAACAGCCTGAGCGCGGCGCATTGCTGCCGCTGCGTAAACACTTCAGCCTGTTCAGCAACCTGCGCCCGGCGCGTTTGTACCAGGGACTGGAAGCGTTCTGTCCGCTGCGCGAAGATATCGCGGCGAAAGGCTTCGACATTCTGTGCGTACGCGAGCTGACCGGCGGGATCTATTTCGGCCAGCCGAAAGGCCGCGAAGGCAGCGGTAAGGATGAACGCGCTTTCGATACCGAGATCTATCACCGTTTCGAAATCGAACGCATCGCCCGTATCGCCTTCGAATCCGCACGTAAACGCCGCCATATCGTGACGTCCATCGACAAAGCCAACGTGTTGCAGAGCAGCATTTTATGGCGTGAAGTCGTCACCGAAATCGCCAAAGATTACCCGGATGTGAAGCTGAACCACATGTACATCGACAACGCCACGATGCAGATGATCAAAGATCCTGCGCAGTTCGACGTGGTACTGTGCTCCAACATCTTTGGTGACATTCTGTCCGACGAATGCGCCATGATTACCGGCTCCATGGGCATGCTGCCTTCCGCCAGCCTGAACGAATCTGGTTTCGGTCTGTACGAACCCGCTGGCGGTTCCGCACCGGATATCGCAGGCAAAGACATCGCTAACCCGATTGCACAAATCCTGTCCGCCGCTCTGCTGCTGCGTTACAGCCTGGGTGAAGATGCCGCCGCCTCCGCCATTGAGCAGGCGGTCAATCATGCGCTGGAAGCTGGCTACCGTACGGGCGATTTGGCTCGCGACGGCAAGGCCATCGGCACCAGTGAAATGGGTGACGTGATTGCCCGTTATGTCTCGGAAGGGGTGTAATCATGGGTAAAACGTTATATCAGAAATTATTCGATGCGCACGTCGTGTACGAAGCGGAAAACGAAACGCCGCTGCTGTATATCGACCGTCATCTGGTGCATGAAGTGACCTCGCCTCAGGCGTTTGACGGTCTGCGTGCGAAAGGACGTCAGCTGCGTCAGCCCGGCAAAACCTTCGCCACGATGGATCACAACGTCTCCACCCAGACTCGCGACATCAACGCGAGCGGCGAGATGGCCCGTATTCAGATGCAGGAGCTGATCAAAAACTGCCAGGCGTTCGGCGTTCAGCTGTACGACCTGAACCATCCTTATCAGGGCATCGTTCACGTGATCGGTCCTGAGCAGGGTATGACGCTGCCGGGCATGACCATCGTCTGCGGCGACTCCCACACGGCCACCCACGGCGCGTTCGGTTCGCTGGCATTCGGCATCGGGACGTCCGAAGTTGAACACGTCATGGCGACGCAGACCCTGAAACAATGCCGCGCGAAAACCATGAAGATCGAAGTGACCGGCGATGCGGCTCCGGGCATCACGGCCAAAGACATCGTATTGGCGATCATCGGCAAAACCGGCAGCGCTGGCGGCACCGGGCATGTGGTCGAGTTTTGCGGCAAGGCTATCCAAGCGCTGAGCATGGAAGGCCGTATGACCCTGTGCAACATGGCGATTGAGATGGGTGCGAAAGCCGGTCTGGTCGCCCCGGATGAAACGACGTTTGCCTACCTGAAAGGTCGTCAGTTCTCGCCGAAGGGCGAAGAATGGGAAAACGCCGTCGAATACTGGAAGACCATGAAGTCAGACGCGGATGCGCAGTTCGACAGCGTCGTCACGCTGAACGCCGCCGACATCGCGCCGCAGGTCACCTGGGGCACCAACCCCGGTCAGGTGATCGGCGTGAATCAGGCTATCCCGGCACCGGAATCCTTCAACGATCCGGTTGAGCGCGCCTCTGCCGAGAAAGCGCTGAATTACATGGGTCTGAAAGCGGGTATCAAACTGACCGACGTCGCCATCGACAAAGTCTTCATCGGCTCCTGCACCAACTCGCGGATTGAAGATCTGCGCGCTGCGGCCGCTATTGCCAAAGGCCGCAAAGTGGCTGCGGGCGTGCAGGCAATGGTCGTCCCCGGCTCTGGTCCGGTAAAAGCGCAGGCAGAAGAGGAAGGTCTGGACAAGATCTTTATCGAAGCGGGCTTCGAATGGCGCCTGCCTGGCTGCTCAATGTGTCTGGCGATGAACAACGACCGTCTGAATCCGGGCGAGCGTTGTGCTTCCACCAGCAACCGCAACTTCGAAGGTCGTCAGGGTCGTGCCGGACGGACTCATCTGGTCAGCCCCGCAATGGCCGCCGCGGCTGCGGTGACCGGGCGTTTCGCCGACATTCGTGAACTGAACTGAGAGGGATAACCCATGACTAAATTTACTCAACATACTGGTCTGGTCGTCCCGCTGGACAACGCCAACGTCGATACCGATGCCATCATTCCCAAGCAGTTTCTGCAGAAGGTCACCCGCACCGGTTTCGGTCAGCACCTGTTCAATGACTGGCGTTTTCTGGATGACGCAGGCCAGCAGCCTAATCCTGAATTTGTGCTGAACCAGCCTCGTTACAAAGGCGCCAGCATCTTGCTGACCCGTGAAAACTTCGGCTGCGGTTCATCCCGCGAACATGCGCCTTGGGCGCTGACCGACTACGGCTTCAGCGTGGTGATCGCGCCGAGCTTCGCCGATATTTTCTACGGCAACGCCTTGAATAACCAGCTGCTGCCGGTGCGGCTGAGCGACGCCGACGTCGACGAACTGTTTACCCTGGTGGAAAACAATGAAGGCATGACTTTCACCGTCGATCTGGAAGCTCAGATCGTGAAAGCAGGCGATAAAAGCTATTCGTTTGAAATCGATAGTTTCCGCCGCCACTGCATGATCAACGGTCTGGATAACATCGGCCTGACGCTGCAACACGAAGCGGCGATTGCCCGCTACGAGGAAACGCAGCCGACATTCCTGCGCTAAGCCTCACCGTGTCATGATGCTCAGGGCTCGCTTCGGCGGGCCCTTTTTTTTACCGCTCCCGACGCGGCCCCTGACACCAGTAAGCCATAAACGCCATCGACTCGCGCGCAACACCGCGCTCGCCCACCAGATATCGCCTCAAGGCTTTCACCACCGATGATTCAGCGGCCACCCAGCCGAAGAACTGTCCGTGCTGACTCTCCGCCCTTTCCCACAATAGCTCGTCTTCGGGGACGTCCGATAACTCGACGACGGGAGGCTCGCTTTGGGCCTGCGGCAGGAGAAGCTCATCGCGCACCGCATCCAGCAGCCGCTCGCCGTGGTTTGCTCCGCTTCCCTCGCGCGGCAACCAATGGATGTCGGCGAAGGTGAAATGGCTGAAATCCTGACAGTCGGCGCGCAGAGGCAGTTCGATAAAGGCCTGCACCTGTGGCGGCGACGCCAGCCCGGCCAACTGCTCCAGAATCCCCTTTACGGCGGGAAATGCGGTTTCATCGGCGATCAGCAGCGCCCGACGGGTCTGTTCCGTAGGCCGCCATTCATAACCGCTTTGGCTGCTCTCCGAGGCGGCGCAGGGCGCCACCACCTGAAGGCGATCTCCCGGCTCGGCGCTCATCGCCCACGATGACGCCGGGCCTTCGGTACCGTGGATGACGAACTCCACCTCCAGCTCCCCCGCTGCCGCATTAAGACGACGGAGGGTATAGGTTCGCGCAATGGGACGCTGGCGTTTTGGCAACGCCAGCAGTTCGGTATACCAGTTAGCGACATCCGGCAATTGAGACGGCGTACCGTCAATGGCAGGGAACAGGAGTTTAATACGCTGATCGGGCGCACCGGTGGTCATCTCGCGAACCGACTCACCGCTGAAAACACAGCGCATCATTGACGGGCTCAGCGTCTGTTTACGCGCTAATGCCACCTCGAAAATCTTGTACTCTTTCGCTCCCGCCATGCTCATTCCTCTGGTTTTTCACCGTGTCCGAACGAGGAATGTTAGCATTCAACTGATAATGAGAACAATTATTGATACAGGGATTTACAGAAGGTGGTCGCGACTTCGCAGAGTGAGGAGAAAGTGAGAAATACAGGCGATCAAGATGGTTAAAACGGGGAAGATGAATAAAGAAATGGCATTCATCACGCAGCGATCAATGCCATTGTTTTGATGGAATTAACGCAGCATTGCGCCCGCTAACGACGCCATCAATGCGGACATAACAAATATAGAGAAAAATACCGAGATCAGCGCCAGAACGAAGGCAAACAGACCAGCTCTGTTCCAGCTATTCTGTACGCGTTTAAACGTCTCAACATCATCATAATCGGCGTTCTGCCAGGCCCACTCGTTGCCCTTGAAGCCACACACAAATACCCAAACGATATTCAACAGAGGAACAAAACACAGCAGCGGCAGGTAAGTTTTGTTGCCCACGCCCCAGATGACGTTGAACATAAATGCGCCCCAGTTCCATCCTTTTACTTCTCTTGGTACTGCTTTTCCATATTCGGCCATGTGTGAGTTTTCCTTTCAAAATATGACAAAATAAATCGCAGCGGACAATACAACGGGCACCATTTAAGCTTCAACTATTTTGTGGCGATAATATGATCACCTAAATACTTAACTTAATTGATTATTATAAGGTGAATGTTTTAACGGCCAGCCCGGCTGGTAATCACCGTATTTGACAGAGAGAGAGTCGAAAAAAATTCCGGGGGAGAAAAAAAATCAGGCAGAGGCCCTGTGGGCTTCTGCCTGATTGAGTCTCAGGAAAGCAGAACACTTTCCTGAAAGCGCCTGACGATTACTCGTTAATGCGAGGATGCTGGTCGATCAGAGACTGGCGTTTCTTCTCCAACTCAGTGATCTGCTCGTTAATATCTTCGATTTTATGCTCGATATTATCGTGATGCTCGCGCAGCAACTCTTTAGCTTCACTCAGGTCGGAAGCGGCTGGCGTCGCGCCTTTCAGCGGCTTATTAGCCGTTTCCTTCATGAAGATACCCGTCACCAGACCAATAACGGCAATCACCATCAGGTAGTAGGCCGGCATGAACAGGTTGTTGCTGGCTTCAACCAGCCACGCTGTCGCCGTCGGCGTCAGACCGGCAACCAGGATCGAGATGTTAAAGGCGCTGGCCAGCGCACTGTAACGGATGTGCGTCGGGAACATCGCGGGCAGCGAAGACGCCATCACACCGGTAAAGGCGTTCAGAATGACAGCCAGTATCAGCAGACCCAGGAAAATCAGGCCGATGGCACCGCTGTTGATCATCATGAAGCAAGGGATTGCCAGCAGGAACATCGCCACGCTGCCGATAACGACAAACGGTTTACGTCCGAAGCGGTCGCTCAGCAGTCCCATCACCGGCTGTACGAACAGCATCCCGATCATGATGGCGATGATGATCAGCACACCGTGGTTCTCGGAGTAGTGCAGATTATGCGACAGGTAGCTCGGCATATACGTCAACAGCATGTAGTAGGTGACGTTGGTGGCAATCACCAGACCCGTACAGGACAGCAGACTTTTCCAGTGCTTAGTGGCGATCTCTTTGAAAGAGACACGCGGTCCGGTGTTCAGACCATCGCGATCGTCTTTTTCCATCTTCTCAACGTGCTGCTGGAACGCCGGCGTTTCTTCCAGCGCATGACGCAGGTAGAGGCCGATGATACCCAGCGGCAGCGCCAGGAAGAACGGAATACGCCAGCCCCATTCCAGGAACGCCGCTTCGCCGATGATGGCAGAGATCAGCACCACGACGCCCGCGCCCAGAACAAACCCGGCGATGGAGCCGAAGTCCAGCCAGCTTCCCATGAAGCCACGTTTCCGGTCCGGAGAATATTCGGCGACGAAGATCGACGCGCCGGTATATTCGCCGCCCACAGAGAAGCCCTGGGCCATTTTAGCCAGCAGCAACAGTATCGGCGCCCAGATCCCAATGGAGTTATAGGACGGTATCAACCCGATACAGAAGGTACTGACCGACATGATGATAATGGTGATGGCCAGTATTTTCTGACGGCCGTATTTGTCGCCCAACGAGCCGAAGAACAGCCCGCCCAGCGGACGAATCAGGAAGGGAACGGAGAATGTCGCCAGCGCGGCGATCATCTGGACGCTAGGGTTAGCGCCGGGGAAGAAGACCTGGCCCAGAGCGTAGGCAACAAAGCCATACACACCGAAATCGAACCATTCCATGGCATTGCCGAGCGCAGCTGCGGTAATGGCCTTACGTAAACGCGTGTCATCAATAATAGTGACATCGCCCAGAACGATGGGTCTTGCCTTTTTTCTGCGTAACTTCATAGTGAATTATTTTACCTGTTTTAATGTAATAGACTGAATTGAAACGTCTCACTGAAGGATGGTCACATCAAGATAGTTTTTTATTTCGCTATAACCGATTAACCCAGTTTCATTTACTAACATGTTACCATAGGTTGAATGTTTATATCGACATTGACGTCCCTTCACCCACTTTATAGCTCATATTAGCATAAGATGCCGTCACTTATTTCGGGCAAAAAAAAGCCGGCGGGGTAACCGCCGGCCGGTGAAAGCTTCACCATCACTCAGAAAACAGAAGTCTTGTTACCGTCAAATCCAGTGACGGTATTCCTCATCAGACATATGCTCCGTCTGCCATTGCGTCACCTGCATCAGCAGCGCCAGACGCTGAGATGACGACAACCAGCGCCCCCACGCCGAGTGTCCCAGGGACAAGATGTTGCGATAACTCCGATACAATCGTGATAGTGCCATCGTCATGCCCTCCGACCGTTCATTATTTGCGCTTTCGTTATGACAAAGTATCAACGTAAGATAGGGGAAAATATATTGATGACTTTAGGCTGCGGAGTTCCCCTTTATGTCCTCATCTCGACTGCAACAACAGTTCATTCGGCTCTGGCAACACTTGCAAGGACAGCCTACTGACACCACGCTGCAGGAGCTGACCGGCGTACTCAATTGCTCGCGACGGCATATTCGGTCGCTGCTGCGCGCCATGCAGGAAGAGGGATGGTTGACCTGGGAAGCCGAAGCGGGACGAGGAAAACGCTCGCGTCTCAGCTTCCTCTACACCGGCCTGACGCTCCAGCAACAGCGGGCGGAAGACCTGCTGGAGCAGGATCGGATTGACCAACTGGTGCAGTTGGTGGGGGATAAATCGCAGGTGCGGCAGATGCTGCTTTCCCACATCGGGCGCAGCTTCCGGCAGGGCAAACATCTGCTGCGCATCGCCTACTACCGGCCAATGCGCAATCTGCTGCCCGGCTCCGCGTTGCGACGATCGGAAACGCACCTGGCCCGCCAGATTTTTAGCGGGTTAACCACCATAAATGAGGAAAATGGGGAACTCCTGCCGGATTTAGCGCACCACTGGCAGCAGGTGACGCCCCTGCACTGGCGTTTTTATCTGCGCCCCGCCGTACGCTTTCATCATGGTCGGGAACTGACGATGGAAGATGTAATCGCCTCTCTGCAACGCATCACCGCCATGCCGCTGTTCTCTCATCTCTGCGCCATTGAATCGCCCATGCCTTCCGTGCTGGATGTGCGGCTGACGACGCCCGATATCTGGTTGCCCTGGCTGCTCGGCAGCGTGTCCGCGATGATTTTGCCGCAGGAGTGGAAAACGCTCCCTGATTTCACCCGCCACCCGGTGGGCACCGGCCCTTACGCCGTGCTGCGCAACAGCAATACACAGCTGAAAATCAACGCCTTCGACGACTACTTTGGCTACCGCGCGCTGATTGATGAAGTCAGCGTTTGGGTGTTGCCGGACGCGCTGGACGCGCCCTCCTGTTCGCTGCAACTGCAAAACGACAATTCGCCCAACAACGAGCTGGAAAATCGATTAGAGGAAGGCTGTTACTTTTTGCTGTTTGACCGGCGTTCGCCGTTGACCTCACGCCCGGAGGTCAGGGACTGGCTATGTCAGGCTCTGAGCCCGGTCGCCCTACTCGGACTCGCGGACGAAACTTACCAGTGCAACTGGTCCCCGGCCTACGGCCTGCTCCCGCGCTGGCACCACGCCCAGCCACGCCTGACGCAGGACAAACCCACCGACCTCACGCATCTGACGCTCACCTTTTATCATGAGCATGCCGAGTATCAGGACATCAGCGACATCATTCGTCGACTGCTATCGGCCCACGGCGTCACGCTGTCTGTCCGCCATATCGACTATGCTGAGTGGTATCAGGGCGCCGAGCCGAGCGACATCTGGCTCGGCAGCGCCAACTTCTATCTGCCGCTGGAGTTCTCTCTGTTCGCCCTGCTCTATGAACTGCCGCTGATGCAGCACTGCCTGGATCGGGATCTGGCTGAAGACGCCAGCCAGTGGCGTCAAGGCGGTTGGTCACTGGCGGACTGGAGCCAATCGCTCGTGACTCAGCAGCAGATCCACCCGCTATTCCACCACTGGCTGCAATTGCAAGGCCAGCGCAGCATGCGCGGCATTCGGATGAATACGCTGGGGTGGTTCGATTTCAAATCCGCCTGGTTCGCGCCGCCGGAAAACTGACGCGCGCTTTGACTCCGGGCATGAAGTCTCTACAATGCGTGAGTTCTCAACGGGGTGCGATAAAGTCCGGAGCCGTCATACCGTCCGCTTTACGCTGAGAAAATACCCGTCGAACCTGATCCGGTTAATACCGGCGAAGGGATTTGGGAGTGCTTTGCGGCTAGCTCAAAGACCTTTGCCACCCTTTTTCTCAGGAGTGCAAAGTGTTAAAAAAATTACTGTCCTGCCTGTTGATTCTCTCTGCTCCGGCGCTGGCGAAGCCTACGCTGACCGTCTACACCTACGACTCCTTCACCTCAGAATGGGGACCCGGTCCCAGCGTGAAAACCGCGTTCGAAAAAGAGTGCGACTGCGAACTGAAATTCGTGGCGCTGGCCGACGGCGTGGCGTTACTCAATCGCCTGAGGATGGAAGGAAAACGTACGCAGGCTGATATTGTGCTGGGTCTGGACAACAACCTGCTAGAAGCCGCGGAACACACCGGTCTGTTCAGCAAACGAACGGTAGACACCGATGCGCTCACGCTGCCGGGCGGCTGGCACAATGACACCTTCGTGCCCTATGACTACGGCTACTTCGCCTTCATCTACAATCGCGACACACTGAAAAACCCGCCGCGCAGTCTGCATGAGCTGGTCGACAGCCCGGAGCCGTGGAAAGTGATCTATCAGGATCCGCGCACCAGCACGCCGGGCCTCGGCCTGCTGCTCTGGATGCAAAAAGTCTATGGCGACGACGCCCCGCAAGCCTGGCAGAAGCTGGCCGCGAAGACGGTCACCGTGACTAAAGGCTGGAGCGAAGCCTATGGTCTGTTCCTGAAAGGCGAAGCCGATCTCGTGCTGAGTTACACCACCTCGCCCGCTTATCACATCATTGAAGAGAAGAAAGACAACTACGTCGCGGCGCCCTTCAGCGAGGGCCACTACCTGCAGGTGGAAGTCGCCGGTCGTCTGGCGAGTAGCCAACAACCCCAGCTGGCTGAGCGTTTTCTGAAGTTCATGATCAGCCCGGCCTTCCAGCAGCGCATTCCGACGACCAACTGGATGTACCCGGTCATCGACATGCCGCTGCCCGCCGGGTTCCAGAGTCTGGACAAACCGGCGACGACGCTAGCGTTTACGCCGGAGCAGGTCGCCAAGCAACGTAATGACTGGATTCAGGCATGGCAACGCGCCGTCAGCCGCTAATTCCCGGCTGGCTCTGGCCCGGCGCCGTTGCCGCCCTGCTGCTGGTCGCGGTCGCGGCGCTGGCCTTCGGTGCGCTGTGGCTTCAGGCGCCGCAGAATCCGTGGCGCGCGCTGTGGCAGGACGACTACCTGTGGCACGTCGTTCGCTTCACCTTTTGGCAGGCGTTGCTCTCGACGCTGCTGTCGACCCTACCGGCAATTTTTCTGGCGCGTGCGCTGTATCGCCGCCGTTTTCCGGGGCATCGCTGGCTGTTGAGGCTATACGCCATGACGCTGGTGCTGCCGGTGTTGGTGACCGTGTTCGGTCTGTTGAGCGTGTACGGGCGGCAAGGCTGGCTGTCGCAGCTGACATCCTCGTTCGGACTGGAGTATTCATTCTCCCCTTACGGACTCGGCGGGATACTGCTGGCGCATGTTTTCTTCAACCTGCCGCTGGCCACGCGCCTGATGCTACAGGCGCTGGAAGGTATCGCCACCGAACAGCGGCAGATGGCCGCCCAGCTTGGCATGGGGGAGTGGCAACACTTTCGCATCGTGGAGTGGCCGTGGCTGCGCCGACAGCTCCTGCCTGCGGCCGCGCTGATCTTTATGCTCTGTTTCGCCAGCTTCGCCGTTGTGCTTTCGCTGGGCGGCGGTCCTAAGGCCACCACCATCGAACTGGCGATCTATCAGGCGCTAAGCTTCGACTACGATCCGGCGCGCGCCTCGCTGTTGGCGCTGATACAGATGGGATGCTGCCTCGGTCTGGTTCTGCTCAGCCAACGACTGGCCAAACTGCTGCCGGTCGGCTACAGCCAGCAAGCGCAGTGGCGTAATCCACAGGACACGCTGTTCAACCGCATAACGGACGCGATGTTAATCGTTGCCGCGCTCCTACTTCTGCTGCCGCCATTGCTGGCCGTCGTGGCGGACGGACTGAACGCCTCCCTGCCCGCCGTGCTCCGTCAACCCGCGCTGTGGGATGCGCTGTGGACTTCGCTAAGGGTCGCGGTACTTTCCGGTCTGTTGTGTGTACTGCTGACGCTGATGCTGCTGTGGAGCAGCCGGGAACTGAAGCTGCGCCGCCGCCATCTTTCCGGCCAGCTGTTGGATCTCAGCGGCATGCTGATTCTGGCGATGCCCGGCATCGTACTGGCAAGCGGATTTTTCCTGCTGCTAAACAACACCGTCGGACTGCCGACATCGCCCTTGTGGCTGGTGGCAGCGACGAACGCGCTGATGGCGATCCCCTATGCGCTCAAAGTGCTGGAAAATCCCATGTATGACATCGCCGAGCGGTACAACCTGCTGTGTCAGTCGCTGGATATTCATGGCTGGCGGCGGTTGCAGACCATTGAGCTACGGGCGCTGCGGACGCCGATCGCACAGGCGCTAGCGTTCGCCTCTATTCTCTCGCTGGGCGATTTCGGCATCATCGCGCTGTTCGGCAACGAGCAGTTCCGGACGCTGCCGTTTTATCTGTATCAGCAAATCGGCGCTTACCGCAGCGCCGACGGCGCGGTGACCGCCCTGCTTTTGCTGCTGCTGTGTTTTGTTCTGTTCACTCTGATTGAAAAACGGGCGGGCGCTCATGATCGTTCTCGATAAACTGACCTATCTCTACCAGCACCAGCCGATGCAGTTCGATCTGCGCGTGGAAGCCGGTGAACGCGTGGCCGTGCTCGGCCCCAGCGGCGCGGGCAAAAGCTCGCTCCTCAGCCTGATCGCCGGTTTTCTCCCGGCGGAGAGCGGCCAGCTTATGCTAAACGGCGTCGACCACCGCCAGACGCCGCCGGCCAAAAGACCGGTATCTATCCTGTTTCAGGAAAATAATCTCTTTCCCCACCTGACGCTGTCACAGAATATCGCGCTGGGACTGCATCCCGGGCTCAAGCTGACGCCGCCTCAGCGCGAGGAGTTAGCCCGCATCGCGGAACGCGTCGGGTTGACCGCGCTGCTGGATCGCCTGCCGTCGCAGGTGTCCGGCGGCCAACGGCAGCGGGCGGCGCTGGCGCGTTGTCTGTTGCGTCAGCAGCCGATTTTGCTACTGGACGAACCGTTTTCCGCGCTCGACCCGGCGTTGCGCGCGGAGATGCTGACGCTGGTCGACAGCGTGTGTCGCGACCGCCAGCTGACGCTGCTCATGGTGTCGCACCATCTCGACGATGCCGCCCGTATCGCCGATCGCACGGCGCTGGTGGTCGATGGCCGCGTGGCTTACGACGGCTCAACACATGACCTGCAACAGGGTCGTGTCGCCGCCGCGGGTATCCTCGGAATTGCCCCCGTTGAACAGAATAAAAACTGATGGCGAACAGGTTTTGACCTTTTCTCGGTTGTGGGTTATTGTCTGCTACAGCCCATGTGGAAATGGCTTGTCCATACACATGGTTTAAAAAAAACCAATGACAGGATTCTCCGTGAAACACACGTCCTCCACGCTAGCACTATCCAACACCGCGCTTGTCGATGCGGTCGTCGTCGTGCGCCTAGTGGTCGTCGTCGTGGTCGGCAACGCGCCGTAACGGGTTCGAATCCAGAAGAGATTCTCAAACCCCGCCGGCGCCAGCCGAGCGGGGTTTGTTCTTTCTGCCCCCCGCTCCCAAACTGCACCGGCTCTGATAAAGGATATGACTATGCGTTATACCGGAGCTGAGCTGATCGTCCACATGCTGGAGCAGCAAGGCATCACGACCGTGACGGGTATTCCCGGCGGGGCCGCCCTGCCGCTGTACGATGCGCTGGGACAAAGCCGAACCATTCGCCACGTACTGGCGCGACACGAGCAAGGCGCGGGCTTCATCGCTCAGGGCATGGCGCGCGCCAGCGGCAAAGCGGCGGTCTGCATGGCCTCCAGCGGCCCCGGCGCGACCAACCTGCTGACCGCGATTGCGGATGCGAAACTCGACTCCATTCCGCTGGTCTGCATCACCGCTCAGGTCTCCTCCAGCATGATCGGCAGCGACGCCTTTCAGGAAGTGGACACCTACGGCATCTCCATCCCCGTCACCAAACACAACTATCTGGTGCGCGACATCAATGAGCTGGCCCATGTGATGAACGAGGCGTTCCGCATTGCGCAGTCAGGCCGTCCCGGCCCGGTGTGGATCGACGTGCCGAAAGATGTACAGACCGCTACTATTGAGCTGGACGCCCTGCCAGCGCCTACGCCGAACGACGCGCCGGTGGCTGCCGAACCGCAGGCCCTTGAGCAGGCGGCCGCGATGATCAATGCCGCCAGCCGTCCCGTGCTGTATCTCGGCGGCGGGATCGTCAGCGCTGGCGCGCATCAGCAGGCGATCCAGCTGGCGGAGTCCGCCGGTATTCCCACCACCATGACATTGATGGCGCTCGGCGCAATGCCTGCCGATCATCCGCTGTCGTTGGGCATGTTGGGCATGCACGGCGCACGATCCACCAACATGATCCTGCAACAGTCGGATCTGTTGATCGTTATGGGCGCACGTTTCGACGATCGCGCTATCGGCAAAGCCGAGCAGTTCTGCCCGAACGCCAGCATCATCCACATGGATATCGACGCCGCCGAACTGGGCAAAATCCGCCAGCCGCACGTCGCGCTGCATGCCGATGTGGCTAAAGGGCTGACGCAGCTGCTGCCGCTGATCGAGCCGCAGACGCGCGCCGAATGGCGCCAGCAGGTCAGTGCGTTGCAGCAGGAATATCCCGCCAATCTGCAACAGGACGATCCGTTGAGCCACTACGGACTGGTTCATGCCGTCGCCGAATCGCTGGACGACAGCGCCATTATCTCTACCGACGTTGGTCAGCATCAGATGTGGGTCGCCCAGTCGTACCCGCTCCGCCGCACGCGCCAATGGCTGACGTCTGGCGGTTTAGGGACGATGGGATTTGGCGTACCGGCCGCTATCGGCGCCGCGCTGGCGGAACCCGAACGCACGGTGGTGTGCTTCTCCGGTGACGGCAGCCTGATGATGAATATCCAGGAGCTGGCGACGCTGGCCGAACAGCGCCTTAACGTCAAAATCGTGCTGATGAACAATCAGGCGCTGGGCATGGTCCACCAGCAGCAGGATCTGTTCTACGAACAGCGTTACGTAGCGTCCGACTACAGCTATCAGGCCAATTTCCTGGCGATTGCCGCCGGTTTCGGACTGGCGACCTGTGATTTGAACGCGGCGGAAGATCCGCAGGCCGCGCTGCGCGACATCATGAAGCAGCCGGGTCCGGCGCTGATTCATGCGTTGATCGACGTGAACGAAAAAGTGTATCCGATGGTGCCGCCGGGCGCCGCCAACATTGAGATGATTGGAGATTAATTCTATGCAGACCGCATCCTCTTCAACCCAGGTCACGCTTGAGCTGTCCGTCCGCAACCATCCCGGCGTCATGTCTCATGTCTGCGGCCTGTTCGCGCGTCGTGCGTTCAACGTGGAAGGCATCATGTGTATGCCGCTGCCAGGCGGTGAACAAAGCCGCATCTGGCTGCTGGTGAACGACGACGACCGTCTGGTGCAGATGATCAGTCAGGTGGAAAAGCTGGAAGATGTGCTGCAGGTGCGCCGCCACGGCGACGACACCCGCATTTTCGAGCAGGTGGCGGAGTTCTACCGCTAATCAGCCGTAGAAGATCTGCAGCAGCAGGTGCAGGTAGACCGACATCAGCGGGTGCCGCCACAGCAGCACCAGACTGATCACCGCCACGACCGTCGCTATCGGCGCCAGCCAGCGTAACCGCGCTGGCGTCAGCCATCCCTCCGGCGATGTTCGACGCGTCCGCCATGCGCGCCACAGCAGCCAGCCAGCGGACCAAGTCAGCACCACGGCAATCAGCAGCAGCCAGCGGAAACTGCCGCTGTTCGCCGCCGCAGGGATATCGATCGCTACCCCCGCCAAAATACCCGGCATCAGATATACCGGCGGCCAGGTCAGGCAGCCGATGATATTGGGTAGCGCAAACCGCTTCGGCGGCAGTTCCAGCATACCGGCCACCATCGGGATCAGCGGCCGGGTCGGACCGATAAAGCGCCCGACCAGAATGGTCGCGAGATGGTGCTGATGCAGCATTTTTTCGATGCGATAGAGATAGGCGCTGTGCTTCTGGACAAACGACCAGCCGTGCAGCCGGTCTTTGAAGCGCCAGCCGATGTAATAGGAAATCCAATCCCCCAGCAGGCAGCCGATAATACCTACCCCCCAGGCCGGATATAGTCCCAGGTTCCCGCTGCCGATCAAGGTGCCCAGCGACGCCATCATTAAGGTGCCCGGTAGCAGCAGCCCCACCAACGCCAGCGACTCAAGAAAAGCCACCAGCAAAACGGCCAGCAGTGAATAGGCCAACGATTGAGTAACCAAGTGCTCAAGCCAGGCTTGCATAAATCCCTACTTATCTGCGCTAAAAATCAGGACTTCGGGATAATAGCAGAAAACCGCCGGACGACAGTGCTTCCCTCACCGACGGCCCAACGGCCTGCATCAGGCAGGGTTAACATTGAAAGGACCGACTTCGTCGAATGCAGCAGGCGACGGCAACGCCGCCGCCGCACTACGTCAGCCGCCGAGATACAAGGTCTTCACCTCGGGATTCGCCAGCACTTCCTGCGCGGGTCCATGCAGGACGATCTTACCGTTTTCCAACACGTAGGCCCGGTCGGCGATTTTCAGCGCCGCGGTCGCATTCTGCTCGACCAGCAGGATCGTAATCTTCTCCTCGCGCAGTTGACGGATGATGTTGAACAACTCGCCCACCACCTTCGGCGCAAGGCCCAGACTCGGCTCGTCCAGCATCAGCAACGCCGGTTCACTCATCAGCGCCCGGGCAATCGCCAGCATCTGCTGCTCGCCGCCGCTCATCGTGCCCGCCAACTGCGCACGCCGCTCTTTCAGGCGGGGAAACATCGCATACATCTTGTCGCGCAGATAGCTGAACCTTACCGGGTTGTTGTACGCCCCCATCCGCAGATTTTCTTCGATGGTCAGGTTGGTGAACACCTTGCGCCCTTCGGGCACGAGCGCCAATCCCTGACGCACGATCTGATGCGTCTGACGGTGGGAAATATCTTCGTTGAGAAAATTGACCACGCCGGTGGATTTCACCAGATTGATGATGCCATTCAGCGTCGACGTTTTCCCGGCGCCGTTACTGCCGATCAACGTCACGATCTCGCTGTTGTTGACCTCGATATCGATCCCCTTCAGTCCCTGAATCAGACCGTAGAAGACCCGTAGATCGGTCGCTTTAAGCATAATCAATGTCCCCCAGATACGCGGCGATGACGTCAGGATGGTTGATGGCTTCATTCGGCGTGCCGCTAAACAGCGCCTTGCCGTAGTCCAGCACCATCACCCGCTCGCACAGGGAGTTCACAAACGACATATCATGTTCAATCAACAACACCGTCAGTCCAAAGTCCTTTCGCATTTTGAAAATCAGCTGCGCCAGTTCCGCCGTCTCGCGGGGGTTCATCCCTGCGGCAGGCTCGTCCAGCAACAGCAGCTTGGGCGACGTCGCCAGCGCCCGCGCAATTTCCACCTTACGCTGATTGCCGTAACTCAGATTGGTCGCCAGCGAATGGGCGTGTTCGGCGATGCCGATATAGTCCAGCAGCTGCATCGCCTTTTCCCGCGCACGTTTCTCCGCCGTGAAGAAACGCCCGCAGCGCAGGGCGGCTTCGAGGAAAGAGTAATGAATAAAGCGATCGAGTCCGATCAACACGTTGTCGAGCACCGTCATGGACGGAAACAACCGGATGTTCTGGAACGTTCTGGCGATCCCCCGGTTCACCACCTGATTCGGTTTCAACCCGGTCAGCGCCTGAGACTCCAGTTCCACCGTGCCGCCGGTTGGCTTGTAGTTGGCCGTAATCACGTTGAATAGCGTGGTTTTGCCCGCGCCATTCGGCCCGATCAAACCGAAGATCTCCGCAGGCGCAATGTGAAAGCTAACGCCGTCAATGGCGCGCAGTCCGCCAAATTGCATGGTGACGTCCGCAACGCGAAGTAGTGCCTCATTTGCCATTCTGACGCCTCCCACGTATTTCCCAAATTTCCCGTTTGCCCAGCAGCCCTTCGCGTGCGAACAGCATGATGATCAACAGCACCAGCGAGAACACCACCATACGCAGGCCGGGATGCGATCCCAGATCCTGACCGAACAGCGTCAGCGGCTGATCGAGGAAGCGCAGCCACTCGCCGCTGCCCACCACGACGATCGTCCCGAGGATCGCGCCGGTGGTGCTGCCCAATCCGCCCAGCACAATGATGATCAACAGCTGGAAGGTCAGCATAAAGTCGAACAGATCCGGAGAGATGATGGTGAGCAGCGAGGCCAACAGGCCGCCGCCGATACCTTCAAAAAAGGCGCTGGTCGCAAAAGCGCAGGTTTTGATGCGGAAGGTATTGATGCCCATCGCAATCGCGGCATCTTCGTCATCGCGCACCGCCTTCATCGCCCTTCCATACTTGGAGTAGACCAGCTGCAGGACGAACAGCACGGCGACGATCGCAATGAACCCGCACCAGTACAGAATATGATCCGCCTGCGGGATCTCATTCAGTCCGATAGCGCCATTGGTGATTTGCGGGTTGTTGATCGCCAGGATCTTGATAATGAAACCAAAGCCCAGTGTGACGATCGCCAGATAATCGCCCCGTACGCGAAAGACCGGGAACGACAGACAGACGGCCACCACCGCGGCGCAGATGCCGCTGATGACCAGCGCAGGCAGAAACGTCGTGTGCAGGGCCAGAATGAACGGACTGGGCGACGCCATTTCGAACATGTCCGTTTTGTTGTCTGCGGTCAGCAACAATAGCGCCGTGACGTAAGCGCCGATGGCAACAAAACCGTTCGGCTCCAACGACAGCTGGCCGGTGACCCCGTTGATCAGGTTGTAGCTGACCGCCAGGATCATGAAGATAAAGATGTTGCAGATAATGCGAAGCACATAATCATTGAACGCGTTTTGCAGGGTAAAAAGCCCTAAAAAAGCCAGCGCGAACAAGACGATATAGCACAACAGCAGCGAAGAGGAGGTCTGCGGCATTCTCATCAGAAGCGGCTCCTTTCCAGTCGTTCATCACCCATGATGCCCACCGGTCTGAACAGCAGCACCAAAATAAGAAACATGAAGGCGAAAGCATCTTTGTACCCGCCCAACTCCGGGAAAACGGCGACCGCCACCACTTCGGTAAAGCCCAGAATAAAGCCGCCGATGACCGCCCCGGTCACGCTGCCAATTCCGCCCAATACCGCCGCGGCGAAAGCTTTCAGGCCGATCAAAACCCCCATCAGCGGATCGATGGTCGGGTAGCTGATGGCATAGAACACGCCGCCCAGCGACGCCAGCGCGCTCCCTAGCGCAAACACCAGCGAAATGATGTGGTTGGCATCAATGCCCATCAGGCGAACGGTATTCACATCAAATGCCACCGCGCGGATCGCCATCCCCTGTCGGGTGCGGTACAGAATGAACAGAATGATCGCCAACAGCACCAAGGTGATCAGCGGCACCATCCACGCCACCTGCGTGATCACGATGTGGCCGATCGTCACTGTTTTGTTGAAAAACGGCGGCGATTCAAAGAATCGCGGGCTGCCGCCGAATACGACGTTGAAGAGGTTCTCCAGAAAGAAGCTGACGCCGATTGCGGTGATCAGCATGGAAATTTTGGACGCCTGCCGCAGCGGGCGATAGGCGATGCGATCGATGGCGACCCCAAGCAGGGCCGAGACCAGCACCGAGAATAGAATCGCTGCCCCGAAAGGCAGCCCGAAGGAGGTAAAGGCGATCAGCGCCAGAAAGGCGCCGACCATCATGATATCCGCATGGGCGAAGTTGATCAGCCGTAGTACGCCATACACCATGGTGTAACCAATCGCGATCAGCGCATACATACTGCCAAGGCTCATGCCATTGACCACCTGCTGTAAAAAAACGGCAAAATCCATTGTGCGCTCCTTACTACATCCCACCGATTAAGGATTGACCACCGTTTTGAACGCCAGCTGCCCGTTCTTGACTTCGTTGATGACCGCAGGGCGGATAGCATCGCCGCCTTTCAGGGTCAGCGTCCCTGTAATGCCGGTAAAGTTGGTGGTCGCACGCAGGTTTTTGTTCACACAGACGCGGTCGTGCGGGTCGCTACACTTGTTCATCGCCGCAATAATCATCTTGTAGGCGTCTGCCGTCATCGCGCCCCAGGTGTGGGTCGGTTCTTTATATTTGGCGGTCCACGCCTGAATGAACTTCTCGCCGTCCGGCGTCTGCTCTTTCGCATTCGGCGAGTAGTAGTCGGTGGTCATGTAGCCTTCCACTGCATCCTGACCGAGTTTGAAGAAGATCGGATCGGCCGCCAGACCATCGCCGCCCACCACCGGCACTTTCAGTCCCAGCTGCTTGGCCTGTACCGCAATCAGCGCGCCTTCTGTGTAGTAAATCGGCATGTAGATCATATCGACGTTATGCGATTTCACGGTGGAAAGCTGCGCTTTGAAATCTTTGCTGCCGCCCGGCGCCTGCACTTCGACAGCGATAGTGCCGCCGTTTTTCACAAACTGATTGCGGAAGGCGCGCGCCAGACCGACCGAGTAGTCGTTGCTGCTGTCGAACATGATGGCCGCTTTCTTGGCCTTCAGATCGCGGCTGGCCAAGTTGGCGCCGACCACCCCCTGGAAGCTGTCGGAGAAGCACACCCGGCTGACGTACTCGCGATTGCGGGTGACGCGGTCGTTGGTCGCTGTCGGGGAAATCAGCGGCGTTTTGGTGTCTTCCGCCATCTTGGTCATCGCCAGCGTATTGGTCGACGTCACCTCGCCGATCACCGCATCCACTTTGTCGCTGGAGACCAGACGCTGCATGGCGTTGGCGGCTTCCACCTTGTCGCTCTTGTCATCGATGATAATCAGCTTGACGGTGTCGCCGTTCGCCAGCTTCGGCTCCATGGCATTAATCAGATCCACCCCTTTCTGAGAAGGCTGGCCATAACCGCTCAACGCGCCGCTCAAGGGCAGCACAACACCGATTTTGACTTCGTCCGCCATGACATTCGCGGCCGCCAGCGCAGAGGACACACAGACTGCCGCTATCGTTGTTTTGAAAACTCTTCTCTTCATGTTCCGCCTCGTCAATGAATAGTGGGTTACGTTCCCATCGTGAAATGAAGCTGTGTATAGGGCTATAGCCAGCAAAAATGCGCACGGGCACAACCCGCACCACAATGGGAAAATCAGCAATTACCATGCCAATAAGCCGGGGCGGATAAACACGTTATTAATCAATTAATAAATCAGACATAACAGGAAGTGATTGCCTTAAACGGCGGCGACGGGCGTCAGTTGCACCACAAGCACCCTGCGCTGCTTTCGCATGGTGCGCATATTGCCCCGGCATTCATAAGACAAATCAATCATTCGGACGCCGGACGCACCGCGATTGTCAGCGTTGCCTCACCAGGTGGCAGGCGAAAAAGGCTGGACAACCACTGTATAAATAACCACACTTAATGACGACTTTCTTCTTCATACGGCCTGAGGTTATGACTGCTTCCTCCCCGCGTCAGGGCTTTGTGCTCACCCGTCATTGGCAAGATACGCCGGCCGGCATTCAGGTCGAGTTCTGGCTCGCCACCGATGACGGCCCGCAGCGGGTGCGCCTTCCTCTGCAACAGGCCGTCGCGTTCGTTCCGGCCCGACACGAAGCGGACGTCCGCGCCGCGCTGAGCGGCGAGAGAAAGGCCGAACTGCATCCGCTGGGGATGAAGAGTTTCCACCACGAAGATCTGCTCGGCCTCTACTGCCCGCAATATCGCCAGCTACAGCGTATTGAGAAACGGCTGCAGGAGGTCGGCATACCGGTTTATGAAGCGGACATTCGCCCGCCAGAGCGTTTCCTGATGGAGCGTTTCATTACGGCGCCTGTCTGGTTCGATGGCGACGCCGGGCCGGAAGGACGTCTCATCAATGCCAGAATGAAACCCGAACCGCACTATCGTCCGCCGCTGCGCATGGTGTCGCTGGATATCGAAACTAACCGCCACGGCGAGCTGTACTGCATCGGTCTTGAAGGCTGCGGCCAGCGGCAGGTGTTTATGCTGGGTCCGCCCAACGGCAACCCGGCTGACGCGGGCGACCTCACGCTGACGTATGCGACCAGCCGCCCCCAGCTGCTAGAGCAGCTCAACCACTGGATCCAGCAGTACGATCCCGATCTGATCGTCGGCTGGAATCTGGTGCAGTTCGACCTGCGGGTGTTGCAAAAACACGCCGAACGCTACGGCATTCCCTTGCGGCTGGGCCGTCAGCAGGCGGAGCTGGAGTGGCGGGAACACGGCTACAAACAGGGGCACTTTTTCGCCAGCGCGCCCGGACGACTGATTGTCGACGGTATTGAAGCGCTCAAGTCCGCCACCTGGAACTTCGCCTCTTTCAGCCTGGAGTTCGTCTCGCAGACGCTGCTGGGCGAGGGTAAGGCGATGGATAACCCCTACCAGCGGATGGATGAGATCGACCGTCGCTTCGCCGAAGACAAACCCGCCCTCGCCCACTACAACCTGAAAGACTGCGAGCTGGTCACGCGCATCTTCGACAAGACCGAACTACTGCCGTTCCTGCTGGAACGCGCCAGCCTCACCGGTCTGGCGGCAGACCGCAGCGGCGGCTCCGTGGCGGCGTTCACCCATCTCTATCTGCCCCGGATGCACCGGGCAGGCTTCGTTGCCCCCAACCTTGGCGAGATCCCACCGGAAGCCAGTCCCGGCGGCTTCGTCATGAACTCCCGTCCGGGCTTGTACGACTCCGTGCTGGTACTGGATTATAAAAGCCTGTACCCCTCCATCATTCGCACCTTTCTGATCGACCCCGTCGGACTGACCGTCGGGATGCGGCACCCGGACGAACAGCATGCGGTTGAGGGCTACCGGGGCGCATGGTTTTCCCGCGAGCAGCACTGTCTGCCCGCGATTGTCGACAGCATCTGGCAGGAACGCGAGGCGGCGAAACGCAGCGGCAACAAGCCGTTGTCGCAGGCGCTCAAAATCATCATGAATGCCTTCTACGGCGTACTGGGCTCAAGCGGCTGCCGTTTCTTCGATCCCCGACTGGCCTCCTCCATCACCCTGCGCGGGCATGACATCATGCAGCAAACGCAGGCGCTGATTGAAGCGCGCGGCTATCAGGTGATTTACGGCGATACTGACTCGACGTTCGTCTGGCTCAATCACGCTCACAACGATCAGGAAGCGGACGCCATCGGCCGGGAACTGGTGCAGTATGTGAACGCATGGTGGCGCGAGCATCTGGCGCAGACTCAGGGTCTTGAGTGCGCACTGGAGTTGGAGTACGAAACCCATTATCAGCGTTTCCTGATGCCCACGATTCGCGGCGCGGAACAGGGCAGTAAAAAGCGCTACGCCGGACTTACGTTGAACGCCAGCGGCGAGCCGCAACTGGTGTTCAAAGGGCTGGAAACCGTGCGCAGCGACTGGACGCCTCTCGCGCAGCAGTTTCAGCAGCAGCTCTACGCGCGGATTTTCCGGCGCGAAGACTATCAGGAGTGGGTGCGCGAGTACGTGCGCAAAACGCAGGACGGCGAGTGGGATGACCAGCTGGTCTACCGCAAGCGGCTACGCCACAAACTCAGCGAATACCAGCGCAATGTTCCGCCTCAGGTACGCGCCGCCCGAATGGCCGACGAGTACAACCGTGAGCATGGGCGTCCGCTCCAGTATCAAAACGGCGGCTGGATCAGCTACGTCATGACCGTCAACGGGCCTGAACCGCTGGAAACTCGCCATTCGCCGCTGGATTACCCACACTACGTCGAGAAACAGCTACAGCCGGTGGCGGATGGGATTTTGCCCTTCCTGCACGACGATTTTACGATGCTGGTCACCGGACAAATGGGGCTATTTTGATGCACCGACGGCGGTTTGGCAGGTGACGAACGCGCGTCCATCCAGTACCATAACGCCCTTTCCGAATCCGGCGGTATTTTCGATAAGACCTTGCGCTGTCGTCAGCCCATGCATTCAGATTCGGGCCGTATCCGCGCAGGACGGCGCCTAGCGCAGGCCTTTCAGGCCAACGTCATCGAATGCGCGAGCGGCGCACACGTAGCGGGGCGACTTTCGCCTATCGCGCCGACAGGCCGTCAGCGCGCTCGCAAATGACGGCGGACATCGCTAACTCACACATAACAACACGGGTCATGCCGACCGGGCGCCTGCCATACCACGACGGGCAATGCAGCATTTACGCCTTTTTCCCGGCAGGGCGGCCGACAATGACTGTCATTCAGACAATTTTCGACAACGACGAGTATCGAGCTAAGCACATATGCCTTTTACACTTGGTCAGCGCTGGATCAGCGACACAGAAAGCGAATTAGGATTGGGAACGGTAGTGGCGGTTGATGCCAGAATGGTTACCCTGCTGTTCCCAGCCAGCGGCGAGAATCGCCTCTACTCCCGCAATGATGCCCCCATCACCCGGGTCATGTTCAATCCGGGCGATACCGTCACCAGCCATGAGGGCTGGCAGATGCAGGTCGACGAAATCATCGACGAAAACGGTCTGCGCACGTATATCGGCCTGCGGCTCGACGATGAAACGCCCGCCCTGCTGCGCGAAGTGTTTCTGGACAGCAAGCTGACCTTCAATAAGCCGCAGGATCGCCTGTTCGCCGGCCAGCTTGACCGGATGGACCGCTTTGCCCTGCGCTATCGCGCCCGTCAGCACCTGCACGCTCAGGCCCAGCAGCCGTGGAACGGTTTACGCGGGATGCGCGCCAGCCTGATCCCCCACCAGCTGTATGTCGCGCACGAAGTCGGCCAGCGCCATGCGCCGCGCGTTCTGCTGGCGGATGAAGTGGGTCTGGGAAAAACCATCGAAGCCGGGATGATCATCCATCAACAGCTGCTGTCAGGCCGTGCCGAACGCGTACTGATCGTGGTGCCGGAAACCCTACAGCACCAGTGGCTGGTGGAAATGCTGCGCCGCTTCAACCTGCTGTTCTCACTGTTCGACGACGAGCGCTACGCCGAAGCATTGCTGGATAGCAGCAACCCGTTTGAAACCGAGCAGCTGATCATCTGTTCGCTGAGCTTTGTCCAACGCAACCCGAAACGTTTTGAACAGCTGGCCAACGCCAACTGGGACCTGCTGGTGGTCGACGAAGCGCATCACCTCACCTGGAGCGAAGCCGAGCCGAGCCCGCAGTATCAGGCCATCGAGCGACTGGCGAGCGTCACCCCGGCGGTTCTGCTGTTGACCGCGACGCCGGAACAGCTCGGTCAGGAAAGTCACTTCGCCCGTCTGCGTCTGCTGGACCCGAACCGCTTCCACGACTACGCCGAATTTGTGGCTGAGCAGCAGCGCTATCAGCCGGTGGCCGATGCGGTGACCCAGCTGCTGACCGGTGACGAGGCCAGCCCGGAGGATCTTCAGGCGCTGACGTCGCTGCTGGGCGGACAGGACATCAGCGAACTGCTGCAAGCCATCAACGCCTCGGACGAGGATGCAGCGCGTTCAGCGCGCGAAGAGCTCATCACCCTGCTGATGGACCGCCACGGCACCAGCCGCGTGCTGTTCCGTAATACCCGTCAGGGCGTACAAGGCTTCCCGGAACGTCAGCTACAGACTATCCCGCTGCCGCTGCCTTCTCAGTATCAGACGGCGATCAAGGTTTCCGGCATCATGTCCGGCGCCAAAACCTCCGAGAAGCGCGCTCAGGACATGCTGTACCCCGAGCAAATTTATCAGCAGTTCGAAGATGAAAACGCCACCTGGTGGAGCTTCGACCCGCGCGTAGAGTGGCTGCTCGACTACCTGACCAGCCATCGCGATGAGAAAGTGCTGGTGATCTGCGCCAAAGCCGCCTCGGCGCTGCAGTTGGAACAGGCGCTGCGGACGCGTGAAGCCATCCGTGCCGCGGTATTCCATGAAGGCCTATCGATTCTGGAACGCGACCGCGCTGCCGCCTACTTTGCCTCGGAAGAGGAAGGCGCTCAGGTGCTGATCTGCTCCGAAATCGGCTCCGAAGGCCGCAACTTCCAGTTCGCCAGCCATCTGGTGATGTTCGATCTGCCGTTCAACCCTGACCTGCTGGAGCAGCGCATCGGCCGTCTGGATCGTATCGGTCAGGAAAATGACATCCAAATCCTGGTGCCTTATTTGGAACAGACCGCGCAGGCGCTGCTGGTCCGTTGGTATCACGAAGGTCTGGACGCATTCGAACATACCTGCCCGACCGGCCGCTCGATTTACGACAGCCATTACGATCGTCTGATCGGCCTGCTCGCTCATCCGGAAGAGCAGGACGGCGTCGACGACTTTATTCGCGAATGCCGTGAGCAGCACGATGCGCTGAAAGCCCAGCTGGAACAGGGTCGCGACCGCCTGCTGGAAATGCATTCCAACGGCGGCGAACAGGCGAAAAAACTGTCCACCGATATCGCCGCGCAGGACGACGACGTCACGCTGGTCAACTTCGCGCTTAACCTGTTCGACATCATCGGTATCCATCAGGAAGATCGCAGCGACAACCTGATCGTATTGCGTCCGTCGGAACACATGCTGGTGCCGGACTTCCCCGGTTTGTCTCAGGACGGCTGCACGATCACCTTTGATCGCGAGCAGGCGTTGTCCCGCGAGGACGCCCAGTTCATCAGTTGGGAGCACCCGCTCATCCGCAACGGACTGGATCTGATCCTGTCCGGCGATACCGGCAGCTGCGCCGTATCACTGCTGAAAAACAAAGCGCTGCCGGTCGGCACGCTGCTGGCGGAACTGGTGTATGTGGTAGAGGCGCAGGCGCCGAAAAAACTGCAGCTCACCCGTTTCCTGCCGCCGACGCCGGTACGCATCCTGCTGGATCGCAAAGGCACCGATCTGGCCGCACAGGTGGAGTTCGAAAGCTTCAACCGCCAGCTGGCCGCGGTCAACCGCCACACCGCCAGCAAACTGGTGAACGCCGTCCAACCTGACGTGCATGACATGCTGCAAAAAGCGGAGCCGCTGGTCGCCGAACAGGCCCAGAAGGTGATTGCGACGGCCACCCAGTTCGCCGATAAAGCGCTGCGGCACGAGCTGGAACGCCTCACGGCGCTCAAAGCGGTCAACCCCAACATCCGCGAAGACGAGTTACAGGCGCTGGAAACCCAGCGGGAACAGGTGCTGCTGAATCTCGAACAGGCAAACTGGCGTCTGGACGCCATCCGTCTGGTCGTGGTTTCACACCAATAACAGCGGCATGATGGCGCTTATCACTCACGCGGCAGGGGAACCCCCTTGCCGCCCGCTCGGAGCCAGTCATGGAACCCTATAACCCGCCGCAAGAACCCTGGCTACAGGTGCTGTATCAGGATGACCATCTGATGGTGGTCAACAAACCCAGCGGCCTGTTGTCCGTTCCCGGTCGCGCGCCGGAAAACCGCGATAGCATCATGAGTCGGATTCAGGCTGAACATCCGTCGGCTGAATCCGTTCATCGCCTGGATATGGCGACCAGCGGAGTCATTGCCGTTGCCCTGACCAAAGCCGCCGAGCGCGAGCTCAAACGCCAGTTCCGCGAACGTGAGCCGAAAAAGACCTATATCGCCCGAGTTTGGGGACATATGGCGCAGGACGAGGGGTTGGTCGATTTACCGCTGATTTGCGACTGGCCCAATCGTCCCAAGCAAAAAGTCTGTTTCACTGAGGGCAAGTCCGCGCAAACCCTGTGGGAGGTGCTGTCTCGCGATGACGACGGCACGACCCGGGTGAAACTGATGCCGATCACCGGCCGCTCCCATCAGCTGAGGGTGCATATGCTGGCTATCGAACACCCGATTCTGGGGGATGGTTTCTACGCGCCGCCCGCCGCACGGGCAATGGCGTCGCGTTTGCAGTTACACGCGCAGGAACTGTTTATCACCCACCCGGCATCGCATGAGCCGATGCATTTTCGCTGCGAACCGGATTTTTGACGAAACGTTAGGTAACAACAGGAAGAGAGGTCGTCGAGAAAGACGGGGGAAGCGAGGAAACGTTAACGCGAGAACTTGTGGGCCTTGAGGAATTCGTAGGCCGCCTGAATATCCTGCGCTTTGCGCTTGGACAGTTCGATCATCCGGGGCGACAGCCCCTTCCCCACCACCTTGTCCGGATGATGTTCGCTCATCAGCTTGCGATAAGCCCGCTTCACCGTCGCCGCATCATCATGAGAGCGCACGCCCAACGTCCGGCAGGCGCTCTCCACGGTCGGTCCACGCGGCGGTACCGGCGGCCGCTGATGCTGGGAATGCCCGTTGTATGACTGTCCCCGACGCTGATGCGCGTTGCCGTTCTGCTGTGACCATCCGCTATTGCCGCGCTGCGACTGAGCATGCGATTGTTGCGTCGCGCGTTCCATCGTTCGCAGAAAAAGTTCGAACTGCGCCCGCGTCACGCCCAGCTCATCGGCGAAAACATACAGCAGCCGACGCTCATTGGGATGCAGCGCGCCGTCGATGAAGGCGACCTGCAGCTGAATTTCCAGAAACAGGCGAACCATATCGAAACGGCCGATGCAGACATCGCGCAGTTTACGCAGCTTGCCGCGCACCGGGAACTGACGGGATTTTCCTTCGCGGAATGCCTGTTGAGCCGCGTTACGCGCTTCACCACGCAGCTCCAGCCGATCCATCACATGGGTCGCGGCGAGAATATCCGCCTCCGTCACCCGGCCTTTCGACTTGGTGAGATGGCCCATCGCCTGAAACGTGGTGATGTAAAATAACGCCTGCCGAGAGGAGTGCGCGGAAAAAGCGGTGCGTCGACGCGACGAGCGGGCTTTGTCAAATAAATGACCCACCAGCAGCCCGATAATCACCGCACTGACGCCACCGCTGGACGCTGCGCCCATAGCTAGCCCCAGCAACTTTCCCCAATAGCGCATATACTCCTCAAATCCTCATGCCGTCGGCTAAAAATTGCTTTATCATACCCGTCATTTATCTTTGCTCCTAACGGCAGCGCGTAGAAAACGGCGGGGATTTAGCACTGGCACTGCGCCAGCGCGTGATATAGTCTCTGACGGTTTGCCGGCATGATGCCCCTGATGACGGAACACCTGATACCGCGTATGAAAAAAAGTTTCCCAACTCTGCTGGCCTCGTTAGTGTGGTCAGCGCTCTACAGCCAGCAAGCCATGGCGGACCTCGCCTCTCAGTGTATGCTCGGCGTACCGACGTATAACCGTCCGCTAGTGACCGGCGATACCGGCCAGCTGCCCGTTCACATCCAGGCAGATCACTCCCAGGCGAACTACCCCGACAACGCCGTATTCACAGGCAATGTGAATATTGAGCAAGGCAACCGGGTGATGACCGCCAAGGAAGTCGAGCTGAATCAGTTACAGCAGGCGGGCAAAACTGACCCGACCCGCACGGTAACCGCCACCGGCGATGTTCATTACGATGACAACCAGGTGATCCTGAAAGGGCCTAAAGCCTGGTCGAACCTGAACACCAAAGACACCGATGTCTACGAAGGCGACTACCAGATGGTCGGACGTCAAGGCCGCGGCGATGCCAACAAGATGAAGCTGCGTGACGACAATCGTTACACCATTCTGGAAAACGGTACCTTCACGTCATGCCTGCCGGGTGACGACAGCTGGAGCGTCGTGGGTTCAGAAGTCATCCATGACCGGCAAGAAGAAGTGGCCGAAATCTGGAACGCACGATTCCGCATCGCTGGCGTACCGGTTTTTTACAGTCCGTATCTTCAGCTCCCCGTAGGCGATCGCCGCCGCTCCGGTTTCCTGATCCCTAGCGCCAAGTATGGCAAAAACAACGGCTTTGAGCTGATTACGCCGTACTACTGGAACATCGCTCCGAACTTCGACGCCACCATTACGCCGCACCTGCAGACCAAGCGTGGGCTGCAATGGGAAAACGAATTCCGTTACCTGACCCGCGCAGGCGCTGGCGTGTTCGAGCTGGACTGGCTGCCGAACGATAAACAGTACGACAAAGAGATCAAAGCGGGCACCTATGAGGCAGACAGCAACACCACCCGTTGGCTGACGTACTGGCAACACAGTGGTGTATTCAATCAGGTGTGGCGTTTCAACATTGACTACACCAAGGTCAGCGACCCGTATTACTTTACCGATCTGGAGTCCAAATACGGCTCCACCACCGATGGCTATGCCACCCAGAAGTTCAGCGCTGGCTATGCCGACCGCAACTTCGACGCCACGCTGTCGACGCGCAGCTACCAGATATTCAGCAGAACCCCGGATGTCTACCGCGCGCAGCCGCAGCTCGACATGAACTACTACCTTAATGATCTGGGCCCCATCGACATGCACCTGTACGGGCAGGCGGTGAAATTCACCAACGCCAACCCGGACATGCCGACGGCGACCCGACTGCACGCCGAGCCGACCTTTAATCTGCCGCTGTCCAACGGCTGGGCGAGCCTGAATACCGAAGCCAAGCTGATGGCGACCCACTATCAGCAAAGCAACCTATCCAGCTACAATAGCAACCCTAAGAACAGCACACTGGATGACTCAGTTAACCGCGTGATACCGCAGTACAAAATGGACGGTAAGCTGGTCTTTGAACGGGATATGGACTGGGCGAAGGGCTACACCCAGACGCTGGAACCGCGGGCGATGTACCTCTACGTGCCGTACCGCGACCAAAGCCGCATAAAGAGCTATGACTCGACCCTGCTGCAGAGCGACTATGCCGGTTTGTTCCGCGACCGCACCTATGGCGGCCTGGACCGTATCGCCTCCGCCAACCAGGTGGCGAGCGGGGTCACCACCCGCCTGTACGACGACGCGCTGGTGGAACGCTTCAACGCCTCGCTCGGTCAGATTTACTACTTCGAGCGTCCGCGTACCGGCAACACCAACTCGTCGCTCGACAACAACTATCACAACGGCAGCCTGACCTGGGCGGGCGATACCTATTGGAAGATCGCCGATAGCTGGGCCATCCGCGGCGGCGCGCAGTACGACGCGCGCGTGGATAACTTCACGGTCGGCGACGCCGTGCTGGAATACCGCGGCGGCGGCGAACGGATGCTGCAGTTGAACTACCGCTACGCCAGCGCGGAGTACATCCAGTCCATGCTAAACAGCAGCAGCGACCTTCCGGCCTACCAGCAGGGGATCTCTCAGGTGGGGATGACCGGCAGCTGGCCGCTGTCCGAACGCTGGGCCGTCGTCGGCGCGTACTACTACGACACCAAGATGAACCAGCCGGCCGATCAGCTGATTGGTCTGCAGTATTCCACCTGTTGCTGGGCGGTGAATGTCGGCTACGAAAGAAAGATCACCACCTGGAACACTGCCTCCAACAGCAGCGTCTACGACAACAAAGTGGGCGTGTCGTTTGAACTGCGCGGTCTGAGCAGTAACTACAGTTTGGGCACGGACAAAATGCTCGCTAACGGTATTTTGCCGTATCAACGCTCTTTCTAATGGTGTACCGCCGGGAACTCTGGCCGCAATAAGCGTCTAATACCGGTAGCAAATCAACATTTAACCCGCCTTCGGGCGGATGACATTTAATGGGAAAGGTATGAACAACTGGAAAGCACTGATTCTGGGACTGACGCTGAGCGTCTCGACAGCGTTTGCCGCGCCGCAGGTCGTTGATAAAGTTGCCGCGGTGGTGGATAACGGCGTCGTGCTGGAAAGTGATGTCAATGGCTTACTGCAGTCGGTCAAACTGAACGCACAAGGCGCCGGCCAGCAGTTGCCCGATGACGCCACCCTGCGCCATCAGATCCTTGATCGCCTGATCGTCGACAGCATCGTGCTGCAAATGGCCCAGAAAATGGGCGTTCAGATCACCGACGAGCAGCTGGATCGCGCCATCAGCGGCATCGCGGCGCAGAACCGCATGACGGTCGCTCAGATGCGCGGCCGACTGGCGCAGGAAGGCATCAGCTACGACACCTACCGCAGTCAGATCCGCAAAGACATGACCATCGCCGAAGTGCGCAATAACGAAGTGCGTCGTCGCATCACCATCCTCCCGCAGGAAGTCGATGCGCTGGCCAAGCAGGTTTCCAGTCAGAATACCGGCGATACCGAAGTCAATCTGAGCCACATTTTGCTGCCGCTGTCGGAAAACCCGACGCAGCAGGAAGTCGATCAGGCCGAAGATCTGGCGAAACGTCTGGTGAAAGAAGCAAATCAAGGCGCGGACTTCGGCAAGCTCGCCATCACCTACTCCGCCGATCAACAGGCGTTGAAAGGCGGTCAGATGGGCTGGGGCAAACTGCAGGAGCTGCCAACGCTGTTCGCAGAAAGCCTGGTGCAGGCACAGAAAGGCCAGATCGTCGGCCCGATCCGTTCCGGCGTCGGCTTCCACATTCTGCGCGTCAATGACATCCGTGGCGAAGACAAAACGGTATCCGTCACGGAAATGCACGCCCGCCACATCCTGCTGAGACCGTCGGTCATGATGACGGACGATCAGGCCCGCGCCAAACTGCTGGACGTCGCTCAGCAGATCAAGAGCGGTAGCACCAGCTTTGCCGCGCAGGCGCGTCAGCTGTCGCAGGATCCGGGTTCCGCCAATCAGGGCGGCGATCTGGGTTGGTCATCACCGGACGTCTACGATCCGGTATTCCGCGATGCGCTGCTGAAACTGCATAAAGGCGAAATGAGCCCGCCGGTTCACTCCTCCTTTGGCTGGCATCTAATCCAGCTGATGGACACTCGTCAGGTCGATAAAACCGACGCGGCGCAAAAAGAGCGCGCTTACCGTATGCTGTTTAACCGTAAGTTCGCGGAAGAAGCGCAGACCTGGATGCAGGAAAAACGCGCTGCCGCCTACGTTAAAGTCATGGATGGACAAAGTAACTAATGTCGAGTGAACTCAGCATTCCACGCATCGTGATCACGCCCGGCGACCCCGCCGGGATTGGTCCCGATCTGATCGTCTCGCTGGCCCAACAGGCATGGCCGGTCGAGCTGGTGGTCTGCGCCGATCCCGCGCTGCTCGAGAGCCGGGCGCGGACGCTGAATATCCCGCTGACGGTGCGGGAGTATCTTCCTGCTCAGCCCGCGCAACCTCAACAGGCCGGTACGCTGACCGTCCTCCCGGTCAAACTTGCGGCGACCGTCGTCCCCGGCCAGTTAAACGTTGAGAACAGTCGTTACGTTGTCGAGACGCTGGCACAGGCCTGCGACGGCTGCCTGCGGGGCGAATTTGCCGCGCTGGTCACCGGTCCGGTCCACAAAGGCATCATCAACGAAGCGGGCGTGCCGTTCACCGGGCATACCGAATTCTTTGCCGAACGCAGCCATTGCGAACGGGTCGTCATGATGCTGGCGACCGAGGAGCTGCGCGTCGCGCTGGCGACGACGCATCTGCCGCTGAGAGACGTGGCCGACGCCGTTGACCGCCAATGTCTGCACGAAGTCATCACTATTCTCGATCACGATTTGCGGACCAAGTTCGGTATTGCGAACCCGTCGATCTACGTTTGCGGCCTGAACCCCCACGCGGGCGAAGGCGGCCACATGGGTCGGGAAGAGCTGGACGTTATCATTCCGGCGCTCGATGAGCTGCGGGCGAAAGGCATTCAGCTGGTCGGCCCGCTGCCGGCAGATACCTTGTTCCAACCCAAATATTTACAGCCGGCGGATGCCGTGCTGGCGATGTATCACGACCAGGGATTGCCGGTTCTGAAGTATCAGGGCTTCGGCCGGGCAGTCAACATCACGCTGGGTCTACCGTTTATCCGTACCTCGGTCGACCACGGCACGGCGCTGGAGCTGGCCGCCACTGGCCAGGCCGATCCCGGCAGCTTCAGCACCGCCCTAACTCTTGCTATTAAAATGATTGCTAATCGTAATGAATAATCGAGTACACCAAGGCCACTTCGCCCGTAAGCGTTTCGGGCAAAACTTTTTACACGATCACTTTGTGATCGACAGCATTGTCTCTGCCATTCACCCGCTGCCGGATCAGGCGCTGGTGGAAATCGGCCCTGGCCTGGGTGCTCTGACCGCGCCGGTGGGAGAACGACTGAATCACTTTACCGTCGTTGAGCTGGACCGCGATCTGGCCGCACGGCTAGAGGTTCACCCCACGCTGAAAGATAAGCTCACCATCATCCAGCAGGATGCCATGAAAGTGGACTTCGCCGAGCTGGCACAGCAAATCGGCCAGCCGCTGCGGGTTTTCGGCAACCTGCCGTATAATATTTCTACACCGCTGATGTTCCATCTGTTCAGCTATACTCAGGCTATTCGCGACATGCACTTTATGTTGCAGAAAGAGGTGGTCAACCGGTTGGTCGCCGGGCCGAACAGTAAAGCCTACGGCCGTCTGAGCGTGATGGCGCAATATTACTGTCAGGTTATCCCGGTACTCGAAGTTCCCCCCACCGCGTTCAGACCTGCGCCAAAAGTCGAGTCGGCGGTCGTCCGGCTGGTGCCGCACACGACGTCGCCTTATCCTCAGGTCGATACCCGCGTGCTGAGCAGGATCACCACGGAAGCCTTCAATCAGCGCCGTAAAACGCTGCGCAACAGCCTGGGCAACCTGTTTACGCAAGAGCAACTGGCGGAACAGGGCATTAACGCCAACGATCGCGCAGAAAACGTGACCGTTGAGCAGTATTGCAAGCTCGCTAACTGGCTCAGCAGCCATCCTACGGCGCAGGAATAAACTGGAGTTGTCGTCATGATTAACGCGCCCCGAGTTTGCATACAGGTTCAGAGTTTTTACGTAGAAGCACAGTCTGCGCCGGAAGAAGATCGCTACGTCTTTGCTTACACCATCACGATCCGCAATCTGGGGCGCCACGACGTCAAACTGATGAGCCGTTACTGGCTCATTACCAACAGCAACGGACGCCAGACCGAGGTTCAGGGCGAAGGCGTGATCGGCGTTCAGCCCGTCATTCATCCCGGCAGTGAATTCCAGTACACCAGCGGCGCCATTCTCGAAACGCCGCTGGGCACGATGGAAGGCCACTACCAGATGCTTGACCATCAGGGTGAGACTTTCGAGGAATCTATCCCGGTATTCCGTCTGGCAATCCCTTCACTGATACACTAATTATGGCTACCTATCTTGTTGGCGACGTTCACGGCTGTTTCGTTGAACTGGAAGCGCTATTGGCGCAAGTTTCTTTCGACCCCGAGCGGGATACGCTGTGGCTGACCGGCGACCTCGTCGCCCGTGGCCCCGACTCATTGCGGGTGCTGCGCTTCGTACGCTCGCTGGGTTCTTCGGTGCGCATGGTCTTAGGCAATCACGATCTGCATCTGCTGGCGGTTTACGCAGGCATCAGCCGCCATAAAACCAAAGACCGGCTGGAGGCGCTGCTCGCCGCGCCGGATATCGACGATCTCATCAACTGGCTGCGTCGCCAGCCGGTGCTGCAGGTCGATGAAGATCTCAAGCTGGTGATGGCCCACGCCGGGATCACGCCGCAGTGGGATCTGGACACGGCGCAGATGTGCGCCCGCGAAGTCGAGTCCATCCTGAGCAGCGACAGCTATCCGCTGTTTCTGGATGCGATGTACGGCGACATGCCGAACAACTGGCTGCCGGAGCTTAGCGGGCTGCCGCGCCTGCGCTTCAGCACCAATGTCTTCACCCGTATGCGCTACTGCTTTAACGGCGGCCAGCTGGATATGATGTGCAAGACGCCACCGGCACAGGCACCTTCCCTGCTTAAACCGTGGTTCAATTTGCCGGGACCGGTGCCGAGCGAATACGCCATCGCCTTCGGGCACTGGGCATCGCTGGAAGGCAAAGGCACGCCGGAAGGCATTTTCGCGCTGGATACCGGCTGCTGCTGGGGCGGCGCGCTAACGCTGCTTCACTGGGAAGAACAACGTTATTACCGCCAGCCGTCTCAGTTCGTTCGGCGGGATGACAACGCGCCCAACGCCGAGTAACGTGCCAAAATCCAGGCGGCTCTTATCGTCCCAATAGCAAGCGAGACCGCTGAAAAGTAAAAAGAGATGCCGAATGGCATCTCTTTTTTTGCTCACGTGAAAGCGTTTCTCAATGCTCCCAGGTCATCACTAAGCAGGTTATGTTAACCTCAACGTTTGAATCACTGGCTTACGCACCGATCACGCCGCCGTCCTGCCGCGTCACCATCACCACCGAGGAACGAGGCCGCACGCTGTTGTGAGGAAAGTGCGAATCGCCCTCTTCGCCCGGATGCTGCACGTTGACGAACATCGTTCGATAGTCCTGAGTGAAGGTGATACCGGTCAATTCACAGGATTTCGGTCCTACCATGAAACGTTTGATTTCGCCGCTGAGAGGATCGCCCGCCAGCATCTGGTTATTGCCCTGCCCGGCGAAATTACCGGTATTACTGTAATTGCCGTCCGTTAAAATCCACAGCCGCCCCTCTCTGTCGAACCCCAGACCGTCCGGGCTATTAAAGGTATTCTCCGCCGTGATATTGGGCGTACCACGATTGACGCCCTCCGGGTGCGCGATCGGGTTGCCGCACAGCGCGTACATATCCCACTCGAATGCTCTGGCCGTGGCGTCGCCGTGTTCGTCCCAGCGAATAATCTGTCCATAGATGTTCTTTGGACGCGGGTTGGCGGGGTTCACCGGCATACCCGTCTCACCACGCTTGCTGTTGTTGGTCAGCGTGCAGTAAGCGCGACCGTCGTGCGGATTCACAGCGATCCACTCGGGACGATCCATGCGGGTGGCGCCCACCTGCGACGCTGCTTTACGAGCGAAAGTCACAACTTCCGCCTGACTGTGAAAACCATTTTCCGGCGTCAGTCCGTTCTCTCCGAACGTCAGCGCAATCCAGCGCCCTTTGCCTT